>JAWODB010000083.1:0-11891 GCA_046483505.1 Phycisphaerae bacterium
TGCCCGGGGCGGCGGGCATTTCGTCGCGGACGAGGGCGCTGCCGGGGTCAACGTGGACGTCGATCTCGCCGTTCTGGAGGACCAGGGTCCCGGAGGTCAGCGCGCCGCGGATGTCGATGCCGATGTCGCCGTCCCAGGTGTCGGCCGCCTGGTCGCCCAGGTTCAGGGTGCCGGTGCCGGTCAGGCCGGTCAGGCTGGCGTTGTCGCCGGTCAGGGTGGAGGTGCCCGCCAGGTCCAGGTCCAGGTGCAGGGCGTTGCGGTTGACGTGCTCGGTGTCCAGGACGACGTAGGCGTCGGCCATGGCCACGTTCGGGTAGTAGTAACCGTCGGAGTTATGCTGGGTGTCGCTGGTGGGGTCCCAGGCGGTGCGGTCGGCGCCGCGGAACTCCTCGTCCACGATCCAGGTGGTGCGGGCGTCCGGATCGGTCGTGGTGCCCTGCTCGAAGCGGACGGCCTGGCTGACCTCCTGGAGGTTGTTGCCCTCGCCGGCGTCCGTGACGTTCCGCATGCGGTGGGCCAGGGTGCCGCCGTTCTCGACGATCTGGGTCGTGCCGAGGTCGCCCGCGAAGAGCAGCGGGTGGGCCTGGTAGTTCACGGTCCCGCCGTCGGCGATGGTCTCGACGTAGCGGCCCTGGACGGTCAGGGTGGCGCCGTCGCGGACGGTGATCGTGCCGTCGATGTCCGGGCTCAGGGGTTCGAAGTCGGCGTAGTCTGCGGCATCATAGTTGTAGCCGAACTCGAGTTCCCCGCCCTCGACGACCACGTCGCCGAGGTGGTGCGTGGAGGCGGTGCCGGCGGCGCGGATGCGGACGCTGCCGCTGCCGGCCTGGCTGTAGTCGAGGTCGTCGACGCCGGGCACGAACGGCTCGGTGCCGGGCGCGAAGCCGACGTGCAGGGTGGCCCGCTCGTCGCCGTCCCCGTTGCGCAGGTCGATGTCGGTCCGGATGGTCATCTCGTTGCCGGCGCTCGCCGACAGGGTCACGTCCTGGACGCTGCCGTCGTCGGTCAGGGTCCGGATGGTCCACGGGGCGGGGGCGTCGTACTGCTCGAACGAGACGCTCCCGTCGCGGGCCGTGACGGCGAAGGCGCCGTTGCCGAGCGGCAGGTCATCCGCCCACTTGTCGCCGTCGTCGGCGATGATGTAGTTCAGGGCCACGTCCTGCGGCCAATCGTCGGCCTGGCTGCCGTCACCGAAGAGCGGGTCGTACCCGTCCACGATGACGTTGACGCCGTCCTGGACGCTCATCACCGGGAAGGGACGGAAGCCGTACGGTCCCGTGGCGGTCCAGACGTCGTCGCTGGCGACGTAGAGGTAGGCGCCTTGCTTGAGGTTCGTCATGCCGCTCTGCATGGTCCGGGGATCGTCTTCCGTGCCGAGGACGAGGGTGGCGTCGGCCTCGACGTTCAGTTCGGCGCGAACGTTGGTCGGGTCGCCCATATCGTAGGCGAGGGCCCAGATCTTCTGGGCGGTATCGATTCTCAGGATGCCGTCGTCCAGGGTGAGGGTCGTGTCAGACGGAATGCTGTTCTCCTGGTCGCTGAAGGCCAGGATCTCCTGCCCCATGGTGCCGGGACGGCTGACGCCCTCCGGGTCGTCGGCGGCCTTGACGGGCTCGGTGCCTTTGCGGCGGTACTCGGTGGCGGTGCCGTCCATCGTGCCGGCCAGCGTCCACGTCGGGGCCGGGTAGCCGAAGTGCGGATGGACGCCCTGGGGCATCGGATCGTTGGTCACGTCCACGAGGGCGTCGGCGTCGACCTGGGCCCCCGCGCCGAAATCGAAGGTCTGGTCGCGGTGGAGGCGGACCTCGAACCCTTCCGTCCCGCCCGCCGACTGGGCCAGCAGGGTGTCCAGCGCGCCGGCTTCGGTGACGCGGTCGTCAAACACGATGCCCTTGTAGACGCCTTCCCACGCCGGACCGTCGACGGTGCCGTCGTCCGGCCCGATGCCGGGGTAGTCGGCGTCGAGGTCGGTGGCGGCCAGCCAGAGGTTGCACTCGCCGTGGCCGGCCAGGGTCGGATGGTTGGCGGGGTTCCCGCCGCCGGTCGTGTCCGGTTCGAGTCCGAGGATGGCGTCGGCGTTGAGGATGGTGTTCGTGCCGTAGGTGGCGCCGGTCCATTCGTGCTCGCCGTCGCCGACTTCCTCGCTCACGAGGCCCAGGCCTTCGACCGTGACGCTGCTCGGGAAGTTGGTCTGGATGTCGTTCAGGGCCAGCCAGCCGTGCTCGCGAACCACGATCTCGTTGCTCGAGCCGAGGGCGGTGGCGTTCTCGGCGGTCACGTTCGCGCCGGCGGCGATGTCGATGCCCGTCAGCGAGGCCACGGACCCGGTCACGGCCACCTCGGTGTCCTCGACGAGGTTCAGGCTCCCGTCGCCGGCGGAGGTGTTGTTCCAGGTCAGGGTGTAGCCGTCGCGGGCCTCCAGGCTCAGGGTCTGGTCGGTGTTGACGGTCACGGTGCCGTCCAGGCTGACGGCGGCGTCGGCCACGTCGTCCTCGGAGAGGTCGGTCATGGCGGCCAGCAGGGTGCCGTCGGCCGTCACGGTGATGGGCGTGGACACGTCGTAGGCGGCGCTCTTGCTCGCCAGGTGGAGGACGGTGTCGGCGGCGTCGAGGCTGGCGGCGGCCCCGTCGAGCGGGTCGAAGACCCCGCCGCCGACGGCGACCACGTCGGCCTCGGCCAGGTGGAGGGTCGCCCCGTCGGCGTCGTTCGCCTCGGAGGTCTCCTCGAAGACGACGGCGTAGGGGCCGGTCTTGGTCAGGTGCACGTCCGTGCTCCCGCCGTCGGTCAGCCGCGCCAGGTACACGTCCATCGCCTCGGCGTTGACCGTGCCGGTGGTGGCGGCGGCGGAGACGTCGGTGTTGGCGAACTCCATTCCGCCCTCACCGACCACGTTGAGCGTGCCGCCCGCCTCGAAGGCCACGGCCTCGAAGGCGAGGGGCCCGTCGACCTCCAGCGTGGCGTTGCCGGCGATGGTCAGCGAGTTCGGCAGTTCCACGGTGGTGGTGAGGTCGGGGTTAAACAGGTGGTCGGCGGGGATGGCCGTGTTGGCGTCGATCCAGCCGAGTTCCATGCCTTCGCCGCCGCCTTGCTCGAACATCCGCAGGTCGACCGGGTAGAGGCCGGCAAGGGGGAAATTGATCGTCGCGCTCACCTCGTTGCCCGTGCCGTGGAGGCCGTCGCAGTTGACGGCCTCGACCAACCCCTCGCCGAGGTCCATCCAGAGGATCGAGCCGTCGTCGCTGTCGCACCAGAGTTGGACGTCGCCGGGCGTGTCAATCAACAGGAAGCCCGTCCAGCGGACGCCGAAGTTGTCCTCCCGCTGGCCCATTTCGCCGAACTTCTGGAAGTCGTTCCCGAACCAGACGGGGCCGTCGATGCGGGTGTCCTGCGGGTCGCGGTTCCAGTCCACTTGGTTCACGGAACTGATCCCGCCGGGGTTGAAGAAATACTCGCCGACGAGGCCCCCCGGTTGGGCGGCGGGGACGTCCACGCCGGCGGCGAGGGTGGCGCCCTCGCCCAGGGTGATGCTGGAGTCGCCCACGGAGGACGAGTTGGTGTCGCCCTCGACGTAGGATCCGGTGATCTCCAGCCGGCCGCCGTCCACCACGATCGGGTGGCCCGGGGTGGTGGTGACATCGTTGGGGGACACAGGGAGGCTGTTCGGGATGCTCAGCGTCGCGCCCGTGCCGATGGTCGAATCGTCGAGGTTGATGAGGCTGGTGGCGCCGACGCGGCCGGTGATGTCGAGCCGGCCGCCCTGCACGTCCAGGGTCAGGGTGGCGCCGTTCGGGCTGGGGCCGACCTCCGTCACGTCGGTGTAGGAGAGGTCGCCGGTGCCCTGTTTGGTCAGGGTGTTGACCTCGTCGCCGAGGGTCAGCGGGCCGCCGGCCACGTCCGCGTCGTTGTTGATCGTGGCGGCGGTGGAGGGCGTGTCTTCGAGCGTTGTGCTGAGGAAGGAGACGTTGTCGTTGTCGGCGCCGCCGGGCGTGACGGCCAGGGCGCCGGTGTGGTTGAGCGTCAGGTGGCCGAGGTTCACCTCGCCGGTGGCCTGCAAGGCGGAACCGCCGTTGACGATGACGTCGACGTCGGTGGCGTCGGGCCGGGCCGTGGTCTGGGTGCTGCGAAGGAAGGAGCCGTCGCCGGGGTCGAGGATGGGGGCCCAGGCGGTGCCGCCGTCCACGTCGTAGCCCAGGCCGATGCCGCCCACCGTGCCGCTGCCGCCGCCGCCGTTGGAGATGCGGATCTCGAACTCGTGCCAGCCGGCGTCGCCCTCCAGCTTGCCGGTGTCGGAGCGCGTGTTCCAGGAGTCGTTGAAAAGGACCTGGGTGCCGTCGATCCAGTAGGCGGCCTTGTCGTCGATGTGTTCGGTGAAACTGATGACGCCGTCGGCGTCGAAGATCTGCCCGGTCATGATCTCGGTCGTGTTGCCGGGGATGCCGTCGTCCGCCTCGGCAGAGGGATTGAGGGTGACGCGGGTCTCGGGATTGGGCGTCCCCTGGTCCATGTTGCCGCCCGTCTGCCCCCACCAGAGGCCGGCCTGGTACATGGCCGTCGTGCCGGTCATGTGCAGGGCGCCGCCGTCCTGGAGCGTCAGGGTCGTGGAATCGAGGGAGTTGCCCTCGGCCTCGATGACGCCGGCCACGGAGAGGGCCGCGTCGATGTGGCTGCGGACGGTGTCGTCGGCGCTGGAGTTCGTGATGGCCAGCGTAGCGCCGGCGGCGACGTTGTCGCCGGCGGCGGGCTCGGCCAGGACGATCGGCTTGCGGGTGGCCGTGCCGGCGTCGTAGTAGCCGAGGCGGCCGGTCAGTTCCAGGCGGCCGCTGCTCACGTCCAGGATGACGTTGTCGGGCGTGCCGCTTTCGTACTGGTCGGTCCGCAGGCCGGCGCTGACGGTGGTCGTGCCGGCGGGGCCGGCCGCGTCGTGGGTCACCGTCAGGTTGCTGGAGGTCGTGGGGTCGCCGTCGTCCATCTCGATGGTGCCGTTCTGGACGACGAACTGGTAGATCGGATCCTCGGAGATGTCGTTGAAGTCGAGGTGGGCGGCGGCGCCGGTCATCCCGCCCAGGTCCACCACGTACTCGTAGGGAGCCGGGTCGGTCGGGTCGAACTGGGCCGTGTTGCCCACGATGGGGAAGTTGTCGGCCCCTGTCCAGTTCGCGCCATCCCATTCAAGCCAGTTGCCCGCCTGGTGCCAGGTGGTGTCGTCGTCGCCGCTCCAGCGGACGGCGCCGGTCCCGGCGGCCACGGGCTGGAGGACGGCAATCTGGTCGCCGGCGGGCCCGTAGGCGTAGTCGACCTCCCAGCCGCCGCCGGGGAGGGTGCCCAGGTTCGTGCTGCCGAAGGTGTCCTGGATGGCGTCCAGCGTGCCGTACCGGCTGAGGATGAAGACCATGTTGTCCGCGAGGTTGCCCCAGCCGGCGCCGGAGACGTCGCCGAGGGCGAGGTCGCTGTCGCTCGCCAGGGCGAGGGTGCCGGTGACGTCGATGCGGTCGGCGGCATGGACCTGTCGGCCGAAGGCATCGAAGACGCCCTGCGGGGCGTCCGGGTCGAGTTCCATGTCCCACGTGGCGAGGTCGCCGCCGCCGTCGCCGACGGTGTAATCGTTGTCGATGAGGGTGGTGCCGAGGGCGCCGGGGCCGCCCGGCTGCATGGTGCCGGCGTCCTGCTCGAGGGCCTCCAGGCCCGGGCCGTAGGAGCCCAGATTCCTCAGCGTGCCGCCGGTCCAGGCGAAGGTGCTCATGGCCACGGCCGGGTCGGCCTTGCGGATGGTGCCCTGGACCTCCAGGGAGCCGCCCGCCAGGTTGTACGTGCCGCTTTCGATCCCCGTGCTGCTGGTGCCGTACACCAGGTCGCCCGCGATGCTGACGCTGCCGGCGTCCTGGGTCACGACGTTGGCGGCGGCGTCGTGGTCGTGCATGCCGAGATAAACGTTCTCGCTCACGGTCAGGTCGGCGGCGCCGGTGATGTGCAGGTTGGTATCGGAGGCCGGGGCCGCCGCGTTCGTGCCGATGGAAAGGCGCGTCACGCTCTCGGTCGTGTCGAGGGTAAGGGTGTCGGCCGCATCGACGCCGTCGCCGATGACCTCGGCGACCTCGTCGGCCGTGGGGGTGTGCTCGAGGGACCAGTTGGCGGGGGTGTTCCAGTTGCCGTCGCCGACCGTCGCGAAGTCCCACGTTTGGGTTTCAAAGCGGGCCGCGAGCGCGGCGATGCCGTCGGCGTCGAGGGCGGTGTCGTACCAGCGGACGTCGTCCATCCAGCCCTGGAAGTCGCCCCATTCGTTTCCGCCGGGCCGGGCGATGCCGATGGTGAAGTGCGTCCCGCCGGCGCCGTCGAGCGTGCCACCGAACTGGTCCCACTCGGCCGCGAACTCGCCGTCGAAATAGAGCGTGGCTGCGTTGGTCGCGTTCTGGTCGTAGACCATGGCCACGTGGTGCCAGTCGGTGGTGATGCCGTCGTCGCCGATGGTGGTGCGGACGGTCGCGTCGGCGCTGCCGCCGCCGCTGTCGAGGTAGAGTTCCAGGTCGTTGTCGTCGCTGCCAAGTTCGAAGTTGTCGTTGCTGCTGTTGGACGACTGGGCCAGCAGGACGTTGTTGACGCCGTGGTTGGTGGCGTCGCCGCGGTCGGCCTCCCGCTTGAACCAGAGGGCCCACGTGAAAACGCCCGGGTTGCCGAACGTATCGGCCCCCAGGTCGACGTAGTCGTTGTTGCCGTCGAAGTAGTAGGAGGACCCGAAGACGCCGGCGTGCCCAAGGGCGGGGTCTCCCATGATGGTGCCGTGGTTCCCGTCGGCGGAATCGACGGCCTCGGTCGCTCCGGCGGTTTCGTCGAACTTGTAATGGGAAACCAGGCCCGGGTCGGCCGAGACTCGCGGCGTGCCGAAGGCTCCCAGCAGAGCCAGCGCGACGACCGCGGCGCCAAACGTCTTCCAGTGGTTTCGGCTGGTCATGACTTTCTCCCTGATACAGGATGTGACCCCAGGTACCCGCTGCACGACGGATCCCATTTGATCGTTCCCCCAGGCCGTCGGCCGGCGTGCCGACGGCGGGTCCGGATTGTGTTGTGCGATATCAGACGTGTGCTGACACCCCGCTATCTGCGCGCGTCGACGCCGCAGCGGGGCGACAGTGGCGTATTCTGAACGATCTCCGGGGAACTATAACACAGATTGGGCCTCAGTCAAGTTGGGGAAGGCGGTTTTACGCGATTCATGCGGCCGCTTGCCTGACTCCCCTGCGCAGTTTGCCCATCTTGACGCGCTTCGGGAGGGGTCACCGCCCGCTCGGCCGCCCGCCGCCCTGCCGCCCGTCCGGCCGCCGGGCCTGGAAGCGCATCGGCGCCGGCCGCGAGATTGCGTGCTTCCCGTCCGCCGGCGCGACGGCATGCAGGACGTGCCGCCCCGGCGGCAGGGGCTCCAACTGCACTAGGTACGGACTGTCGCGGTACCGCCGGCGCAGGGGCGGAGGCGTCAACGGTTGTTTTCTTCGACCGCACAGACGGCCGGGCGGGTTTCACCTGCAAAGGGCAGGGACCGACGCACCATCTCGCGAGGGCCACTTATGAACGCATCACACTTCCTCTGCACCCTGGCGGGGATCGGCATGGCCGTCGCCGCCACCGCGACGGCCGGCCGGCCGCCGACGGACAACCCCGTGGCGACATACTACGCCGGCGGAGGCTGGCCCGCCTGGACGGACCGCATCCGCTGGGACCAGGTCGTCGACATGGCTGCCTACGAGAAAGGGCGAACGGCCTTCGAGAAGTTCGAACGCGCCCGCGACGACCTGGCCGCCCGCGGCGGGGGAGTCCTGTACTATCCGGCCGGCACGTACGACTTCACCGACGGCCCGTTCGACGGGCCGGACGGCCGAGGCCTCATGCTGAAGCCGGGCGTCGTCATCCGCGGCGAGGCGCCGAAGGGACGGCCGAAGGCCACGGCCGGACCGCTCGACCTGCCCACGACGTTCGTCTTCGGCTTTACGCGCCGCGAGAACGCCATCGAGACCGGCCGCCGCGCCTCCGTCTGGCTCGACGGGGCCGTCTTCACCACCCGCCGCGACGAGCGCCGGCCCGTCCGCCTGCAACTCCGCTGCCCCGTGAAGGACGGCCGGCTCCTGGCGGACGACGCCAAGGCCTACGCGCCGCTCTACGGCGTCCGCGACCACGCCGTCAAGGTCACGGCCGGGCAGCAGGGCGACACCATCACGCTGGACGTGGCGATCACGGTGACCTCGACGGAGAAGCAGAAGCGCGGCAAGGAGAAGGTGGAGGAGACGGTCGAGCGCACGGGCCGCCTGACGGTGACCGTCAAGCGCGACGGTGACCGCCTCGCGGGCACGTATAAGGGCACGTTCGACGGCGGCGACGTCGAAGGCCCCGCCCACGGCGCCTTCTTCAACGTGGAGCCCCTCACGCCGCGCGACTGGAACCTCGTGGGTCTCTGCCCGCCGGAGGGGAAGCGCATCAAGGATGTCGATACGGTCGGCCTCGCGTGGGTCCACCTCGTCGGCGGCACCGTCTACTTCGGGCCTGACAACGAATGGGGCGACACGTGGCGGACGGCGGGCTCCTGGAAGAGCCGCTTCGTCAAGGACGCCTGGGCCGACCGGGTGCCCGACGGCACGCACCCGTGGGACCCGCTGACGGGCGGCGGGAAGGTCCACGTCGGCTCCGGCGACGGCCGCCTCGTCTTCGGATGCGTCCTGGAGCACGCCGTCGGCGTCAACAACGGCGTCACGATGGGCCGGGCGGACACGCCCGACGGCTTCGGCCCGGACGGGTACTACATGGCCAAGTTCACGCCGCGCATCGGCGCCTACGGCAGCCGGGTGTTCGTCGCGAACAATCGTATCCCGATGAGTACCGGCCGCAACTTCAAGTACCGCCAGTTGACGCGCTACTCCTACCCCGGCGGGAAGGGGAACTCGATGGCCCTGGGGGAGGAGAGCGTCCGGCCCGTCCTCTTCGATTACAACAAGGCCGCCGGCGTCGACATCAACAAGACGCTGCTCGGGCTGACGCGCGGCAACCGGGAGCCGGGCGAGGCGCCCGGCAAGGGCTTCTTCGCCGAGGGCATCGTCGTCCGCGACAACTTCATCTACAACCACGGGCACCGCGGCGTCAACGCCGCCGGCACGTGGCTCACCGTCCGCGACAACCGCAACGAGCGGGCCTACCTGCGCGAGGCCCAGGACCCGTACACCATCGGCGCGTGGGAACTGACCCTGGACGGGTACCTCCAGAGTTCGCCCGGCGGCAACGGGGCCATCTCCGACAACCTCTCCCGCGCCTTCGACCTCGGCGGCGCCAACCTGTGGGTGCACGGCAACACGTTCAACAACACGGGCTCGGACCCGGGCATCGACGGCGAGGGCATCCTGTGCCAGGCCCACGGCGGGACGCATCTGTATTCGTGGGGCGTCACGCGAAACGTCCACCGCCGCGACGAGGGCGAGCGCGGCTACATCGGGGCGTGGAACGTCAAGATGCACGGGTGCCTCATCGCCTGGAACACCACGCCCGGATGGGTGGGCGGCGTCATGTTCCCCGAACCGCCGACCGACCTGGCGTTCGTCGCGAACGAGGCGGAGAAGGGGACGAACACCAAGGGGACGGACAACGCCCTGACCGCCGATCCCGGCGGACCGCCCGAGGCTCCGGCGGACGTGGCGGCCGAGGTCTACCAGGGCGACGCCGTCCGCGTCACGTGGCGCGACGCGTCGAAGAACGAGATCGGCTTCCGCGTGGATCGGAAGGTCGGCGACGGGGCGTGGACGGCCATCGCGTACCGGCCGCCGCGGCGGGAGGCCAGCCCGCTGAACCCGCAGGCGTGGGTCGATTTCCTCGCCCCGACCGGCGCGGACCTGCGGTACCGCGTGGCGGCGATCAACACGAAGGATGACGACTCGGGCGCCGGCGCGCCTACGGCGCCGATTCGCCTTCCCTGAGGCCCAGCAAACTATGACCAGATGTTGTATCACGTGCGTTCTTTGTACGCTGCTGGGCGCACACGCCGCCTTCGCCGCCGAGCAGTGGACGCTCACCAACCCGACCGACCGCCCCTACGAGCAGGAAGTTATCCGCCTGAACGTCGACCTCCCCGCCGGCGCGAAGCCGGGCGAGGTCGTCGTCACCGCCGACGGCAAGGCCGTGCCGTGCCAGGTCGGCGAGGCCGACGGTAAGCCGGCCGTCTGGGTCGCGGCGACGGTCGGGCCGGGCGAATCCGTCACGTACGCCGTCGCGAAAGGGCGGCCCAGGCGTTTTCCGCCGATGGTCAAGGTGAGACGCGAGAGCGGCGGCATCGTCCTCGACAACGGCCTCGTGGCGGTCCGCGTGCCGGCCTCGGCCGAGGGTGGCAAGCCGCCCGGCCCCGTGGCGGGCGTCCGTCTGCCGGGCGGCCGATGGGTCGGCGAAAGCGCGTGGCACACCCAGCGCCCGCTGAAGGAGTTCTCCGCCACCGTCCTCGGCGACGGGACCGTTTTCGGCAAGGTCCGGCTGCGGTACGCGTTCGAGGGCACGGCCGGGCTGTGGGGCGACGTGCCCGCCTTCGCCGAGGTCGACGTCTCGCTTCGGCCCGGCGAGCGGCACGCCGTTATCGAGGAACGCCACGAGATGGCCCGCGGCGAGGCCTGGACGTTCGACTGCGCCGCCGGATGGGGCGCGCGCCGGGCGGACGTCGTCACCCACGGCCGCCTGCGGCACGCCCACGGCGGCAAGGAAGTGGAGCCGCCGTCCACGCTCGAGCCCGGCCAGACGCGGATGGGCGACGTGCTCGTCCGCCTCCAGCCGCGATGGTCGCAGGCCTTCGACGAGGGCTGGTTCTTCGCGTGCCACGACGGCACCCATGCGGTCGGGGCGACGGTCTGCCGGCCGGCGCGCTGGCACTGGCCGCACAACAACCTCATCGCCGTCACGGTCCGGCCGGGCGGCGACTACGCGGGCCTGCGGTGTCCCACGTGGAAGGGCCGGCGGTACTGGTTCCTGCTGGCGGGTCCGCGGTCCGCGTGGGACGGCGACGCCCGGAAGGCGTACGTCACGCGGCACGGGTTCCAGCCGCTCGATAAACTTGTCCATGACTATCATCTTCAGTGGCCGGGCATCGAGGACCTGGCGAAGAAGCCGGGCCGTTTCCGCGGCCTCGACCTTTACAGCAGCATGATGAACCCGTCGAGCGCGGCGCGCGGCATGGGCAAACGGGCCATGCGCGAGGCGGGCAGGCAGGGCAACCTCACGACGCTCGCGCGGGCCCAGATCTTCCTGGACCCGGACACGTACGGCTCGTACTGGCACTTCTGGTCGCCGGAGAACGCGAACTTCTTCACGGATTTCAACCGCGTCGGCATCGCGCTGGTGGCCCAACTGAAGAAACATCCGCGGTTCAAGGCATTCTGCCGGCAGGCGGAGCAGAAATTCCGCGAGGACCTGTACCATTCCATCACGCTGCCCGGCGGGGCGGGGCAGGAGTGCCCGGGGTACGTCGCCTACGCGATGAGGGGCACGTGGAAGCCGCTTGCAAAGATATGTCGCGAGCATCTTGGCTTCGACCCGACCCGCTGGCCGCGGTACCGCGCCGGGGCGTCGTTCCTGCTGCACGCCTCCCAGCCCGTCGGCAACGGGGAGCGGCGCTGCCATCCCGGCGGCGACACGCATCCCCCGGGGCCGGACGTCTTCCGCGTCGCCGAGGAGATGGGCGTCCGCGAGGATATTCGCACCTTCACGACGGAGGAACTGCCCGGCTTCGGCGTCATCTTCCGGAACCGGCCCGGCACGGACCGCGAGACGTACCTCGCCTTCAAGAGCGGCCCGAACCGCGGGCACTTCCACGGCGACCCGCTTTCGCTGCACTGGTGCGCGGGCGCCCGCCCCCTCGCCATCGACCACATGTGCAGTTACAG
>JAWODB010000090.1:0-12759 GCA_046483505.1 Phycisphaerae bacterium
TGGGTGGAGAAGACGGCCGAGGCGGAGCTGGTGGCGACGGGGGCGCGGGTCAAGCAGCACGGCACGCTCGTCGATCAGTCCAAAAAACTCCGGGCCTCTCTCGGAGTAGACTTCCAGGCCGGCCGGACGCCGGCGCGCCGAGCGGCCGCCGTCGGGAAAGCGGTCGGCGGATTGGGCGCGACCCGCGCCGAGATCAGCCGGCAGGCTGAGGCGGTTCGCGGTCTGATCGACAACCAGGAACGACAGATCGACGTGCTTCGCCGGCAGGCCAAGGCGGATCGGGCAGCCGGGCGGGCAACCGGCTCGACGGCCCAGGTGATTCAGCGGGCCAAGCGGGAGGCCGAGTCCTACCGGGTGACGCTCAAGGCGCTGGAGCGACAGTTGGCGGGGATGGACGCCGCCTCCAAGCGCGTCAACGAGTCCACCGCCGCCCTGGCAAAACTCTTCGGCAAAGGTGCGGCGGAAAAGGTCAAGGGGCTCTACGGCGATCTGTTGGAGAAGCTCGTCGAGGCCGGCAAGATGAAGCCCTGGCAGGCGGCCGCCCGCCGCGAGTTCAGCGTGTTGCAGGCCAGGCGATGGGAGAAGCGGGCCGCCGCGGGCGAGATGCCCGATTGGTGGCGCGTGGCCATCGAGCGCGGCCTCAATCCTGAACAACTGACAAAATGGGTCGGGTCCCCGTCGGCGGCGAAGGGACTCGGCGGCATCACCCCGATCGAGACCATCGAGATGCTGAAACACATGGCCCGGCTCCGTGCCGAACCAGCCCCGGCCGCCACGACCGACATCGCGGCGATGAACCGGCGCAGAATGCAGCAGGAGAGGGAAACCGGCCGGCGGATGGAGCGGACGGCCCGGATCGGCGGTCTCCGCGAGCGGATCGGCGGCATCCGCGAGCGGCTCGGCCGCCTCTGGTCCGGGCGCCTCGGCACCGGCATGGAGATCACCGGCGGCCGGTCCCAGGCCCGGGGCCTGGCGATGGCCGGCAAGCGGGTGAACCAGCAGATCCGCGACAAACTGCAGGACCAGCTGGAGGTGGCCCGCGAGCAGCTGGAGGTCCTGCGGGAGGGACAGGTGGCCCGGGCCGGATAGCCGCGAGGACGATCGACCATGGCGACGCTCGAGTCGCTCAATCTGCAGGACGGTGCCCGAATCGACGAGACCCTGGACGGCCTGACCGTCACCGGGACGGCCGTGGTCTCGGGCGTGACGGCCGCCGGGACGGCCGGGCTCATCGAGGCCCTCTCGGCCGACGGCGTCCCGGCCATCGGAGACGAGTGCCCGTCGGTCAGCGGCGCCTACCTGGAGCGGCGGACGCCCCAGGGCATCGGCGGCGGGACCGTGCGGATCCGCCTGCAGTACGTCTGGCAGGGCCGGCAGGGCGGCGAACCGACCATCGTCTCCTCCACCCGCTGCCAGTCGGAGGAGGCGTGGGATGCTTATGCACTGGAGGATTGGGATCCGGCTTTCAATGATAAGGACTTTTACATTGGCGTCAGCCAGGAGTTGAACGCCGCTGGCGAACCGGACGCCGCCGGCGAGACACAGACCCAGGCGGCGTCGGTCTCCGTCCTGCGGCCCCATCGGGTGTGGGAGATGGACCGGGTCGAGTCGGAGGACCCGGCGAACTGGGCCGGAGCCTACGTCGGCCGCGTCAACAGCGCCGGCGGGTTCCCGCCCGGCGGCTCGGATCAGGATTACGGCACGTGGCTCTGCACCGACATCTCGGGCCGCTCGCCCGACGGCGGGAAAACCTGGCAGGTCCACTACGCGTTCGAGTTCAAGGCCACGGGCTGGGACCCGGTGGCGAGTTTCAAGGTGCCCAAGACGGGCGCCCCGCCACCGTGGGGGGGCGAGGATACCTCGGACGAGGCATTCCGATTGTGTCGGGAATATCTGCCGGCCGACTTCGGCGGGCTGCACCTGACCCGGGCCGATCCCCTGGCGGGGGCGGTGCACTGGGGGAACCTCGGATAGGGTCGCAGGCGGAACCAGCGAAAGGAGCGGACGATGAGCACGATACGAATACCGGTCGACGTGCACGTGGCGGGGGCCCTGACGGCCCAGGAGATGAACATCCCCGACGGGACCGTCGACGACGACGACGTCGAGGCGGGAGCGGGCCTCTCCGCCTCCAAACTCGAGCACCAGCACGCCCTCACCTACAAGCAGGACGACGGGTCGGACGTGGTGGCGGCCGTCGCACCGCTCTGGACCTGCCGGGGGACGACCGCGACGGTCGTGGCGGTCGAGGCGGTCTGCATCGACGCCCCCAGCGGCGGGGGGACCGAGCAGATTTCGGTGGACCTGAAGAAGTGCAACCAGGCCTCGCCCTCGCCGGCCTCCATCCTGACCGGGACCATCGATATCGACGACTCGATAGCCGACTGTGAGGTCGTCGCCGGCTCCATCAACACCGCCTCCCTCGCCGACGGCGATACCCTGGTGGCGGACGTGTCGGTCTCGGGGACCGGCGGCACCCAGGAGCAGGGCCTGGTGGTGACTGTCACGGTCCGCGAGGACGCCGAGCCGTAAGACAGCGAGGGACAAAGGGACAAAGGGACAGAGGGACCGAGGCCCGTCTGCCATGGCGATTCCCGAGTTTCGTCCCGGCGACCCCATCACGGCCTCGCGGCTGAACGCGATGATCCGGGCGCTGAACCGCCTGGACCTGCGGGGATCGGAACTGGTGGCGGTCGAGTCGGGACCGTTCGGCTCGACCGTCCGCCTGCTCCTCGATGCCCTCCTGCCTCGGATCCCGAAGGCCCCCCGCTTGCCGATCGGCCTCATGGGCGTCTGGCCCCGATCCCTCGACGATCTCCCCCCCGACTGGGCCCATTGCGACGGCTCGACCTATAATACGGGGACCGAGTACGAGATTACGACGCCCGATATGCCCAACTGCGTCGTCGTCGGGGCCGGGACGGGCGAGGCGGACCACAACTTTACCCTCGGCGAAACCGGCGAATGGCAGGCCCTCAGTTCCGACCCGAACGACCTCTGCTATTGGGCGGGCTACTGGGTGATGTACGTGGGACCGCAACCGTGATTCCCCGCCGCCTGCATTTCGTGTGGGTCACCGACGACGAGCCGACGGGCCGGCACGCCGAAAACCTCGCCCGCGCCCGCCGCCTGCATCCCGGCTGGGAGGTGCGCCTGTGGCGGCCGGCGGCCCTCTCCCCCCACTGGCAACCGCTCTACGAGCGAGGCGCCTGCATCGCCCACCAGGCCGACGTGCTCCGCTACGATGTGCTCGAGCGGCGGGGCGGCTGGTATCTGGACACCGACACGTGGCTTTTCCGGCCCCTGCCGACGGATCTCGATCTCGGCGGCCGGCTCGGCGTCGTCCGCCGGCGGGCCGCGGCCTGGCCTGCCTCCAACAACGTCTTAGCGGCCGGGGCGGGGTGTGCCGTCTGGCCTACGCTCCGCCGCCTGGCCGCCCGGATGGATTTGACCCGGCCGCTCGCCACCAGCAACCGGCTACTCCTGGCCCTGTGGCGGACGCGGCCGGACCTGGTGCATCTCCTGCCGGCGGAGGACTGGACGGTGGGGGGGAGCCGGGCGGACCGGGCGGTGTACGAGGCCCGCCGGGACCCGACGGGCCACCTCGTGGCCATCCACGGCTGGGACGGGGCCTCGCTCCTGCCCCTCAGGCGGCAGGCAGACGCACCGCTGGCGGCCGGCGTGCCTGCCGCCCTGCCTACCGGCAGGCAGGGCGGACAGGGGAGGCAGGGGGAGGCGGCCCGTGGCTGATCCGCCGCCGCATCGCTCGATCGCCCTCGCCTGGGCCAAACACGCCGAGGTGCAAGCGCTTCTGGCGGCGGCCCGGCGCCTGGACGCGACGGGAGGCGGGGACCTCGCCCGGGCGGCCGCCGCCGCCCTTGACGCCTACGAGGCCCTGGAGACGAACGGGGCGATGGCCCGGGCCCAGGATCGGCTGGCCCGGCGCCTGGCGGCCCTGCTTTCGCGCTACGCCGCCGATCCCGAAGCACAAGAAGAGGTGGATTAGCGGGGTGGGTAGACGATGCGCCTCACAGATGCCCCCGCCGGCTTGCGACGTCGCCGTCTCCTGGATGAACGGACGCCGGGCAGGGGTCGGGACCGTCCGCCGGGAGATCGGCCGCGAGAGAGCCGCTCAAGGCCCCTGACTCTCCCGCCCCTGCTCCTCTATCCGCCGCAGCCGGGCCTCCGTCTCGATCTCGTGCTGTCGGCGTCCCGACCCCGCCCCGATCACAAGGCCGACGGTGGCCAGGATGATGCCGCCGAGAAAGGAGACGGTGAGGAAGACGGCGACGCCGGCTATCACCAGTACCGCCCCCAGCAGACCGCGGACGACGGCCCAGCCCATCCCGGCCAACTCCCAGCCGGTGTAAGGGCGGGGGCCGGAGGTCCGGGACGTCTCCTTTCGTCTCGGCCGGGGCGGCGGCTCGCGGCCGAAGTGGTTCAGGCGGCGGAGCGCGCGGCGGAATCGGCGCCCGGTCCGCTCGCGGCGAGCGTCCTCGAAGGTCCGTCCAACCTGGGGCATGACGGCTATCTCCTTTCCGCGTTGCGGTTGCCGGCCGGCGGCCCCCGGCGGAGGCGGACGCCCGCTCGCTTGGCCGCCCCCTGGACGGCCTCCGGCGAGAGACGGCGCTTGTAGCGGCGGCCGAGGCGCCGGGCGATGGCGGGGGATTGCAAACCCTCGGCGGCGAGCGCCGCCAGGACCTCCAGTCGCTTGGACGTCCACCAGGTGATGCCGGCCATTCTACGCCTCCTGCGCCTCGCGAACCTCGTTGATCAGATCCAGCAGATATTCCTCGATTTCTGCCTGCCCGATCAGGGAGCCCATGCAGACCTGGCTCCGTGCGAATGCCTCGGCGTCCTCCGCCGCGGTCGCACGCGTGATCTCGCCGGCCGCGATCGCCTGCCTCAGCGTACCCGACGGATCAAGGTGCTGCTCGATGTGCTGAGCAACCGTCTCGCAGCAGGTGCAGGGATGGCCGGCGTCGTACCCGGCGGCCTCCAGGACGGCCTTGGCCGCGTGCAGCCGATACAATTCGTGTCCACCGCCGTGTTCGTCGCGGAGCGCACGCCTGGCGCACGCGAGCTGTTCCCAGGCCCCCTCCTCGGTCATCGCCGTATAATCCGGCGAGAGATCGTCCGGTACGGCCACGGAGAGCGGCGTACCGTCGGCGGGCACATACTCGTCGAGCCGATTCTCCGGGACGATATGGCCCGCCATCACACAATGCTCGCCGTACACATAATAATAGGTCATCGTACCATCCTCCTCTGTGCGGTTGGGGCGGGGGAGGATGGCCCCGGCGACCGTCGCCGCCGGCCCGCCCCGATCCGCGTGTGCCTGTGTGTGTGCCATCCCTCATCCTCCACCTATACTATACGACTATTTGTCCGATTTGTCAAGCGGAAATCCGGGGAAACCCTGAAAAAAACGTAAGTCCTTTACTGACAAGGAGATAAGTTTTCCACAATCAGGATTGGGGCTGTGGAAAACTTTTGTGCACCGCCTGCCGGCAGGCAGGCACGGCCGGGGCGCGGCTCACCGCGGCCAGGCCCGGCGGGCGAACCAGGCCCACAGCCGCCAGACGATCAGATAGCAGGCGATCCAGAGCAGCACCTCCAGCACCTCGGCCATGGCGTCCTCCTTCGCGCCGGCGGAGACGGGGGCCGGACGGCGCGCGAAAGTTTTCCACACCCCCCGCCGAAAAAAACCGGAAACGCATCCCCTTGTCACACAAGCGGTTAGCCCGACGATGGATTTTTCTCAAGGCTGCCCGGCGGATCGTCGATACAATGACAGGACCGATTGAGGAGGCTGCCGATGCGAGTCGCCTACCACGATGACCGAGCCCATGTGCGGGGCGCCACCCGCGCCACACCGGCTCGACTCCTCGATCGGTCGAGAGTCCAGCATCGGCGCCGGCGCCCCGCATCACCATTCTGCCCGGCCGGGCGAGCCGCAACGGGCCCATCCCCCAACCTGCGGCCCGCCCCGGCCACGAAAGGAGACGTTTTCATGCCGACGATCGAGATCCGCGACTGCGGCGAGTGTCTCTGGTGTCTCCGGCTGCATCGGACGGGGACGGCCCTGGCGGGACCCGACGCCTGGGTCTGTACGCACCCGGCCGTCGACAGTCTGCCCGGCGGTCCCCATCGGCTCCGCCGGCTGCCCGACGGCCTTGAACCGCCGCCCTGGTGTCCCCTGGCGGCGGGAGCGAGGAGAGGGGCCCAGGCGGCCGAGGCATGACCATCGACGCCGACGAACTCCTGAGACGCCTCTCACCCTCGGCCCGGGCCGAGGTCCGCCGCCAGCTCGGCGACCAGGCGACGCCGAAACGGAACAAGTACGGGGCCGAAGCCATCACGGTGGACGGCGTCCGATATCCAAGCCGGCGGGAGGCCACGTTCCACGCCTCCTGCCGGCTGCTCCACGAGGCAGGCGAGATTCCCTGGTGGTGCGAGCAGCCCCGGTTCCTGCTGCCGGGCCCCGCCTACTACTACCCCGACTTCCTCGTCCTGACCGCGCCTCTGTGTACCGAATGTGCCGGCAAACTGCGGGTGATCGATACGAAGGGCGTGGCGACGAAAGCGTATCGGCTGAAAAAGCGGCAGGTACGCGACCTTTACGGTATCGAGATCGTCGAGCCCGAGGGAGACGCGCCGACGCCATGACCCGCGACGCCACAAAACCCGCCCTCTCCGACGAGGCCCGTCGGCTTTGTGGCTGGCTCCACCGCTACGCGCGCGGCCGGGGCCGGGCCGTCCCTTACCGGCGGCTGGCAACACTCATGGGCGTCGAGGTCCGCGCCATATACGAACTGGTGGCCGAACTCCAGCTGGCGGGCCGGCCCGTCGGCTCGACGCCCCGCCGGCCCCGCCCGGGCGCCTACATCTGCGAGACGGACGAGGATTGGGAGGCGGCCGAGGCGAATCTGAAGCGGCGTCTCTACCGTCCGCTCCGCCGCCTCCGGCGGCTGCGGATGGCCCGCCGCGAGCTGCGCCAGGGCCAGGCGACGATGGCCCTCGCGGAGGCCCCCGCGGAGGCCCCGCCGCCGACCGACGCCCGCGGCCAGGGCCTGCTGCTGAATCCGAGCGGATATGAGGAGGTGTGAGTCATGGCGAAGACAGCGATGAGATTGCAACTAATTACAGGAGCGGCCCGGTCCCGGAATCCCCTTGCCTTTCCGCCGCCGCCTCGCCCCCCTCGTCGCCCGGTCCCGACACCGAGAAAGGATAACATGGCCCAGCCGCAATTTCTGAAACTCGACCCGGCCCTTTTCCGCCGACTGCCGGTCGGGCGCAAACAGGCGGCGGCGCTGGCGGCCTGGCGGATCTGGTCGCCGGAGGCGACGCTCGAGGAGGCCGCCGCCGCCCTCGGCGTCAGCACCAATACCGTCCGCAACTGGGACCGCTGGCTCGCCGAGGACGCCACCGGGACGCCGTCGAAGACCCGCGACGGGCGCGCGGCGCACCTCGCCCGATGCAGACACGAGCGAGAGTTGCAAAAGTGCAACACTCCAACGAACGGTGCAACGAACGGTGCAACGAACGGTGCAACGAACGGTGCAACGAACGGCGCGCGCAACAACTATATGAGAATTGGTACTACAGAGGGGGGAGAGGGGGAGACGTCACGGCAGACGGCCCCCCACCCCCCCGAAACCGTACCGTCGCAAAACGGCAACGGAACCATCAACGGACACGACCCACCGCACGACCCGCCACCGGCGGATCTCGTCCGGGCAGTGGCCGAAGCCGATCACGACGTCGACCGGACCCGGGTCTTGGCCGAGGCCTACCTCGCCCGCACCGTCCGCGGCGGGGTTACCCCGACCGAGGTCCAGGGCCGACTCCACGACGCACTGCGGGAGGGGACGCCGGCCAGAACCCTAGCCCGGTACCTCGCCGCCACGCCCCACGTCACGTGCTGGCCGAGGCAGCTGGCCGACCGGGCGACCGCCTGGGATGAGGCCAGGCGCCTGGAGAGGTTCCGCGCCCGGCTCCGCCAGATTCGCCGGCGTGGTCTCACCGAGGCCCGGCGGGAGGGTGAGGGCGGCGCCGCCGACGTCGGCCGGGTCCGGTTCGTCGACGACGCGGCGGAGGTGCCGCACCTGGTGATCGAGATCGATCGGACGCCCCCCGCGATGACGCGGGAGGAGGCGATGGCGGACGCCAGGCGCACCATCGAGGCCCTGCGGTTCTCCCCCGCGTCGCCGTCGGCGACGGCCGCCAGGGAAGGGCTGGCGCGCCTCGCCGCCGGCGCCGACCCGCCGGCGCCCGACCCGGTCGTCGAGACCGTGGACGTGCGAACGCCGGAGGACCTGGACGCCTGGACGTTTCGCCCCGCCCAGCCGACGCTGTTTGAGATCTGAGGAGACCCGTATGAACCGCCGGCGCCAACGCACGCTCATGGGCTCGCCCTACCGCGACCGGTGTTTCGTCCGCTGGGTACTGGACGAGTGCACCGCCCGCGACGCGCCCGAACTGGCAACTCTGTTTGAGCGGGCGGAGGAGAGTTGGCGGAAGTCCATGATTCGCGACAGGTACATCGAGCTGACCGGGAGGCTGCCGTGACCCCCTCGACACGGTGCCGGTCTGTCGGGACTGTCTCCTGGACGGAGGCCTTTGTCCGGAGTGCGGGACCCCTCTTGTCCCCGGCCGGTGTCCGACCTGCCCGGCCTGCGGATGGTCGGGTTGCGGCATGTGAGGAGCGTCGCCCGTGGTCGACGAGTATGAGATCCATCGCTGTCAGGCCCGAGCCCGGCGGATCGCCTCCGCGATGAGCGGGTCGCTCGCCTGGGCCATTCTGTGCCGCCTCCACGCCGGGCCGGCGACGGCGGCCGAGCTGCGGGAGGACCTCGGGCGGCCGGCGGCGCCCGTGAGGACGGCCCTGGAGCGGCTGCAGCGGGCGCACCTGGTGGAGGCCGAGCCGGGGAAACGCCGCAACCGCCGCTGGCGGCTGCGGCGGGACGCCTTCGGTCCCCTGATCGACGTCCTGGAAGTCTGGGGCAACTGCGCCCGCCGGGCGCGGGAGATGGGTCTGCAGGGCGAGCCCGCCGGCCCCGGCGCGGTCCCCTGGGCCGTGCCGGAAGCCGGCGTGCGGCCGGATGGGCGCCGATGAACGCAAATCGAAAGAAAGGAGGTGCCCCTTGAGATAAACGCGGCATGGCTCGGCTTGGCCGGGCTAGGCCCGGCACGGCATGGCGCGGCGCGGCCTGGCAAAGCATGGGTCTTTTTTTGAAAGGAGTCTGATATGCAGCAGGTACGATTTCGACTGCGCGGGATCAGTCCGCTCCTGACGCACAACCCGGCCGGGATGGGACAGAACCGGGGATCGGGAAAGAAAAAGACGACCCCGCCGCCGCCGGAGGAGGAGGCGGAGGCCAACAGGTATTTGGACGAGGAAGGCCGGTGCTGCATTCCGGGCCTCGCCCCGTTCCGGTGTCTCCTCTCCGGCTGCAAAGGGCTGAAGAGCGGGAAGGTCGGATTACGGACCGTTGTTCAAGGCGCGGTCATGGCCGATTACGACCGCGAGCTGCTGCCCCTTTTGGATCCGGCCAGCGACGAGCCCTGGACGACAACCCAAGCGACGGACGTGAGGCGCGTCGTCATTCGGGGCAGCGGGGCCATTCTGCGTGGCCGTCCCCGATGGGACGACTGGGCGGTCGACGTCGACCTGACCGTCGACGAGTCGGTCGTGCCCCTGTAGACGATCCAGGACGTGTTGAATCGGGCCGGACAGTACGTCGGCCTCGGCGACTTCCGCGTCGAGTGCGGCGGGCCGTTCGGCCGGTTCGAGGTGGAGGAGATGGAGATCTTGGATTCGTAAAGCGTTGAGAGTTTTGGGGCTTGGCCCGGCTCGGCCCGGCTTGGCTGGGCAGGGCCCGGCGCGGCAGGGCATGGGACGTTTTTTCGAGAGCCTAAAGGAGAGCGCAATGGACCAGGACACGGAACAGGCGTACCGGACGTATTCAGAGTTGCAGTTCGACCAGGAACGGTATCCGAGGGTCAAGGTCAACCCGGACTACGTGGACGACCTGGTCTCGGCCTTGAAGGCCGGGGCCGAGCTGCCGCCCATTCTGGTCGACGAAGACAACTGCGTGGTGGACGGCTACCACCGGGCCCGAGCCTACCGCCGGCACGGCGGGTCCGGGACGCAGATCCCGGTCCGCGTCGTCCATTTCGACAGCCCGACGGCCGCCTACCGGGAAGCCGTGCGGCAGAATGCCCGGCACGGGCGGCGAATGAAGCCGAAGGATATCGTGCGGGCCGTGGACCTGGGGCGGAAACACGGCCTGACGGTCGAGACCCTCTCGGCGGACCTGGGACTGACCCTGCCGGCCATCCCCTGGTAGCCGTTCAGGGCGGCCCGCACCGCCTCGGCCAGGGCCTTCGCCTCGTCGTACTCGCCGGCCCAGCAGTCCACCTGGACACGGGCGCTTGCCAAGTCCGTCGCCTGTCCCAGCGGATGGCGGCGGACGGTGCAGCGGGTGACCGAAATCCGGAAGCAGCGGTGCGAGCAGATCAAGAAAACAACCTTCCGCGCCCCGGGAGAGGACGAGCAGCAGAGCGCCGAGGTCGAGCCCATCCCCGTTCCCGTGATCCGACGGGCCGTTATCCAGTTGGAGGCCGCGATCGAGCGCGGGGACGTGCCAATCGACGATCAGGTTCTCATGGGCCGCTGCCGCCTGCTGTATCACGCCCTGGATCGGCTGCTCGGTTTTCCCGGCCGGGCCGACTCGCCGGCGGCGGCCGGCGGCGAATAGAGCGAGAGAGGCCCGGTCGCCTTCTCTCGGCGCCCTCTGCGTTCTCTGCGGTGAAAGGCCATGGCCGTGAACGCCCTTGACCCGCCGTCGGTCGCGCGGCATACTCCTCCCCCTCGGGCGGAGGAGGAGGCGCGGCCGGTGTACCAGGTACGCAAGACCCGCAGACGGCAGGGGTACGGCCGCCGCCGGGCCCCCTGGGTGCTCCGGTGGCGGGACCCGCCGCCGGCGGGCCCCGTGCGCCAGCGGACCCTCGGACCGGGATCGGAGCGGTGGGCCGAGCGGCATCGCCAGCTCTGGCAGGCCGAGCTGAACGGGTTCGAGGGCCGGGCCGAGACGGGGACGCCCTGGCGCCGGTTCGCGGCCCGATACTTGGAGGCCCGGGGACCGGACCTGGCCCCCGCCTCCCTGGCCCTGGCCCGGCAGACCCTGGCGCGGTTCCAGGCGCTGGCCCGTCCGCGGCTGCTCCAGCACGTGACCCGCCGGACCGTGAATGCCTACCGCCTGACCCG
This sequence comes from Phycisphaerae bacterium, assembly GCA_046483505.1. GTDB lineage: Bacteria > Planctomycetota > Phycisphaerae > FEN-1346 > FEN-1346 > BS750m-G62. The sequence continues at coordinate 11,273 of JAWODB010000090.1, forward strand.
GCTGCGGGCGGTGGGCGAGGAAACCGCCCGCAAGGACGTGCGGACCCTGCGGGCGGCGTTTGCCTGGGCCGTGGCGGAGGGGATGCTGCCGGGGAACCCGTGCGACGGGATCCGCTGGGGCCGGCGGATGCGGCGGCGGCCGGAGGTGCTCTCGGCCCGGCGGACGCGGCAGTTGCTGGCGGCGCTGCGCGAGGAGACCGTGCCCACGTGGCTGCAGGCGGCCCTGGGCTTGGCGGCCCGGTGGGGACCGCGGACGGGCGAACTCGCCCGGCTGGAGCGAGAGGACGTGGACTGGGGCGAGCGGCTCGTCTGGATCCGGGTCAAGGCGAGCGGGGCGCCGAAGGGGCGGGCGGAGCGGGCCTTTCCCCTGGACGCGGAGGCGGCGGGCCTGTTGCAGGAACTCGGCCATCGGGACGGGCCGATCCTGTGGGGGCCACGAGCCAAGCCGTTCGCTTGCGAACGGCAGTTCCGGCAGCGGCTGTGTGAGGGGGCGCGGGACGTGATGGAGGGCCTCGGCCTGGGCCGACCCGTACAGCCGATTCAACTGTTGCGGCGGACGGCCGAGACGAATCTCCGGGACCGAGGCGTGGACCCCCGGCTGGTGGGGGCCGTGCTGGGGCACGGTACCAGCGTCGGGGATCGATACTACGATGGGGCGCCGGTGCGGGACTTGGCGCGCCGATTGGCCGAGTGGGAGGAGGTGGAGCGGTGATTCTCGTGCTGATGGTGGGGGTACCGGCGCTCCTGGTAGGTGTGCTGCTCGGGGTCTGCTGGACTGACGGTCGGCGGGATCTACTGGCCGAGGCCCTGGTCGAGCGAGGGGAGCGGCGAGTCGAGGACTTGCCCGAACCGACAGACGAGGAAATCCGCCGGATGGTGGCGGCTTCCCGCCTGGCGGCCGATGACGAGGTGGTGCCGTTCGCCTACAACGTGCTCGTGCTGGGGGCGGCGCTACTGCGATGCCGGCAGCGGGCGGCGAAGCGCTCGGAGGCGGAGTCCGGGCGCGCGACCTCTTCGGATCTGTGACATATACGTGACATACACCGACGTGGATAGGTTGCTAACGTGAGACGGCACGGGCACTTACCTCGTTGGTCGCGGCAGCGGTGCAAGGGATTAGGAATCCCTTGCTCTGTGGGGATTGAGTGTTGCCAAAATGCAACGCGAGTGATAAAATTATACAACATGCCCGTAAGTCACAAACGTCGCGGCGGGCAGACGCGGGGTCAGCGCCGTCGGTCCAGGGTGGATGTTTTCCCGTCCTGCCGCCGCTGGCGGCGGTTTCGTCGCTGGTTTCTGGCCCGCCATCCTCTCTGCGCCGAGTGTGGCCGTCCAGCCTCGGAAGTGCACCACCTACAGTCTCGCTCGATTGATCCGCGCCGGGCCTTCGATCCGGCGAACTGCCAATCCCTCTGCAAGCGCTGCCACAGCCGAAAGACGATGGCTGAATCAGGGGGGCATCCGTAAAAGCCACAGAGTAGGGCGAG
>JAWODB010000216.1:0-51174 GCA_046483505.1 Phycisphaerae bacterium
GTGCCTGCTTCGGCCGCTACGGCCTGGCCGGCCACTACCCGCATTTCGACACGGCCTGTTTCCGAGCGAGCCGCCGCGTGTACGAGGCCACGCCCCAGCCGTGGTTCGACTTCGAGTACGACCCCACCCGCACCCGTCTTACCCTGTGCGAGTGCCGGTGGTTCCTGCGCCGCCTGGCGGGGAGCATCCAGCCGAAACGCGCCGGCAGTATTGGACGGCTGACCGAAATGGCCGTCGCGCCAGGGCCTGACGGCCAGCAGCGGATCTGCAACCCTCACGTGCTTTCCGCCGGCACAGCGTAAGCCACGCTGTCACGCGTGATGTTACGGCGTCAACTTCCCCACCGCAGCCTGCAACTCCTTCAGCGCTTTCTTGTCGGCGGTGTAGATCACCGACTTGCCCTGGCGCTGGCCGTTGACGAGCCGGCCCATCCGCAGCAGCCCCAGGTGGTGGCTGAGCGTCGGCTGCTTGAGTTTCAGGGCTTTGCACAGTCCACCCACGTTCGACGGCCCTTTGCTCAGCTCCGCCAGGATGCCCAGCCGGGTCTTGTCCGAGAGCAGCGAGAATCCCCGCGCCCATTCCCGCAGCGTGTCCGCGTTCGGTCGTCTTTGCTTAGCCATTGCTAGTTTCCTTGTTCTTTGATAACGTATACGCGCACCGCCTAGAGTATGCCTGCGCGACCGATTCTTCAAGCGAAAGATCGAGAGCTGACGCGATCGTCGCAGGTTGAAGGTGATCCCTTGCCGGGTGCTTCTGACATCGGGTTTCGTATGGCTTGAGGGTCCCGCTAGAACGGTAAGGAGTCTAATGTCCGGAAGCTTCAAGGCTGGAGTCGGCCGCCCCCTTGGCCTTGTCACTGCTGTCCAGCATGGCTACACTACGAACTCGGTAACACAACGCTCTGTGCGCTGCCCGAAGGGTGCCTAACACTACAACGCTAAGTCGGCCATTTGCGCGGTGGGTCTGGGCACCCACCGCGCTCGAAACGCCCTTTCCAGGGCTGCGCGGCGGGTACGGAGACCCGCCGCGCACGAGTTAGCGTTGTAGTGTTAATAAGATCGTTCGGAGTGGACCCCGGAATTACCGGAATGGCGCATGGGTCGTTAACTCCCTTTGCTACAAGGGCTTACGTTCCGTTTTCGCTCGCGGCTTGGGATGCATGTCGATTTGGCGATTCAGAGAGCGCGAGAGCGCAGCGGCCTCCTACCCTAACAAACACGCAAGCCCTTTCATGAAAAGGACTTGTAGCAAGCAGGGCGTCGAACGGCGGTTCAGCCGCCGCGCCGCGGTGCCGTTTCGGGCGGAGGTCGTGGACGGATCGCCCAACAGAGAAAACTGGACGACAGCCGGCCGGCGGTCTATGGTATACAATGGTACGTGTGGCCGTTGCCGCCCGAGGCGGAGGACCCAGCCATGGCCGTCGAAAGTCTGAACGTCGACCGGGACCGGCTCGCGGACCTGTGCGAGCGGTTCGGCGTTGCGCGGCTGGAGGTCTTCGGCAGCGTGGCGCGCGGCGACGCCGAGGCCGGCAGCGACCTGGACATCCTCGTCACGTTCGAGCCGGGCGCCACGCCCGGCCTGGCGTTCGTTGAACTCCAGCGCGAACTCGAGGCGCTGTTCGACCGGCCCGTGGACCTGCTGACGCGCTCGGCGGTCGAGCGGTCGCCGAACAAGTACTTCCGCCGGTTCGCCCTCCAGCGGACGGAACCTCTCTATGAGCGCGCTTGACCCGCGCCAGCGCGACCTGGTCAAATGCGAGGACATGCGGATCTGGGCCGAGCGCGCCCGCACGTTCCTCGCCTCGCGTTCTCTGGAGGAGTTTCGCGCCGACCCGATGCTCCAGGCGGCGGTCGTCCGGTGCGTGGAGGTCATCGGCGAGGCGGCCCGTCTCGTCTCCGAAGACACCCGCCTCCGCGCCCTGGAGATCCCCTGGCCGCTCGTCACGGGCATGCGGAACGTCCTGGCTCACGACTACGGTGCCGTGGACCTGGAGAAGGTCTACGAGGTCGTGACGGTGCACGTGCCGGACCTGCTCGCGCAATTGGGCACGCTGATCCCGGCGCTGGAGAAGGACGTGGGATGGGAGGGTGATCAGAAGAACGATTCAGTGCCGTAAAGGAACCGCCCATGGGCAGGAATCGCCACAAGAAGAGAGGCGTGAAGAAGAAACCCCACAAGAAGCCATCGCGCAAGCGGAAAGGCAAGACCTCCGCGACGAAGGCGTCCTCCGCCAACGGAAAGTCCTCCGACGCAATGGCTGTACCCGACCGTCGGGCGATGGAAGGCATGATGGCCGGGCTGTTCGGCGGCTTTGCCGAGGGGCCGGTCGAAGCGGCCCAGGACGTCATGTACGAGGCATGGGGGTCTCAAGACCCCAAGCGCAGGCTGGCCCTTGCTTGCAAGGCCTTGGACATTTCGCCCGACTGTGCCGACGCCTACGTCTTGCTTGCCCAGGAATCTGCCGAGTCTCTGGAAGAGGCCCTTGACCTGTACCGGAAGGGCGTCCAAGCGGGCGAGCGCGCCTTGGGCAAGAAGGGTTTCAAGGAATACGCGGGCCACTTCTGGGGTTTCATCGAAACACGTCCCTATATGCGTGCTCGCGCGGGTCTTGCTCAGTGCCTGTGGGAATCGGGCAAACGGCAAGAGGCCGTCGAGCACTACTGGGCCATGCTGGAACTCAACCCCGGCGACAACCAGGGTATGCGTGACTTGCTGATGCCATGCCTGATTGAGATGGGCCGCGATGAAGATGCGGAGAGGCTCTTCATGCAGTATGAGGAAGACGCGATGGCCGCTTGGGCGTGGTCGCGCGTGTTGCTTGATTTCCGCGCCGGCGGCGACTCCTCCGCGGCGAGGGAGTCGCTGGAGGCCGCGGTCGAGAACAACCGGCACGTTCCGGCGCTCCTGACGGGGCGCAACAAGGTGCCTCGCCATCCGCCCGCCTTCCACGGTTTCGGCGACAAGAACGAGGCCGTCTGTTACGTGTTGCTGAACCGCCAGGCTTGGCAAGCATCGCCTGGTGCGATTGCGTGGCTTGCCGCGAACACCTCGTAGCCGGTGCCCGCCCCTTGATCCGCTACGCCATCTACACCCGGCAAAGGGTTGCTAAGGTATGCGAGTGACCTGGAGACCCGCCCGCCGCAGAAACTCGCCTGTTACGCCTTCGCGGTCGCAGCAGGGGCTTCCGCCTTTCAGGTACGCCCGGCGCGCGCCAACAATCTCGGCAATCTCCAACGTGTATCGTGAGCCGTTGATGTGGAAATCCGTCAGGTCTTCGCCAGTGACCGGGTCGACGATGCGCAGTCGGCCGTCGAGAACGTCCGCGCCGGTTCCCCCGCGCAGGTACTCGCCGCTTCGTGGTGTGGGCATCCCACCGAGTTGCTCCGGGCAGACAGGAATGAGGACGTACTTCTTCTTCAGGCGCTCAAGCAGTGCGTCGCGGCGCTTTGCCCGACGACCGTGCCAGCGGCATGGAACGCCCAGGAAGCAGGCGCTGACGAGCACGGGCTCGCAATACGGACGGCAGTCCGCCTTCGGAAGCAGCCAGCCGTCCTCCGATTGTGACGCGCTTCCCATGGGCCCTCACAAAACGCAGTTGCAGCGGCCGATGGCGTCGGCCAGGCCGACCGCTTCGAAGACCCTCCGCTCCTCGAGGCACAGGGCGATGTCCACTTGCGGTGCGGCCCCACGGATGGTCCGGATGAGGTGCCCGTAGAGTTCCGTCCGCAGGGCGGGCGGGTAGCGCAGCCGTCCGTCGGCCGACGGGCCGCGCGGGTCCAGCGCCCGCGAGATCGCGTTATCCCGGCCCAGACGGCGCTCCAGCAGCCCCCGGGCCGTCGGGTACGAGCAGATGCCGCCCAGGGTGATGCGGTCCAGCGGCACCTCGGCGAGCAGCCGCCGGAAGAACGCCTCATAAACCGCTTCCCAACCGTCCACTGGGATGATCGGCATGACGACCGCGCGGACGGGGTACCCTGCCGCGGTGCACCGCTTCATTGCCGAGATGCGGTCGGCCAGCGGAGGCGTGTGCGCCTCAAATGCCCGGATGACCTCGGCGGGGTTAAGCGACCACGAGAGGATCGTGTGCCCGCGGTGGTCGAGGTCCGGCAGGTTGTCCACAGCGGCGGACTTCGTCAGCAGCGTCATCCGCGCATACCGATGGCTCGCGAAGAACGGAACCAGCAAGCGCGTGTACCCCGTCAGCGGGTCGAGCGCGAGGCCGTCCTGGAGTTTGCCGACGTAGAACGCCGTCGGCTCGGCCAGCCGCGTGGCGACGCGGTCGACCCGCGTAAGGATCTCGCCCAGGTTCACAAAGACCTTCACCGTCGGCGAGAACCGGACGCCCGGCGTGCCGGCGAGGTAGCAGTAGTGGCACCCGTACGGGCAGAAGCCGTAGGGAGAAACATGCCAGTAGTTCGGGCAGGTGTTGCTATCCTCGCGGCTCTCGCGGACGGCGGACCGGTGCTCGCCGAGGACGAGGGTCTGTTTGCCGCGGCGCAGCGCCGCCAGCGGCTCGGCCTCGCCCAGGTCGACGCGGTTGTGCGGCACGTCGGGCTGGTGAAGGACCTCGGCGTCCGGGTAGGCGGCGCAGATAGCGTCGGCGAACCGGCGGCGGTCGGGCGTCGTCCGGCTGCCCTTCGCCAGGACGACGCGGCGGGGCGTGAAGCCCCACGCGGGTCGGGGCGCGTAAGCCATTTCTTCCACGTTTGAGAAAAGGTTTGCCATAGCGCGGCCCATATCGGGAGTGCCCTAACATATACCGCACAAACGACTCACCGTCAAGTAGAATCTCTTCTCCCAGGGGGACAGGCTTGGTATACAAGTGGAATGTGCCCCGCTTCCCGGCCGCGTGAGGCGAGCCTTTCGAACTGAAGCCAGAAGCGGCGTTATCCGGGTAACCGGGTCTGCTGCGGCCGGGTGCGGCGGCCGATGCCGGCGTTGTCGGCCCCACACGTCCTCACCGTGGGGCGGCAAGCCAAGGACCTTCGTCGCCACAGGTCTTACCTTGTCCCTTGCGTCCCTCCGAAGGCCGGCCGGAACACCTCCACGGCCGCGCGTCCATATCAGGATATGGGACCGATGCAGGGCTGGATCAGGTTGGCCACCAGAGCGGTCCAGCCGGTCTGGTGCGAGGCGCCCAGCCCCTCGCCCGTTTCTCCGTGGAAGTACTCGTGGAACAGAACGGCCTCGCGGGCCAACGGGTCGTCGTCGGCCAGGTGCTCGCCCATGCCGGGGCGCCGGCCGCTGGAATCCAACGTGAACAGGCCGATGAGCCGGCGGGCGAGGTCGTCGGCCGCCTCGGCCAGGGTGACCTGGTTGCCGGAACCCGTCGGCATCTCGACCGTCAACGTCTCGCCGTAGTACTCGTGGTAGTTGCGGAGGGCCTCGATGAGGAGGAAGTTGATGGGCGTCCACACGGGCCCGCGCCAGTTGGAGTTGCCGCCGAACAGGGCGGTCTTCGACTCGCCGGTCGCTGGCGTAAAGGTAGTCGGTGGTACCGTCGAGGTCCTCGTCATCCGGCGGGCCGCCGCCTACCGGTTGACTGCTCGCATGCCTCTCGCCCACTCTATAGGCCTAGCCGCACTCGAGAAGCTACGTCTCCACTCAGCCCCGAGGACACAGATCTCGACTCCTGCTGGCGACGCCTCCTGCCAATCCGACTGCAGCACTCGCCAGGACTGAAGTGCCGACACGCCGCCAAGTTATGCGCAAGGCATACGCGTGCGTCGCTGCCGGGGCCAGCAAAGTCATGGGCCGGGCGCTTCAGACAGGAGATCTATGATAAGCACAATCAACAATCCTATGGAGACCGCCATGCCGGCGCCCGTAACCCAATAGAGTATTTTGAGCATGCCGTTCAGGGAGTGCGCCCCTTTGTTTCGCGCCTTGTGGGCGGCGCTTGTCGCCATCCAGAGGAGCATCGTGGTCACATACACAGGCAACAAGACGTTCATATGAAGGCGGTCACAGGCGTGCTTTGTTGTAATAATGCTGAAGGCGAGCCCGCAAGGGATGACGGCGACGAGTAATACCAGCGTTACCGCCAGCCAAAAGGCCCTTGAGCGGCTCCCGGGCGGCCTGTCCATGTGTGGCCTTTGCTCAGAATTGGCTGAACATTTCAGATGCCCTGCGCGCAAACACCCCCACGATCTTCGCGCGCTCTAAATGGGCCTCAAGCTTGTCTTTGTAGAACTCGCACAACTGCGCATTATACTCACATTCGATCTCTCCAATATAATATGCCGTGCCCGCTTCGATGGCGACCTTCGCCACAGCACCGGCCCCTAAGGCGATGGCTGCCGGCGGGTAGAATATGCCCAATACACCGAGGCCCATTGCACTCCCAGAGCTGATCACTTCGCCGGTGTCTCCCCGCCTAGCGGCCCCCACCGCGCTAGCCAAATCCATGCCCAGACCGAAGCCCGTCGCAAGAAGGCCGACATGCTTTAAGCCAAGGCGAGCGAGCCCTTGGGCTATTTTACTATAATGCAAACTAGCCAGGCCCACCGAGGTTAAGCCTGCACCAAGTAAAACTTGCTGTAATGGCGTAAGGACGGCGTCGAGCCCTTGATTCGCCCCCGCCAAAGGGCCGAGAGTCTGGGGTATGTGGCTGTTCAACTCCTCGATCGTCTCCTTTGTGATCTTCCGCGCCTCATCGGGGCAGCAGTAAAAACGTACTGCCGACAGATTGCTGCGTAGTATAACATGGATAAGATCCAGATACCATTGTATCTAGGCGCGCTGAAGGGCCACGTGCTCCCACACGTTAATCCGCTGGCCAATTTGCAGCGAGCGGGGATCGCCTTGGAAGGGCAAGTTCTGCCAATCGGTGCCGAGCTTCTGCCCCAGGTCCCACAAGGTGTCGCCCTTCTGCGCAACCGCGTAGTCTCCGTCAAGGCGCCATAGCCCGAACGGGTCTACTTCTTGAGGCGCGCGACAGCCAGTGTATGCATAGACGTTCGCGCCGCCCAAATAGTCGAGCGGGTCCCTCGAGACGAACCTGCCCAGATCCTGGTGATAGTACCGTGCCCGGTAGAAGTAGATACCGGTTTCGTAGTCGTGGCTTCTGCCGGTGAAGCCGAAGCGACAGAGGGGCCAAGCGCGGGTGGCGTCGTTGTCGATGTTGAGGTCGTCGTTGGTGAACCAGGTGGCGTCGTTGCCGGGTCCGGAGAAGGTAAGGGTATGGCCGTAGGCGTCGGTGTCGTAGGCCTCCTGGACGGCGACGGTGCCCTGGCTGGGGTCGTCGGTGAGGGCGACGGAGCGGTAGAGGAGATCGCTAAGGAGATAGGTGTCGGTCTCGGTTTCGCCGTCGATGTCCCTCTGCTGGATGAGTTCGTCGACGTAGAGGCCCCACTGCTTCCAGTCGGCCTGGCGGGCGGCGGAGTCGGCCAGGCGACGATGCTCGGCGGTGTCGGGCAGGTTCATGGCGAGGTCTTTCAGCCGATTGCCCCCATTCTAGCGCGGCGGGGAGAACGCGAACAAGGAGCGGCCGAGAATACCCGCCGACACGCCCGGGCCGCCGTAGCGCCGCCGGGGGCCTTTTCGCTCGCCGGTTGTACCGCCGCCTCGGCGGGGCTAGAATCGAGGGCAGAGGCCAGATGCCCGTGGTGCGCGCCGGCTGCGCAGGAGCCGCCGGCGGGCCACCTCCGATCCCGCGTGGGAGACTCCGCCGTGCCGTTCGACATCACCGCCTGGACCCGCCTCGAGAGCGACGGCGTGCCCGTCTACGTCCAGCCGGAGCGGCCCGACTGGTTCGTCCCGAACGCCGCCGCCGACCAAATCCTTCAGTCTCTCGCCGCGGGGACGCAGCCCGACGGCCACCTCGCGACCCGCCGCCTGCTCGACCGCCTGCCGGATACACGCGCCCCGGCCTACGCCGGCCGGGCAGCGTGCCTGTCGCTCGACCACCTGCGGGAACTCTGGCTGCATATGACGAACCGCTGCAACATGGCGTGCCGGCACTGCCTGTTCGCCTCCGGGCCGGACGACCCGGCGGAACTGCCGGCCGGTCGAATCCTGGCCCTCGCCCGCGAGGCGTCCCGCCTCGGCTGCCGCGTCTTCGCCCTGACGGGCGGCGAGCCGACCGTCCACCCGGAGTTCGAGCGAATCGTGGACGGCCTGCTCGCGCTCGAGGACGCCGCAGTGGTCGTCCTGACGAACGGCCGGACCCTGCCGGATTTGGCGGGCGCGCTTGGCCGCCGGCCGGCGGACCGCTTTCACTTGCAGGTCAGCCTGGACGGCCTGGGCGACCGGCACGACCGCATCCGCGGTCGAGGGGCGATGGCGGAACTCCAGCGCAACCTCGCTTCTCTGCGCGACGCCGGCCGGCCGTTCACCCTGTCGATGTGCGTCACGCGGGAGAACGTGGCCGACATGCCCGGCCTGGTCCGCTTCGCCGCCGACGCCGGCGCGGCGAACGTCCACTTCATGTGGTACTTCGTGCGGGGGCGGGGCGAGCGGGACGACTTCATCCCGCCGGACGCGATCTTCCCGCACCTGGTGGCGGCGGGGGAAGCGGCTGAGACCGCCGGCGTCGGCGTCGACAACCTCGACGCCCTGGCGAGCCAGGCGTTCGCCCCGCCGGGCACGATGCACGACGGCTCGACGAGCGGGTGGGAATCGGTCGCCGTCGGGCCGGACGGCCGGCTGTACCCGTCGGCGGCACTGATCGGCATGCCGGACCTCGCCACGCCGCTGGACGACGGCCTGGAGCGGGCCTGGCGCGAGGGTCCCCCGCTGCGGCGCCTGCGGGAGAGTACGGCCGCGGGGCTGGATTCGCCGCTCCGCCTGCTCACCGGCGGCGGCGACCCGGACCACAGTTACACTGCCGGCGGGACGTTCGTCGGCGACGACCCGTACCTGCCGCTCCAGGAGCGGGCGCTGTTGTGGCTCATCGCGCGGGAGGCGTCGCGGTGGCCGGACGACGGGCCGCCCGCCCTGCGCCTCAAGATGGGCGACGTCCTGGAGTCGTGCGGCCCGCACGGCCCGGTGGCGACGGTCCACAACAACTGCCTCGTCTCCGTGGCGGGGACGGACGGCCGGACCGCCGTCCGCACGTTCTACGCCGACGCCGCCCGCAACCCGCGCGAGGACATCCTCAACCCGGTATCCTACCCGGAAGACCTGATCGCGCACATTCCCGACGCCTCGCGGGTGCGGAGTTACGGCTGCGGGAGCCCGGTGCTCGAGGCGGACCTTGCCCGCGGCGACCGCGTGGTGGACCTCGGCTCCGGCAGCGGCGTGGAGTGCTTCATCGCGTCGCGGCTCGTCGGGCCGGAGGGCGAAGTCGTCGGCGTCGACATGCTGGACGCCATGCTCGACCTCGCGCGGAAAGGCGCGAGCGGCGTGGCCGAGCGGCTCGGCTACGCGAACCTCGCCTTCCGCAAGGGATACCTGGAGAACTTGCCGCTCGAGGACGACTGGGCCGACGTCGTCGTCTCCAACTGCGTGCTGAACCTCTCGACGCACAAGCGGCGGACGTTCGCGGAGATCCGGCGCGTGCTGAAGCCCGGTGGCCGGCTGGTCGTCTCGGACGTGGTCTGCGAGGCGGAGCCGGACGCCGCCATCCGCAACGACGATTCCCTGCGCGGGGAGTGCATCGCGGGGGCGCTGGCGCAGCGCGACCTGGCGGGCCTCCTCAGCGAGTCGGGCCTCGTCGGCCTGCGGGTCCTTAAGCGGTTCCCGTATCGGACGGTCCGGGGCCATCCGTTCTACTCGCTGACGTTCGAGGCGCGCAAGCCCGCCCCGACCCAGACGATGCGGGCCATGTACCGCGGGCCGCTCGCTTCGGTCACCACGCACGCGGGGACGGTCCTGCCGGCCGGCCGGACGCGCGACGTGCCCGCCGACGAGGTCCGCGGGACGGGCGACGACCTCCTCCGGTTCGACGCCGCCGGCCGTGTAACCAACGTCGAGATGGAGGCCTCGCCGTCCTGCGGCGTGCCGCCGGAGGCCGAGACGCCCGAGGGGCCGTCCGTCCCGGCGCCGACGTCGAAACACGCCGCCGGGTGCATGGTCTGCGGGGCGCCGCTCGTCTACTACGCCGTGCCGCGCTCCGCCCGGTGTGTTTATTGCGGCGAGGCGGCCGAGACGGAGGCGCTGTGCGAGGCCGGCCACTTCGTCTGCGACGCCTGTCACGCCGCCGACGCCCTGGCCCTGATCGAGCGTGCGTGCCTGGCGTCCGACGAGACGGAGATGCCGGCCCTGATGGACCGCATTCGCCGACACCCCGCCGTCCCGATGCACGGCCCGGAGCATCACGCCCTCGTGCCGGGTGTGATTCTGGCGACGGCCCGGAACCTGGGCGAGCCGGTGACCGACGAGATGATCCGCCGGGGCATCCGGCGGGGGTCGCAGATTTGCGGCGGCCACTGCGCATACATGGGCGCGTGCGGGGCGGCGCTCGGCGTCGGCGTGGCGTTCGGCATCCTGCTCGACGCCAGCCCCGTCAAGGCGACCGAGCGGCAGGCCGTGCAGTCGGTGGTCACTGAGACGCTCGCCCCCATCGCCGAATTGGAGGCGGGCCGGTGCTGCCAGCGCGACGCGTGGCTGGCCCTCCGGAAGGCTGCGGACACATCGCAGGCCGTCCTGGGCTTCCGCCTCCGCGCCGAGGCGCCGCTCGTCTGCTCGCAGATGGCCGAGAACGCCGAGTGCATCGGAGCGGCGTGCCCGCTGGCACGGGCGGGAACCGTGACCGTGGCGGAGGAGACCCGCGACGATGCCGCCCGCGAGTGAGCCGAATCCGGAAGCGGAGCCGCCCGGCAAGGTTGCGCCGCCCGCGCGCCGCAGCGGCGTCTGGCGGCTGGTCGTCCTGGGCGTTGTGGTCGTCGGCCTGGCGGTGGCGTCGTACCTCCTGCCCGTGCGCCCGTACCTGGAGCGCGTGCTCCGGTGGACCGAGAGCCTGGGCGAGTGGGGCCTGCTGGTCGCCGGCGGCATCTACATTCCCGCCACGGTCCTGTTCGTGCCGGGGCTCGTGCTGACCGTCGGGGCGGGGTTCCTGTATCCCCTGTGGCTGGCGGTGCCGGCGATGTCGGTCGGCAGCACGCTCGGCGCGTGTGCCGCATTTCTGGTGGGCCGGACGGTGGCCCGCGGCTGGGTCGCCCGGAAGGTCAAGGGCCGGCCGAAGTTCGAGGCCATCGACGACGCCGTCGGCCGGGAGGGCTTCAAGATCGTCCTGCTCACGCGCCTCTCGCCGGTCTTCCCGTTCAATCTGCTGAACTACGCGTACGGGCTGACGCGGGTGCCGTTCTGGAAATACGCCCTCGCCTCGTGGGTCGGCATGCTGCCGGGCACGCTGATGTATGCCTACATCGGGTCCGGTCTCCGGTCGCTGGCGGAGGTGACCGCCGAGACGAGCGAGCGGTCGACGCTGGAGCAAGTCTTCTTCTGGGTGGGCCTGGTCATCGCCGTGGGCGTGGTGGTGGTCGTGACGCGGGTGGCCCGCAAGGCCCTGAAGCGTGCGACCGACGAGCGCCTGGCCGACGAACAGGAGGACGCATGAGCGCCTACGGCGAGGTCCAGCCGCGCGACGCCCACAACGAGCGCCTCCTGGCGAGCGTCCACCCGTCTGACTGGACGAATCCCGAGCCCGCCGAGCGGTACAACTTGGTCGTCCTCGGCGCGGGGACGGCCGGTCTGGTCACCGCGGCCGGGGCGGCCGGGCTCGGCGCGAAGGTCGCCCTGGTGGAGCGGCACCTGATGGGCGGCGACTGCCTGAACGTCGGGTGCGTGCCGAGCAAGAGCCTGATCCGCTCGGCCCGGGCCGCCCACGACGCCCGCGACGCCGGCCGCTTCGGCGTGCACACCGGCGGCGAGGTGACGGTCGACTTCCCGGCCGTCATGGAACGCGTGCGGCGCATCCGGGCGGACATCAGCGCGAACGATTCCGCCCGTCGGTTCCAGGAGCTCGGCGTGGACGTGTTCCTCGGCGAGGGCCGGTTCACGGGCGAGGACACCGTGGAGGTGGCGGGGCGGACCCTCCGCTTCGCCCGCGCCGTCGTCGCCACGGGCGCGCGGGCCGTGGAGCCGGACGTGCCGGGCCTCGCCGAGGCGGAGTTCCTGACGAACGAGACGGTCTTCTCGCTGACCGAGCGGCCCGAGCGGCTGGCCGTCCTCGGCGCCGGCCCGCTGGGGTGCGAACTCGCCCAGGCCTTCCAGCGGCTCGGGTGCCGGGTCACGCAAGTCGAACGCAAGGACCAGGTCCTGACGCGCGAGGACCCCGACGCCGCCGCCGTCGTCGCCGAGGCGATGCGCCGCGACGGCGTGGACGTGCGTCTCGCCACCACCCTCGCCCGCGTCGAGCGCACCGACACCGGCAAGCGCCTTCACCTCCAGACGCCCGACGGCGAGGCGGTGGTGGAGGTCGACGAGATCCTCGTCGGCGCCGGCCGGGCGCCGAACGTCCAGGGCATGGGCCTCGAGACGGTCGGCGTCGCCTACGACGACCGGCACGGCATCGAGGTGGACGACCGGCTGCGGACGACGAACCCGCGCATCTTCGCCGCCGGCGACGTGTGCCTGAAGTACAAATTCACGCACACGGCGGACGCGGCGGCGCGGATCGTCCTCCAGAACGCCCTCTTCTGGGGCCGGAAGAAGGTCTCGGCTCTCACGATTCCCTGGTGCACGTACACGGACCCGGAAATCGCCCACGTCGGCGCCTACGAGGCCGGGGCCCGCGAGCGGGGCATCGAGGTCGATACCTTCACCGAGCGGTTCGAGGACGTGGATCGGGCCCTCGCCGACGGCGAGGCCGAGGGGCTGCTCAAGGTCCACCTCCGCCAGGGGACGGACCACCTCCTCGGCGCCACGCTCGTGGCACGCCACGCCGGCGAGACCATCAGCGAACTGACGCTCGCGATGACGGCCGGCGTCGGGCTCGGCAAGGTCGCCTCGACCATTCACCCGTATCCGACGCAGGCGGAGGCCGTGAAGCACGTCGCCGACGCGTTCAATCGCACGCGCCTCACGCCGCGCACGCGGACGCTCTTCGAGTGGATCCTCTCGAAGCGGCGGTAGCGCTGCCTGCGCCTGCGCCGCGGGCGGCGGTCACGGCGCCAGACGGGATGGCGGTCCTTGGGTTTCGTCCTCGGCGCGCGACGTGCGAACCCCTTCGGTCCGCCGCCAGTACCGCCGCTGCCGCCGCAGCGGCATGGCCAGCACGGACCGCACGCGGTTGTCCCCCGGTTCCAGGTACGCCGGCACGCCGATGGTGACCTTGTCCTGCGGCACGTTGAGGCGGAGGCTGCGGTGCAGGCGGTCCCACCAGGAGAAGATGGTCGAGTAGTTCGAGTCGGTTTCCCGCCGGACGACCGAATGATGGATGCCATGCATGCGCGGCGTCACGACGACCTTGTTCAGCCACCGCTCCAGCCGCAACGGAAGACGCACGTTACTGTGGTGAAACACGGTCCCGCACTGGAAGACCGTCTCGAACACGACGTACGTCAGCGGACCGACGCCGAGCACGGTCACCTGGGCGGCACGGAACGCCGTCGAGTACAGCACCTCGCCCGGATGGAAGCGAAACGACGTGGTGGTATCGAGGTCCGGGTCGATGTGGTGGGCGCAGTGGAACCGCCACAGCAGCCCCACGCGATGGTTGGCCCGGTGCCACCCGTAGAACGTCAGGTCCATCAGCACGACGCCCGCCAGCATCGCCGCGGGGAACGGCAGCGACACCCGGGCCAGGAGCCCCACGCCGCTCTCCTGGTTCCAGCGGGCCAGGGCGAGCGCCACGGGCACGACGGCCAGCCGGCCGGCCGCAAACGCGCCCGCCGTCATCCAACCGTTGACCCACAGGCGGCGGCGGAGCCCACGCTTGGCCGCCCGCAACGGCCGCAGCCGCTCGGCGACGAACAACAGAGTGAACGTGACGGCGATGGCGGCCGGGGGAACGATTCGTCGAAATGTGACGGCGTCCAGATCCACGGTGCCTCCCGGTGGGTCATTCTAACACGTTCCCGCCTGCGGCACGGGAAGAAAGCCGCTGGTGGCGTCCAGCCCGCGAAAACCATCGCATGGCGGAGCGCCGAGGCGGTAGCATGATACCCGTGGCGCGCGGGGCGGGAGACGGTCTCCGCCCGGCGCGCTGCCCGCCTCGTGAGCGTATCGGCATCAGGCCCTCGCTATGCTCGACCGCCGCGACCGTTTGATTCTCTTTGGCCGGTACCCCGAACCGGGTAAGGTCAAAACGCGGCTCGTCCCGGCGCTTGGGCCGGCCGGGGCGGCGGACCTCCAGCGCCGGCTGACCGAGCGGGCGCTCGCCGAGGTCCGACGGGCCGCCCGCCAAGCCGGGGCCTCCGTCGAGGTCCGCTTCGCCGGCGGCGACCGGCGCAAGATGCGGCGGTGGCTCGGCGACAGACTCCGCCTCGTTCCGCAGGGACCGGGTGACCTGGGGCATCGCATGCGCCGGGCCCTCTTCGCCGCGCTCGCCGACGGGGACCGCCGGGTCGTCCTCGTCGGGACGGATGTCCCCGGGATGACCGCCGAGCACCTGGGCCGTGCGCTCGAGGCCTTGACCGGCCACGATGTGGTCCTCGGGCCGAGTGCGGACGGCGGGTACTGGCTCGTGGGGCTGCGCCGCCGCACCGACCTGTTCGCGGGCATCGACTGGGGCACCCCGCGCGTGCTGGACCAGACCCTTCGGGCCGCCCGGGCCGAGGGGCGGTCCGTCGTCCGGATCGAGACGCTCTCGGACCTCGACACGCCGGACGATCTGGCGGCGTTACGGCCGGAGGCGGCCGGCCGACCGTATCTTTCGGTCATCGTTCCGGCGCTGAACGAATCCGCGCCGATCGCGGAGGCGATTGCCACCGCCCGCGCCCCGGACGCCGAGATCCTCGTCGTGGACGGCGGCAGCGCAGACGCCACGGTCGCCGTGGCCCGCGACGCCGGGGCCCGCGTCCTGTCAGGGGCGCGCGGGCGGGCCGGCCAACAGAACCTCGGGGCGGCCGAGGCCCGAGGCCGTGTGCTGCTCTTCCTGCACGCCGACACGCGTCTGCCGGCAGGCTACGTCGGCCACGTGTTCGAGGCGCTGATGGATCCCCGCATCGTCGGCGGGGCGTTCCGCTTCAGAACGGACCTCGATACGCCGTGGATGCGGGCCATCGAGCGGCTGACGGACCTCCGCTCGCGCCGGCTGCGGCTGCCCTACGGGGACCAGGCCCTGTTCGTGCGGCGGGAGGCGTTCGAGGCCCTCGGCGGTTTCCCCAAGGTCCCGATTGCCGAGGATCTTCACCTCGTGCGCCGGCTGAACCGCTGGGGGCGCGTCGTCACGCTCGCTGCCCCGGCCGTGACCTCCGCCCGGCGGTGGCGAACCAGGGGCCGGTTTCGCACCACGCTCGTGCATCAGGCCGTCGTGGCCGGCATCTACGCGGGTGTGCCGACCGCGTGGCTGGCACGTCTGCGTGGCCGGTGATCGAGGAGCACCGCGGTCCGGGTACCGGCGCCATTCGGGCTTCGCGCGGTCATGGCCGACCGTCCTGCGGAATGTCTCACGCGCATCAAATCCGCTCCTTGGGCAGAGACAGCGAGTCAAGAACTCGCGGGTTATAGCACTTCAAGTTCGGATGGTAGCGCGGCGGGTCTCCGCACCCGCCGCGCGCCAAATGTGCGCTGCATGAAGCGCGGTGGTTACGGAGAACCACCGCGCTACCACCCAGGGTTAAACCGCTCTAACCGTCTGCCGAAGGAGATCGCGTTGGCCTTTCGCACGAGAAGCCCCCGCCCCGCGCTCACGCCGCGCCCGGGGACGCGCCCGCCACGGCCGTCTGCGCATCCTCGATCCGGCCCCCCGCTCTCGAAATCGTGATGCGCCATACCGCCGCCGCTACTTCTCGCCGTGCGGGCAGGACTTCAGGACCATGAACCAGTCGAGGACCGTCGTGTCCTCGGCCGGCGTCTCGGTCCGTTCCTTCGCCGTGCCGCAAGAGCCCGGCGGCGGGACGATGACGTCGTCGCCCGGCCGCCAGTTCGCCGGCGTGGCCACGCCGTGCTCGTCGGAGTGCTGCATGGCCTGGACGAGGCGCTTGATCTCGTCCGTGTTCCGCCCGTTGGAGAGGGGGTAATACAGGATGGCCCGGACCGTGGCCTCCGGGTCGATGACGAAGACCGCGCGGACGGCCTGAGTGGTGCTGGCCTCCGGCTGGACCATGCCGAACGCCTTGGCCACGTCCATCGTCAGGTCGCTGATGACGGGGAACATGACCTCGACATCCTTCATGCCCTTGTACTCGATACGTTCCTTGATGGTCCGCAGCCAGGCGATGTGGCTGTAGGTGGAATCGATGGAGAGGCCGAGGAGTTCGCAGTTGAGTTTCCTGAACTCGTCCGCCATGGAGGCGAAGGTCATGAACTCGGTCGTGCAGACGGGCGTGAAGTCCGCCGGGTGCGAGAAGAAAACGACCCACTTGCCCTTGTAATCGTCCGGGAAGGTGATGGGGCCCTGGGTGGTCTCGGCCTTGAACGCCGGCGCCTTCTCGCCGATGAGCGGCATCCTGTTCGTGTTACACATGGACATGCTCCTTTCTTGAGTGCCGAGGCTTCCTGACACGGTGTTCCTGTGATGCACGGTTCAGGCCGACGTGGCCTGGACGCGTTCCTCCTGCGACATGGCGGCGAGTTGCTCGACCTGGTCGACGTCCAGGCCCAGGCCCTCGGCGACGTTG
Source organism: Phycisphaerae bacterium (assembly GCA_046483505.1). Classification (GTDB taxonomy): domain Bacteria; phylum Planctomycetota; class Phycisphaerae; order FEN-1346; family FEN-1346; genus BS750m-G62. The sequence continues at coordinate 16,668 of JAWODB010000216.1, forward strand.
CGGCCGTAGTCCGGGTCCGCCTTGAAGAAGAGGGCCGCCTGCCGCCGCTGGATGCGTTTCTGGGCGCCGCCCAGGTGGGCCACGATGTTGCCGACGAGGTGCTCGCGGTCGCTCTGGGTCATGACGTGCCGGTAGAGGGCGCCGGCCTGGACGAAGTCGTCGTCGGTCAGGTCCTGCGGATGGCGGGCGGCGTGTCCCTCCACGTCGAACGGCGGTTCGGCGACGGACGGGTCGGGCGCGGGCCCGCCCAGGGAGTTGGGCCAGTAGTTCGGTCCGCCGCCGCCGTTGTCATCGAATCGCATCGAGCCGTCCCGCTGGTAGTTGGCGGTCGTGCAGTTGCGCGGCGCGTTGATGGGCAGCAACTGGTAGTTCGGCCCCAGCCGGTGCAGGTGCGCATCGTGATACGAGACGACGCGGGCCTGGAGCATCTTGTCCGGTGAGGGGGCGATGCCCGGCACGACGTTGCCGGGGCTGAACGCCGACTGCTCCACCTCGGCGAAATAGTTGGCGGGGTTGCGGTTGAGGGTCATGCGGCCGATCTCGACGAGCGGGTAATCCGCGTGCGGCCAGACCTTCGTGATATCGAAGATGTCCCACCGGTAATCGCGGGCGTCCTCGGCCGGCATGATCTGGACGCACACCCGCCACGACGGGAAGTCGCCGGCCGCGATGGCCTTATACAGGTCCTTCGTGGCGTGGTCGGGTTCCGAGCCGGCCAGCAGCGTGGCCTCCTCGCGCGCGAGGTTCTCGATCCCCTGGTCCGTCTTGAAGTGGTACTGCACCCAGTGGATCTTGCCCTCGGCGTTGTACCACTTGAACGTGTGGCTGCTGTATCCGTTCATGTGGCGATACGTGCGCGGCGTGCCGCGGTCGGAGAACAGGATCGTCACCTGGTGGATGGACTCCGGCGTCAGCGAGAGGAAGTCCCAGAACATGTCGGGGTCCGGCGCGTTCGTGGCCGGGTGCCGCTTCTGCGTGTGGATGAAGTCGGGGAACTTGAGCGGGTCGCGGATGAAGAAGACCGGCGTGTTGTTGCCGGTCATGTCGTAGTTGCCCTCCCCGGTGTAGAACTTGACGGCAAAGCCGCGCGGGTCGCGGGCGGCGTCGGCGGAGCCCTTCTCGCCGCCGACCGTCGAGAAGCGGGCGAAGACCTCCGTCTGCTTGCCGGCCGCCGACAGGAACGCCGCCCGGGTGTACGCGCTCATGTCGGCGGTGCACTCGAACACGCCGTGGGCGCCCGCGCCCTTCGCGTGGACGACCCGCTCGGGAATCCGCTCGCGGTTGAAGTGGGCGAGTTTCTCCGCCAGGTGCACGTCCTGCATCAACGCGGGGCCGTGCGGGCCCGCTGTCAGGCTCTGCTGGTCGTTGTCGACCGGTATCCCGGAGGCCGTCGTCAATCGTTTCTTATCCGCCATGGCCCGTCTCCTTTATCGAAACTCTCCTAGATCGTAACAATTCCTATCCTCGGGTCAACAAAAAAGCGGTTTTCCCCCGCTATTCTCCCTTGGCCCGGCGGCGGAGGCAGCCCGAGCAGACGCCGCGCACCTGCACGTGGGCCGAGGCGACCCGCCCGATCGCCTTCGCCGACCGCGGAATGGGCAGGTCGTCCAGCGCCCGGCTCCGGAAATCCTTGACCGCCCCGCACTCCGTACAGACGAAGTGGTGGTGGTGCCCGGTGTCGGCGTCGTAGCGGGCGGGCCCGCCGAGGATCTCCGCCCGCGAGACGAGCCCGTGCGCCTCCAGCGTCGCGAGCGTCCGGTACACGGTGTCGCGCGAGACGGCCGGCACCCGCTTCGAGACCCGCTGGTACACGGTCTCGGCGTCGGGGTGCTCGTCGGTGGCGGCGAGTTCCCGGAAGATCTCCATCCGCTGGTGCGTGACGCGCAGACCCTTCTGCCGAAGCGTCTCGGCCGCCTCGTCGATCCGGCGCTCGAGTTCCGCCTTCGCCACGGCCACGCCCGGCCTCCAATCGGATAAATTACTACTTAGGACATGATAGGTTGGCCGGTGGGGCGGCGTCAAGCGGCTTTTCAGATAATTCGCGGCCCGGTCCGAAAAAGGTTCCAGGAGTCTTCCTTGCGAAAAAGACTCCTGGAACCTGTTCGGGCTCACGTCCCCGGCCCCATCGCACGAAACCGTTCCAGCCACGCCTTCGTGATCGCCGAGGCGATGTCGGGAGGATTCTCCCCGTACTCCTCGATCGTCTTGCCCCGGTAGAACGTGAGGTACCCGTCGGCCACGGGCCTCGACCGCTCGATGAACGCGACCATCTCGTCCATGCCGCACTTCAGCGGGAACGTCTCCTCCACGACGACGGGTTTGCCGACGTCGTACACCGCCAGTGCCCGCAGGGCCGCGTCCACCTCGCCCTTCCGGGGGTAGAGGTGGACGCTGACGAAATCGAGCGGCCCGCCCACCTCCGGGGCGTAGAAGATCGGCTTCGCCCTGGGCCACACGATCGCCCACGGGATGACGCCCACCGTCACGAGGGTCCGCGGGTCGCGGGCCCGGATCGCCGAGACGAGTTTCTCGACCCACGCCTTGGCCACCTCCTTGCGCGTGCGGCCGGCCAGGTCCAGGGCGATGCGCTGGACGAAGTGCTTGCCGCCGAATGCGCCCGCCAGCCACTCCGTCTCGGGCTTGCCCTTGCCCGGCAGGACCGGCTCGTTCATCAGGTCGTAGCAGAAGACGGCGGGGCTGGCGGCACACGTGCCGGCGACGGCGTCCCAGAACCGGGCCTGGACGGCCCACCGGTCGGCCTCGCCCATCGCATCGTACCACGCGGGCACGTCCGGCTTGTGGTAGCAGCCGAGGCCCGTCAGGTCGAGGTACAGGCGGGTCTCCTCGGCCAGGCGGACGAGGCGGGCGAGGCGGCCGAGGGCGCCCGCGTCGGCCTCCTCCGGCCCGGCCATGAAGCGGCCGAGTTGCAGGTGGATGCGGACGACGTTCGCCCCGAGGTCCTTCATCTCGCGGAAGTCGGCGGCGACGGTCGGCCACGCCCCGGCCCAGTAATCCTCGATGAGCCGGCCGTCGGCGTCGTGATCGTAGTTGAAGCCCCACGGGCGGAACGGCCGGCCCGTGTCGCCGAGGACGAAGCCGCGGCCGTCCTCGCTCAGGCGGACGGGCAGGAGGGCGGGCGGCGACTGCTCCCGCACCGCCGTGGCCTCGGCCTTCGCCGCCGGTGCGCGATCGGCCTTTGCCTCGGCGTTACGATCGTCCTTCACCACCGGTTCGCGGGCCGGCGCCAGGGCCGGGTCGTCCAGGTCCAGACGGTAGAGAATCTGGTTGTAATCGTACCGCGGCGTCGGGCGGGGATCGTCGGCGAACTGCTGCGTGTACGTCCCCTCGAAGAGCAGGACGGGTGAGTCCGGCGGCGTCAGTTCCGGATGAATCCGCGGGTTGTAGAACGTGTAGTTCTCATGGCTCAATACCTTGACGGCCTTGCCCCACGGGCCGGTCGGGGCGTCGGCCTCGGCGTACCACAGTTCGCCGAAGACCGACGGCTTGCCGAACCACTGCATGAACACCGTGACGTACCGCTTGCGAAACGGATTCCACACGACGTTCCCGCTGTGCGGCTTGACGGGTTTGCCGTCCCCGGCGGACGTGAGCGACTCGGGGGGCGTGAGGACCTCCCACGTGGACGGGTCCTCCCACGCCTCGAACGTGGCGGGGCACCGCAGTGTCGGCAGCGGGTCGCCGAAGAGGACCCACCGCTTGCCGGCCGGGTCCGTCCCGAACAGGGGTTGGCCCGTGGGGACGGGCGGCGGCTCGGGGGCCTCGTCGGACTTCGTCCAGACGGTCTTGTGCGGCTCGAAGCGGGCCGCCGCCTCGTTCCAGACGCACAGGCCGTACTCGTACGCCTCCAGGGGCGGTTTGATCTTGGCGTACGTGGCCACCAGGCGCGGCGTGCCGCCCGCGTCCGGCAGGCTGACGTACCCGCTGGCCCAGGTGGGCCCGTCGCCGGGCATCCTGCACACGCCGCGGGGCCGGCCGGCGTCATCGCGGAAGTAATCGTATTCGAGGTGCACGGGCGGCTTGAGAGACTCAAGCGGCCGGACGGCCGTCGTCGCGCTCGACATGTGGAAGATGCCGAGGGGGTAGTGCGGCAGGATGGTGTCGCCCCACGCCCAGTAAAGCCGGCCGCGATGGACCGCCGTCTGGACGCTGTCGCAGCCGAGGACGCCGGACTCCGCCGGGCCCGCCTCCCGGCCGCAGCGCCGGCTCTCGGCGAAGAGGCCGCCGCCCGTCAGTCGGCCCAGGCGCTTGGCGATGCTCGTCCGCGTGACCTCCACGCGAAGCGTCTTGCCGGGCTCGGGCGTCACGCGCACCCCGCGGTAGCCGAAGCCGTCCTTCGGCACCTCGTAGCCGGGGCTGTGGACGTACAGCCACGTCTGGCGGCCCATGAGTTCGGGCAGGTCGAACGCGGCGACGCCGGCGTTGTCCGTCACCAGCCGCACGTTGTGCGTGGTGCGGAGGATGACGAGGGGGACGGGCCAGCCGGTGCCTTTCTCGACGACCTGGATGGAGCAGGGCTTGAGCGGCGGCGCGTCATCGGCCGGGGCCCCGGTAGCGGCCGGCGCGACGGTCGTCGCAAGAAGGACGGCGCCAAGCGAAACGGCCAGGGGTCGTGCCTGGATCATGGGGGCTCCTGCTGCGCCATGTCGCGCGCTCGGTCTCCCGACCCGCCGCGCATGAGTTAGCGTTGCCGTGTTAGGCCTCGCGCCCGCCACCCATTCCCCGCACTCCCGTGCGGGGCTACTGTCTTTCGCCCCTGGCGGGGCGGGGTTCCTGCCCGGCCGCGCGGAACGCGTCCTCCGGCACGAGGAGGACGCGGGCGGTCAGGCGGCCGCCGCCGGGCGCCTCGTCGACGAAGACGCCCCACCGCATCCCCGCGTGGATGGGCTGGGCATCGTACAGGACGAGCCGGCCCGGCTGGTCGGGCACCCGCACGCCGGCCGGGGCGTACACGTACGGCCGGCCGGAGGCGGGGCAGACGGGCGGCGTCGGGTTGGCGGGATCGAGCGGCGGCAGGGCGTCGAGCGTGACCGGCAGCCGCCCGTGCTGCGAGTAGTACAACAGGAGCCGGCCGGAGAGGTCGTGCAGCCGTTCGGCGCACGGGTCCTCCTGGAGGCCGGGCCGGCGGACCTCGGCGGCGTCCTGACGATGGCTGCCGCAACCGCCGAGCAGCGAGAGCGCCAGGCCGCAGCATAAGACGGCGGCGGCGTTACGGCTGGGCCCCATCGACATCCCCCTCGGTTTCGGACGGCGACGGAATCGCCAGTATGCCCTCCGGCTCGTCCTCGTCCCCGGCCTCGGTCTTGGGCGTGGCGCCCCGTTTCATGGAGTCCAGGTGTTTCTCGAAGGCGCCGGACCCGCCGGCCTCCTTCACGGCCTGGAGGTTGGCCGTTTCGTCCTCGCTCATGGCCGGCAGTTGCTGCGGATCGTCGGCCACGTGCGGCGTCAGGAAGATGAGGAGTTCGGTCTTGGTGGTGTCCTTGTTGGTGCTCTTGAAGAGTTCGCCGAGGAGCGGGATATCGCCCAGTATAGGCACTTTGCGGACGGAGTCCACAATGCGGTCCTCCATGAGTCCGCCGATCACGATCGTCTGGCCGTTGTGGATCGCCACCTGCGTGGCGGCCGACCGCTTGGCGTAGACCGTGGCGTTGACCGTCTCGGAGATGGGCACGGTGGTATCGGTAATGCTCGAAATCTCGGGGGCCACGTCCATGATCACGAGGCCGTGCGGGTTGATGTGCGGCGTGACGGTCAGGATGATGCCCACGTCCTCGTACTCGATGGTGTTGATGGTCTGGCCTTCCTCGGTGAGGCGCGAGTTGCGGATGAACGGCACCTCCTGGCCGACGGTGATCGTGGCCTCCTGGTTGTCGCTGGTCAGGATGTAGGGGCGGGAGAGGACGTCCATGCGGCCCTCGCGCTGCAGGGCGTTGAACGTGGAGGCGAGGTTGGCGGTCATGGTGGCCGTGACCAGGCCGCCCGGCTCGGTGTCGCTGTTGTTCAAGACGCCGTTGACCTCCAGGTCGGCCCGTACTGGAGGTTCAGGACGGAGAACTCGGTGCCGAGGTCGAGTTCGTCCTCGTGGGTGACCTCGGCCAGGAGCACCTTGATGAGCACCTGCGGGATGGCGCGGTCGAGTTCCTCCAGCATCTCGCGGACGCGGTCGAAGTGCTTCGTGGCCGTCCGGACGATGACGGCGTTGGTGTCCTCGTCGGCCACGCAGAACACCTGGCCCACGAGGTCGCCCGCGGAGGCGGCGACCTGCTGGCTCGTGGCGGCGGTCCGGCCGAAGCGCGACGTCGTGCGCCCCGCCTGCGCCGTCCCGCCGCGCACCGCGCCGGTCGTCCCCGTGGTGGTGCCGGTGCCCCAGAAGATGTTGTTCAGGACCTGGGCGATGTTGGCGGCGTCGGCATTCTTCAGGGAGTAGATGAAGTAGGAGTCCTCCTCGCTCGGGTTCGAGTCGAGTTCCTTCACGATGCCCTCGATGACGGGCATGAGGTCCGGCGAGGCGCTGACGACGAGCGTGTTGGTTCGCGTGTCGGCGGCGGCGATGACCTTCTGCTGGCGGCCGCCTTCCTCGTCGCCGTCGCGGTCGCGGCCGCGGTCGCGCCCGCGGCCGAACGGGAACGGGATACGCCGCCGGCCGTCGCCCTCCTGCTCGTCCGCCTTGAAGAGGTTGCTGATGAGCGTGGCCGTACTCGACGCGTCGGCATATTCCAACTGGAAGACCTTGACCTCGGCCTCGCCGGCCATGTGGGCGTCCATGGCCCGGATGATCTGGACCACCCGCCGGATGTTCGCCTGCGTGTCCACCAGCACCAGGGCGTTGCTCGCCTGGTTCGACGACAGCGTCGCCGTCTCCGGTATCAGCGGCGCCAGGTCCTGCCGCAGGCGTGTGGCGTCGGCGTACCGGACGGGAATGACGTGCGTGACGAGCCGGTCGGCGACCGGTATGTCCTCCGGGTCGCTGCCCGAGAAGACGGGCAGGTTCTCGCGGGCGGCCCGCGAGAGGGGCACGATCTTCAGGTTCCGCCCCGTGCGGACGGCGGCGTGGCCCTTCTCCTTCAGGACCGTGTCGAGGAGGGCGACGGCCTCGTCGGTGTCGATGGGCTGGCGGCTGATGACCGTGATGCGTCCCTCGATGGGGGCCTCCTGGAGGATCACGAGGCCCGTGGCCTCCGAGAGGTACTCCAGGACGGCCTGGACGGCGGCGTCGTGGAAGTTCAGGCGGAGCGGCTCCCCGGGGACGGGGGCGGGAGGTGGCTCCTCCTCGGGTTCGCCTTCGGGCGCCTCGCCTTCGGGCATGGGCGCCTCACCCTCGGGCGCGCCTTCGGTCGCGGCAGGCGCCTCGCCTTGAGGCGCTTCGCCTTCGGCCGGCGGCGCGGCCTCGGCTTGCCCTTCGGCCTGGGCCGGCGGCGGGGCCTCGGCCTCCGACTCGGCCGGGGGCGTTTCCTCTTGGGGAGCCTCGGCCGCAGGAGGCGCGGCTGCGCCGGCCGGCGGGGCGTCCGCGGCGGCGGGCTCGGACGGCGGGGCCCCCGGCTCGCCGGCCAGGGCCGCCGCGGCGAAAAGCAGGACCAGGGCGGCAGCGGCCCGGCCCGGTACACGTCGCGTCGTGGTCATCGGCGTAACTCCTCCTCGCGCCGTCGGCGCATGTGTTCGAGAATCTCGGCGATGTCGCCGGCGGTGTCGCCGTCGCCGGCGGATTCATCCTCTTGCGTCTCCTCGGTCTTCTCGCCCTCGGGCTCCTCACCGCCCTCGGGGGTCCCCTCCGCCGTTTCGGACGCCGCCTGCTCCTCCGTCGTGTCGGCGGGGGCGGCGGGGGCCGGCGGCGCCGACACCGTCGTGGACCGCGCCGGCAGGACGACGGCCCGCCCCGACAGGTCGCTGCCGATCGTGATCGTCCGCGTCGTCCCCTCGTCCTCGATCTGGACGCCGTCCAGCGTGATGGCCTTCAGGAGGACGCCGGCGACGGTCTTGCCGACATCGGCCCGGCGCGTCTCGCCGGTGCGCTCGTCCTCGAAGAAGGCGATGAAGCCGTCGCCGCTGCGGGCCGTGCCCGTCAGGACGAGGCGGGGGCCCGGCGGCGGACGGTTCTCGGTGGGGCGCGGCTCATAAGGGCGGTCGGGCATCGGCGGCCGGCGGTTCCGCACGAAGATGTTCCGGTCCAGGAGGATGCGGTAGGCGTCGTACGATTCGTGCGCGTCGGGCGTCTCGCTCGTCTCGGCGGCGAGGAGCGGCGCACACACGGCGACGGCTGCGATCGCCGCCGCGAGCGGGACCGCCCGCGGTGCCAGGCATCGATATCTCATGGCTGTGCTCCTGCGGAGGCCGCCGCGCCCTCGCCGCCGGAAGGCGACTCGGACTCGGGCGGCACGTACAGCGTCGAGAACGTCAATTGGAGCGAGAGGCTGTCGGAGCCCTCCCGGCGGCTGGAGAGTTGCAGATTCTTGATCTTGACGGGGATGTCCGCGGTCTGGAGGCCGAACAGGAACCGCGACACGGCGGCCATCGAACCCGTACCGGCCGCCCGGAAGTCGATCTCCGGCAGGGGCGTCTCCTCGGCGGACCGGTCCGGCCGCACCGACGTCAGGTTCAGCCCGGCCCGGTCGGCCCAGGATCCGATGGCATGGAGGACCTGGCTCTCGGCCGCGCCGGGATCGTCCTTCAGGCTCTCGGTCACCATGCGCCGCCACCGGGGCGCGAGGACGCGGCGGCGGCTGAGCACGCTCTCGGCCTTCGTCATGCGGTTCAGCAGCAGCGTCCGCCGGGTCTCGACCTCGTCGATGCGCGCGAGCAGCGGTGTCAGGGCGAACCAGTCCAGGACGAGCGCGCCGACGGCCACGAGCGTCAGCAGCAGGATGATGCGTTCGCGTTTGGAGAAGGTCATGGCTGCTCCGCCCCCGGGACGTACCGGAAACTGACGGCAAAGGCGATTTCGCGCTGGCCGCGGCCGGCCTCGCGCAGGTACAGCGGTTTGACCTCCGCAAAGTGTGGGGCGGCCTTCAGGCGGTCCAGCACACCCAGGACCATGGACTCGCGTTCGGCCTTGCCCGAGACGACGCCCTCCATCGCCTCGTCCAGCCGGAGGTTCGTGGCGTAGATGCCGCCCTCGGCCGGGAAGGCATACGTCACCGCCCGCAGGCAGTCGAGGAAGGGCGGCCGGCGGTCGTACCAGCCGCGGGCGAACCCCGCCCGCGAGACGAGGCTCTCGGCCTCGGCGACCGTCTCGGCGCTCCGGGCGAGGCGGGCCTCCAGGTCGGCGACCTCGCCCTGCGTCTGCACGAGGTCCAGGACGAGCAGCCCGCCCGCCAGGACGACGGCGGCCGCGACGCCGATGCCCCAGGCCACCTTGCGTCCGACGGCCAGGCCCTTCTTCGGCGCGAGGCGCGAATGGAGGAAGTCGACGGGCAGGCGGTGCCCCTTGAGGCCCGAGAGCGCCATCGCCGCCGCCGCCGAATACTGGCCCCCGCCCTCGGCCGGCTCACCGTCGGCGGGACGGCGGGCCTCCCCGGACGTGCACGGCCGGACGGGCACGCCCAGCCGGTCGGCCAGGCCGTCCCAGGCCTCCGCCTCCAGGCCGCACTCGTCCCAGACGAGCAGTTCGCGCGTGCCGGCGAGCCGGTCGCTTCCCATCCGCATAAGGATGCTGCGGCGGAGGTCGTCGGCCAGGGCGTCGAGCCAGGCGCCGGCCGCCGGTGCGCCGTCGTCGCCCGGGCCGGGCGGGGAGGGCGCCGACAGCCGCCACACCAGGATGAGGCCGTCGGGCGTGCGGACGGCCAGTTCCACGCCGCCCGAGAAGACGTGCAGGACGAGGCGGTCGGTCAGCATCAGGCCGTCGGCCGATTCCGCCAGCGCCATCGTCGTCGAGGTGACGCCGTCGACGGCCAGGCCCGCGCCCTGTGCCATGGCGGTCAGGCGGTCGACGTGGCCGCGCGGGGCGGCCAGCAGGAGGATGGACGTCCGGCCGTTGGCCGTGGACCCGGCGGTGTAGTCGAAGAGGAGGTCCTTGCGGTCGGAGGCGAACTCGCGCTCGATGGCGACCGAGAGGATCTGGGCGGCCGAGCCCTCCGTCCCGGGCGGCAGCGTCTTCTCGCGCCCCGTCAGACGGGCGGCGTCGAGGCCGATGACGCACCGCGACGCCGAGAAGCCCTCCGCCTCCAGGAACGCCTTCAGCGCCTTCCCGAGGCGCGGCGGGTCCTCCAGGCCCGTCCCCTCGGGGAAGACGAACTCGGCGGCCCGCCGGACGGCGGCACCGCGGCGGCCGGCCCCCACCTCCACGGCCGTGGCCGAGCGTTTCGCGACCGCCAGGCCCAGCATCTTGCGCCGTCCGACCATCTACGGCACCTCCTGGTACGTGGTATCGAGGACCTCGTCCATCGGCGTGCCGGACCGCAGCAGCGCGAGGACGTCGGGCGAGAGCGGCCAGCCCAGGTGCGTCAGGTCCTGCCGATAGACGACGCGCGGCGGGCTCTCGGCCGCGTCGACGACGATGCGGCAGCGGCGGAACGCCCGCCCGTCGCCGCTCACCGACACGATGTCCGCCGAGAACTGGTACGATTCCGTCGTGATGGACGAACCGATGGCGACGGCCTTCTCCTGCGAGAGGACGTCGACGATCCAGGCGAGGTTGTCCGCCTCGGTGTCGGCGGTCTCGTCGGTGTCGGTGTCGGTGTTCTGCTCGGTGGTTTCGCTGCTGGGGCGGCCGGCGACGAGGGCGGCCGCATCGGCCTCGTCGAGTTCGGGCAGACAGCGGAGGGCCTCACGGCAAGCGGTGTTGACGTTCAGGAGGCCGGCGGCCGGGGGACCGCCGCCCCCGGTGGTGATGCGGCCGGCGATGGCGTGGAACTCCTCGCTGGTCAGGCCCGTCCGGTAGTAGAAGTCGAAGATGTTCTGGAACGGCCTGCCGCGCCGGGCGCGGTCGACGACGACCGGCAGGCGGTCCTCGTCCACGCCCTCGGCCAGGACCTGGGCCAACTGGCCCGGGTTGGCCTGGTTGACGTTGACCTGGTCCTCGTCGTCCTCGCCGCCGGAGCCCCGGGCCGGGCGGCTGTAGACCGTAACGAGGTCGAAGATGCCGCGGTCGAGGTGGCCGTCGCGGTTGTCCGGCGGGTCGGCGGCGTCGGCGTCGTTCTCGTTCGCATCGAGGACGCCGTTGCGGTTGGCGTCCTCGCCGAACAGGAGTTCGCGCGAGGCGTACTGGACGAGCATGAGTTCCTCGACCGTCTCGAGCGGGGCGTTCTTGCAGTTGTACGGGTCGGCCAGGAGGAGGTAGTACTCGCTCTCGGCGCCGCCGGCGGTGACCTCGTCGTCGGCGTCGCGCCAGTCGATGATGCAGGCGGGGAAGCCGACGGTCATGTCCGTGAGTTTGGAGAGCATCTGTTCGGAGGCGGTGTTGAGGTTGACCTTGCCGCCCTCGTCCGCGAGGCCGAAGGCGACCTGGCGGTCGTCGTCGCGGTCGGGGCACAGGAGCCAGAAGGCACCCTCACCCACCTGGACGCCGCTCGAGAGGAGGTCGGCGTCTTCGGGGACCTTGCCGTCGAGGCCGTCCACGCAGGCGAGGACGTACTGGACGGCCCCGGCTTCGACCGCGGCCGCCTGATGGGCCGACAGGCGGTTGGCCGAGCAGAGGCCCTCGACCCGCATCGCATGGGCCAGGACGATGACCATGGCCGCCAGGACGATCAGGATGCCCAGGGTCACGATGAGGACGGTGCCGCGGGCGCGCGTGTGGCCGGGCCGGCTTGCCCGGCCCGGTGGCTTTGACATTGGCTCCCGGCCGGACAAGCCGGCCGGGCCACACACCGGCCTCGCCACACCGGCAGGACTTGCCTCGCATTGGTGCTTGGACCGCACCATCAGAAGGGCACCTCCGTGGTGACGCCGGGCTGGATGGCGCTGGCGGGAATGCGAATGATGCGGGTGGCCACGTAGCCGCCTTCCTCGCGCTCCGGGTCGTCGGGCAGGCGGCGCTGGAGCGTCACTTCGACGGCGGCGGGCAGCCCGTTGTCCTGCATGGTGGAGTCCCACGTCTCGAGCCATTCGACGCCGTCGAAGTACCGCAGCGAGAAGGCGAAGATGCCGCGGCAGAGGACTTCCTCCTCGGGCTCCGGCGTCGTCGGGGCCAGCAGGTTCGTCGTGACGCGGCGGACGAGGGCGAGGCCGTCGCCGTCGTCGGACGGTTCGCAGACGAACTCGATCATGCGGAGGTCGCCGACGCCCTCGACGGCCGTGCCGCCGGGCGCCGCGGCGTGCACGAGGAGGGCATCGGCGGGCCGGCCGGAGGCGTCGGTGGACGGCTCGCCGAGGAATCCGCCGGCCAGGATGCCGCGCGGCACGACGGCCGCCTCCAGGTCCGCCCGCAGAAACGCCAGGGCGAGGTCCGTCAGGCGCGTTTCCTCGACGGCCGTCGTCGCGCTCCGCCGCGCACGGAACGCCGTGTGCAGCGTGGCGTAGAGCGACCCGGCGAGAACGGCCATGATGGCCGTCGCCACGATCATCTCCAGGAGCGTGAAGCCTGCGCGTCCGACGGCGGGGGTGCCACGGTTGGCTTGCCGAACCGTGCCTCCCGTTCGGCCGGCACCGATTGACAAGCAATCGGTGGCACCTGCGCGGCGGAGCGCCACCTTCCTTGGAGCCGTATCACTCATTGGTCACTTCCGTATAGACGAGCGTGCTGAGGACGACGGTGTGCTCCTGCCCTCGCCGGGTCCATGTGACGAAGACGGCGAGTTCCGCCAGGCGCGAGTCCTCCCATTCGCCGGTGAGCGAGGTCCAGCGGTACTCGGCCCGGTCCTCGCCGAAGTCGCCCTCCATCTCGGACTCGTACCACTGTCCGGTGGCGACGAGTTCCTCCAACTTGCTGCGCGCCAGCGCCGCCGCCTCCGCCTGCTGGGTGGCGAAGGCCGCCGTCTCCAGGCACAGCAGCACGCCGTGGACCACGACCGGCAGGACGATGCCCACCAGGACGAGCGTGGCCAGCAGTTCCACGATGGTGAACCCGCGCCGGCCGGCGACGGCGGGGCGGGTTGTCGGCCGATGGGTCACAGCCGCGTTTCCTCGGTCGGGGTCTCGATGCGAAAGCGTTCCGTCGCCGAGGGGCTGACGACCTGCACCAGCCGCCCCTCGGTGTCCCGGAGTTCGATGACGGCCGGGTCGCTCCGCCCGTCCGGGTAGAACTGGATGCAGGGGGCGCCGTCTTCGGTGTCGTACGGGTCCACGGTCTCCGGTATGTCCAGCGTCACGACGCAGCCGTCCGGGAAGCGGAACAGCCGCCCGTAGTCGCGCTGGGGCTGGACGAACAGGCCGGCCTCCCGCACGGTAAGCCAGTAGGTGCCCTCGTCCGGGTCGATGTTGAGGCGCCAGACCTGCGCCCCGGCGGCCGCCTGCGACCGGGCCAGGTGCGAAAGGGCCAGCAGGTGCGTGGCGGCGTCGGTGGTCTCCCGGCCGCGCGCGAACCGCCTCAGCGACGGCGCCGCCAGCGCCAGCACCGCGCTGATGAGGACCAGCACGGCGATGAGTTCCAGGAGCGTGAAGCCGAGATTGCCATGTGCCACGGCGGGTCTTGCCCTGCCGTGTGCTCCGTGCCACGGCGGGTCTTGCCCCGCCGTGTGCTCCGTGCCATGGCGGGTCTTGTCCTGCCTTGCTCCGATTCTGTGGGAGCGCACGGCCGGACAAGGCCGGCCGTGGCACGGGCCTGTTTGGGAACGCGAGGGGGTGGTCATGCCACCCGACAGGCGGTCCCTCTCCCGCCAGGGGAGAGGGGGCTTCTTACCGTTCGGACCAGTTGTCGACGTCATCGTCGCCGCCCTCCTGGCCGTCGGGTCCGTACGAGTGCAGGTCGTACCCCTGGGCATTGTGCTGGCCGGGATACCGGTACATGTAGGGATTGCCCCAGGGGTCCTTGGGGAGTCCGCGTTTGATGTACGGCCCCATCCAGTTGGTGGCGTCGGCGGGCTGGTCGACGAGGGCGCCGAGCCCCTCCTGCGTGGTGGGGTACCGGCCGCAGTCGACCTCGAAGGCGTCGAGGGCGACCTCGAGGTTGGCGATGTCGACGCGGGCGGCGGTGTCCTTGGCCTGCTGGGACCGGCGGGTGAACTTCGGCACGACCATCGCCGCCAGTGCCGCCAGGATCGCCAGCACCAGCAGCAGTTCGATGAGCGTGAAGCCGCGGCGGCAGGGCAGATGCGCGGTGGGCCGGAGCCTGTCCCGAGCGCAGCCGAGGAACACCCGCCGCGCGGTGCCCAAGACCGGGCACCGCGCATGGCGCGCACCCCGTGCCACGGCCGGCCTTGTCCGGCCGTGCGCTACGGCAGAACAGAGGCACGGCGGGGCAAGACCCGCCGTGGCACATGCCTGCTCGGGCGTACGGCTCCGCGTGTTCCAGGGTTTGCGGTGCATAGCGCGTCCTCTCTCAGCGAATGTATTCCTGAAGCGTGAAGACCGGCAGCAGCATGCTGATGACGATGGTGCCGACGACGGCGGCCATGACGAAGAGGAGGGCGGGCTCGGCCAGGGCGACGAGGGTCCGGAGCCGCCGGTCGAGTTCGCCCTCGTAGATGCCCGCCAGGCGCGTGAGTTCCTGGTCGAGCCGGCCGCTCTCCTCGGCGACGGCGATCATCTCGACCACCGACGCCGGGAACAGCCGCGGGCTCGCCGCCAGGCTCCGCGCCAGCGCCTTGCCCTGCTGGACCTGCTCGATGGACCCGCCGACCGCGGCCGCCAACGTCTGATTGCCGATCGCCTCGCGCGCCACCTTCAGCGAGGTGACGAGCGGCACGCCGGCCTCCAGCAGCGTGCCGAGCATGCGGCAGAAGCGGACGAGGGCGAAGCGGGCGAGCACCCGGCCGAGGAGCGGTGCGGCCAGGAGCGCCCGCTCCGCCGCCAGCCGCCCGCCCGGAGACGCCAGGAACCGCTGCGCCACGATCGCCACCAGCACCAGCCCGCCCAGCAGGAGCAACCCGTAGTCCGTGATGACCTCGCTGGCGGCCACGACGGCGCGCGTCAGGGCCGGCAGCCGCTCGCCGAAGTCCGCGAAGATCTCCGAGAACTTCGGGATGAAGTACGTCAGCAGGAAGACGAGCACGCCGGACGCCAGGACCGCCAGGATGACGGGGTAGATGAGGGCGCTGCGGACGCGGCCCAGGAGGTCGCGCTCCCGCGAGCGGAAGTTGGCGATCTGCTCCAGGACCACGTCCAGGAAGCCGCCCGTCTCGCCGGCGCGGACCATCGCCACGTTCACCGGCGGGAACGAGCGCGGGAAGCGGCTCATGGCGTCGGAGAGCGACGTGCCGCCCGCCACGTCGTCGTGGATGGCCGCCCACTGCTTCCGGGCCGCCGGCTGGGAGGCCTCGCGGGCCAGGATGCTCAGGGCCCGGCTCAGCGACACCCCCGCCGCCAGCAGGTTCGCGAGTTCCCGGTTGAACGCCTCGACGGAGGCGGCGGAGACGCGTCCGGCGGCGGCGAGGAGGCTCGTCCGCTGCTCGGCGCCCTCCGCCTGCTCGTCGACCGAGACGGGCACCAGCCCGCGCTGCACCACCTCGTCCAGTGCGGCGGACCGGTTCGCCGCCGGCACCGTGCCGGAGGCCTTCTCGCCGTCCTGCGTGACCGCGTTGTAGGTGTAGACGGGCATGCTCTGGTTCGATCTATTGTCTCTCAACAGCCCCGTGCCACGGCCGGCCTTGTCCGGCCGTGCCCTTCGCGGCCGAAGATCACGGCGGGGCAAGACCCGCCGTGGCACATGGCGCGCAGCATCACGTCCCGCCCGCGGCCGGGCCCCCGTTGCCGCCTGTGCGTTCGTCCTTCGTGACGCGGAGGACCTCCGCGAGGGTGGTCCGGCCGCTCGTCACGAGCCGCCACCCGTCCTCGCGGAGGCTCTGCATGCCCTCGGCGGCGGCCTGTTTGCGGATGGCCCCGGCCGAGGCGCGCTCCAGGATCATCGTGCGGATCGCCTCGCTCACGACCATGACCTCGAAGATGCCCGTCCGGCCCAGGTACCCGCTGCCCTGGCACTGGCGGCAGCCGCGCCCGCGATGCAGCACCTGGAGGCTGTCGTCGCCGAACTCGCGGCGAAGGGCCGGCAGGTCGTCCGGGACGAACGTCTCGCGGCAGTGCGGGCACACCAGCCGCACCAGCCGCTGCGCCAGCACCATCTCCAGCGACGAGGCCACCAGGTACGGCTCGATGCCCATATCCACGAGGCGGGTCATCGCGCCGGGCGCGTCGTTCGTGTGCAGGGTCGAGAAGACGAGGTGTCCCGTCAGCGAGGCCTGGACGGCGATCTCGGCGGTCTCCAGGTCGCGGATTTCGCCCACCAGGATCACGTCCGGGTCGTGCCGCAGGATCGACCGCAGGCCGCGCGCGAACGTCATGCCGGCCTTGGTGGCCACCTGGATCTGGTTGATACCGGCCAGGTGGTACTCGATGGGGTCCTCGATCGTCACGATCTTGCGCTCGACGTCGTTGATGCGCGACAGGCCCGCGTACAGCGTCGTCGTTTTGCCGCTGCCCGTCGGGCCGGTCACGAGGACGATGCCGTGCGGCTGGCCGAGGACCCGCTCGAACGCCTCGCGGTCGTCTTCGGCCATGCCGAGGTGCTCCAGGCCGAGGAGCGTCGCGCTGCGGTCCAGCAGGCGCAGCACCACCGCCTCGCCGTGCAGCATCGGGATGACCGAGACGCGGATGTCGATCTCGCGGCCGGCCACCTTGAGTTTGATGCGGCCGTCCTGCGGCACGCGTTTCTCGGCGATGTCGAGGCGGCTCAGGATCTTCAGACGCGACACGATGGCCGGCTGGAACCGGCGGATCTCCGGCGGCACGTTCGCCTGCTGGAGCACCCCGTCCACGCGGTACCGGACCCGCAGCGACTCCTCGAACGGCTCAAAGTGGACGTCGGTCGCGCGGCGCTGGACGGCCTCGGCCAGCACCTGGTTGACGAACGTGATGATCGAGGCGTCCTGGGCGGCCGTCTCCAGGTCCACGTCCTCGTCGGCCTGGCGATCCACGACCTCGACGCCGTCGGCCTCGGCCTCCGAGACGAGCGACTGGACGGTATCGGCGCCGACGCCCAGGAGGGTGCTGATCCAGCGGTTGATCTCCGCCGCCGGCGCCAGCGCCGGCCGCACGTCCACCCCGCTCGCCATCCGCAGTTCGTCCAGGCCGCTCGTATCGAAGAGGCGGCTCGTGGCGACGGTCACCACGCCGTCCTCCTGCGAGAGCGGCAGCAGATGGTGCGCCAGCAGCACCCGCGCCGGGAACGCGGCGAGGAAGTCGGCGTCCGGCGGCTGTGCTTCCAGGTCGACGCGCGGCACGCCGAACGCCTCCGCGAGGTACGCGTGGAGCCGGTCCTCGGCCAGGCCGCCGGCGGCCAGCAGGGCCTCGTCCATGGACTTGCCCTCGGCCAGGAGCGACTCGACGCCGCCGGCCGCCGGCGCCTCGAGCAGGCCGTCGCGCTGCATGCGTTGGAGGATGGCGTTCATGGGGCGGCTTTCTGGCCGGCGACAACTCGGTGCCACGGCCGGCCTTGTCCGGCCGTGCGTTCTGCAGAGTCTTCATTCCCGCGCGGCGGGTCTCCGCACCCGCCGCGATTGATCGGAATGGTGCGCGGTGGTTACGGAGAACCACCGCGCACAACGTGTGTTGGACCGCTCAGTCCAGGACGCCCATCAGGACGAGTTGGGCTTCCTGCTTCATGGAGCAGACCTGGCGGAGGTCCTTCTGGGCGGCCTCCAGGTCCTGCCGGGCCTTCGTGCGGGCCTGGCGAAGGGCCTCCAGGGCCGCCTTGATGGACGAGGCACTGGCGTTCTCGTCGTCCAGGAGGCTGCGGAGGGCCTCGGTCTTCTGCTCGACGTCGGACCGCTCGCGTTCCGACTCGCCCTCGCGCCGGCGGTCATCGTCGTCCCGGCCCCTGCGCCCGCGGTCGCGGCCGAACCGGCCCCGCATCATGCCGAAGCCGCCGCGACCCTGCCGCTGCAGTTGCGTGACCTTCTCGATGCGCGGCTCCAGGATCTTCCATTCGTCCTCGGTGGCGCCGAGTTGCTCGCGCAGGCGCTCCGACGACCGCTGCCGGAACTCCTCGAAGCGGCGGCGCATCTCCTCCGGGTCGCGCGGCGGACCGCGCCGGTCGCCCCGACCCCGGTCCCGGTCTGCTTCGGCGGCGTACGCCAGGCCCGTGCCGAGCACGGTCACCAGGACGGCGGCGGCCAGGCCCATCACAATCGTGCGCTTCCACATGGTCCGTCTCCTTCTGAGGTTGCCTGTGGGTCCTGCGGCGTCACTCCTCACCGCGAGGGGGTGACGGGGATTCGCCATCGGCGCCGTCGTCGGGCGGCGGCGGGCGGTCCGGCGGTTTGCCGCCCCAGTGCGGCGGGGGCGGACCGCGACGGTCGCCCCGTCCGCGCCGATCGCCGGGCCCGCGCTTCGGCCGCTTCTTCAGCAGTTCCTCGTACCTGGCGGCCTGCTCGGGCGTGAGGATCTGCTTGGTCCGCTCGACGGCCTGCTTGAACGCCTCCTCCCGCTGCGCTTCCATCTCCTGCCGCTGGCGGGCGTACGTCTCGAGGATGGCGTCGTAGCGGGTCCGCTGCTCGTCCGTCAGGAGGTCGAGGATGGCCTGGTCGCGCTCCTCGGCGATGGCCCGCCGCTGCTCCCACCGGGTCCGGAAGGACTCGGACATCGTCTCGGACCAGATCCGGTGCATCTCGTCGCGCTGCGCGTCGGAGAGGCCGAGTTCGGCGGCCAGCCAGGACGGCCCGTGCGGCCGGTGGCGGGCCCGCGAGACCGAGAGCCCGACGGCCCCGCCGGCCGCAAACACCGCCACGAACGCCACCACCAGGAGGACCTTGATCTTAGTCATGGCCATTCGTCCGTTCCAGGTCCCGGATGATCCACTGGGCGAGTTGCTCCTCCGTGCCGGCGGCGGTCGGTTGCGTGCCGCCCGCCACCGTCTCCCACACCGGGATGGCGTCGGCCGGGTCGCCGCCGTTCGCCTGCCACAGCCACACGCCGCACACCATCAGGACGGAGGCGGCGACGGCGAGGCCGGCCTTGGCCAACCGTCCGACGTCGCTCGCCGGCAGGGCCTCGACGGCCGCACCCAGCCGCGCCCGCGCCGGCGCGGGCATCTCCGTCCGGCCCGCCGTCTGGATCAGCCGCGACAGCCGCCCCAGCCGCTCCAGCGCCGCCGCGCACTGCGGGCACCGGCGGAGGTGGGCTTCCATCGCCGCCCGCTCCTCGCCGGTCAACTCGCCGTCGTGGTAGGCGGAGAGGCGCCGTTCGTTGTCACATGTGCCCATGGGTCGAACCTTATGTGTCATACGGCGAGGGCGCGGCGGGTCTCCGCACCCGCCGCGCGACGCCCGTAACGAATACCGGCCCGCGGTGGGTACGGAGCCCCACCGCGCAGCCCGCGCGACGCCCCGCGCCCGCCGGGGCGGTCAGTCCAGGTAATCCCCCAACCGCTCCCGCAGGGCCTGCCGGGCACGGAACAGCCGCGACTCCACCGTGCCGCGCGGCACCCCGAGGGCCTCGGCCATCTCGTCGTACGCGAGGCCCTGGAGTTCGCGGAGGACGATCGCCTCGCGATGCTCCGGCCGGAGCGACCGGATGGCGTCCATCACGTCGAGCCGCGCATCCACGGTGCCCGTCACCGGCGGCCGGCCCGCGGCCGTGTCGGCGGCGGCGCTGAGATGGACGAGGCGGGCGTCCTTGCGGCGGGCCCGGCGTCGGTGCATCGCCGCCCGCCGCACGAGGATGGCCGTCAGCCACGTCTTGACGGACGAGCGGCCCTCGAACCGCGCCAGGCCGCGGAACGCGCCCGTGAACGTCTCCTGGAGAAGGTCCTCGGCGTCGGCGGCGCGGCCGACGAGCGACACCGCCGCCACATACAGGCCCGGCGCGTGCCGGTCGACGAGGGCGTGGAAGGCGGCATCGTCGCCGCCGCGGGCCCGCGCCAGCAGGGCGGCGTCCGTCGGCTGCGGCGGTTCGGGGTCGGGATTCACTCGCGGCTCGTTCCACACCCGTTTAGTTGCCGGCGGCATGGGATTTCTTCCGAGGTTGCGGAGGTTTCGGCGTCGCGGCGGCGTCTGCACTCGATGTGAACGGCCGCGACCCCCTTTGCTGAGCCCCGCAAGAGCAATGTCCTTATGGTGCAAGGCTGTCATTCTGAGGTCCCCCTTGCGGGACCCAAGAATCTCGCCGTGCGAACGGCGTCAAGGCGAGATTCTTCGTCGCGGCTTCGCCGCTCCTCAGAATGACAACCACGGACATCAGTTTTACCTGGCTCAGTAGCCGCCGTGGGGATGGACCCCCTGCGCCCCTCGCTCCGGGCAGGCGCTCGGGAGGTACAACGCGGGACGGGGGCGGCTATTGCAGACGGACCGGGGCGGTCCGTCCTGGCGTTCGGCGGGTTGGACCTCGTATAATCGCGGCGTCAGGCACGATGCCGCCGCCGGGACGGAAGCAGGGAGGATTGTCCATGGCCAAGCCGAGCGTCTCTCGCCGCCGCTTTCTTCGCACGACCGCCGCCGCGGGGCTGGCCGCATGGGCCGCTTCCGGCGGACGGGCGGCCGGCGCCGCCGGCTCGGGCGGCAAGCCCAACATCGTCCTCATCATGGCCGACGACCTCGGTTACGAGACCATCGGGGCGAACGGCGGCACGTCGTACAAGACGCCGGTCCTCGACCGGATGGCCGAGCGCGGCCTCCGGTTCGAGCACGGCTACGCCCAGCCGCTGTGCACGCCGTCGCGCGTCAAGATCATGACGGGCATCTACAACGTCCGCAATTACGTCCGGTTCGGCCTGCTCGACCCGAAGGAAACGACGTTCGCGAACCTGCTGAAGCGGGCCGGCTATGCCACCTGCGTGGTCGGCAAGTGGCAACTCGAGGGCGGGTTCGACGGGCCCCGCCGCTTCGGCTTCGACGAGTACTGCCTCTGGCAACTCAACCGCCGCCCCGGCCGCTACCCCAACCCCGGCCTGGAGGTGAACGGCAAGCGGGTCGACTACACCGATGGCGAGTACGGGCCCGACGTGGTCAGCGACTTCGCCTGCGACTTCATCCGCCGCCACAAGGACGGGCCGTTCCTCGTCTATTACCCGATGATCCTGACGCACTGCCCGTTCGAGCCGACGCCCGACTCCCCCGACTGGGACCCCGCGAGCCGGGGCTCGAAGACCTACAAGGGCGACCCGAAGTATTTCGGTGATATGGTCACCTACATGGATAAGATCGTCGGGAAGATTCTGCGCACGCTCCGGGAGGCCGGCGCGGGCGAGAACACCCTCGTCCTCTTCACCGGCGACAACGGGACGGACAAGCCGGTCGTCTCCGAGATGGACGGCCGCAAGGTGGCCGGCGCCAAGGGCTCGACGGCCGACGCCGGCACCCGCGTGCCGCTCATCGTCGGCTGGCCCGCCGGGGCGGAGGGCGGCCGCGTGTGCGACGACCTCGTGGACTTCAGCGACGTTCTGCCCACGCTCTGCGACGCCGCCGGCGCCCGCGTCCCCGAGACACTCGCCATCGACGGCCGCTCCTTCCTTCCGCAAATCCGGGGCAAGGAAGGCAATCCGCGCGAGTGGATCTACTGCTGGTATTCGCGGTCCGGCAAACGCAAGAAGGCGAAGGTCTTCGCCCGCACCCGCCGGTACAAGTTGTACCGGGACGGCCGGTTCTACGACGTGGCCGCGGACCCCCTGGAGAAACATCCCCTCGCCGACAAGGCCGCCGACCTCTCCGCCGAGGCCCAGCGCGCCCGCGCCATGCTCGAGGACGTCTTAAACGGGTACGCGGACGCCCGTCCCGAGCGGCTGGGCTGAGCGGTTTCTCGGCCGGCGGCCGGGCCGCCGGGAGGGGTTTTCCCCGTCCCGGACTCCCGCGCATTCACCATCCCCACATGGGGCCGGGCCCGGTTGCAGCCGGGCCGCCCCCCGCGTTACAGTGGGGGATGGTCCGGCGGAGGGACGTCGGCCGGGCCGCGAGAACGTTCGCCGGAATCACAGCCGAAGGAGAACGCCATGTCCGTCGCCAAAGTCATCGAGATCAGTGCCGAATCGCCTGACGGCTTCGAGGCCGCCGCCCGCGAAGGCATCGCCAAGGCCGCCGAGACCGTCAAGCACATCCAGAGCGCCTGGGTCAAGGAACAGAAGGTGGTCGTCGAGGACGGCCAGGTCACCGCCTACCGCGTCGACATGAAGGTGACGTTCGTCCTGGGCAAGTAGCGCCGGCACGGTCTGCACGGAAAGCCGCCCATGGAAAACGCCCAGGTTGCCGAGATCTTCGACGAGATCGCCGACCTCATCGAACTGGACGAGGGCAACGCGTTCCGCATCCGCTCGTACCGGTCGGCGGCGCGGACGGTGCGCGACCTCTCGGAGCGCCTCGAAGACCTCCTCGACCGGGGCAAGGACCTCTCCGACCTCCCGAACATCGGCGAGAGCACCGCCGAGAAGATCCACGAAATCCTCGACACGGGCACCTGCCGGCGCCTGGAAGAGATGCGCCAAAAAGTGCCGCCCGCCCTCGTCGACCTGATGCGCGTGCCCAACCTCGGGCCGCGCAAGGCCATGCAACTCCACCGCGAACTGGACGTGGAGTCGCTCGACGACCTGAGGAAGGCGTGCGAGAGGGAGAAGGTCCGCGGCCTGGAAGGCTTCGGCGCCAAGACCGAGGAGAAACTCCTCAAGGGCCTCAAGACCCTGGAGGCCGCCTCCGGCCGGTTCCTGTACAAGGCCGCCGCCGACCACGTGGAGTCGCTCGGCCGGCACCTCGACGGCCTGGGCGCCGTCAAGCGGTGGGAGGTGGCCGGCAGTTTTCGCCGCCGCAAGGAGACCGTCGGCGACCTCGACATCCTCGTCCAGGCGTCCGACCGCGATGAAGCGACCGAGGCCATCCTCAGGTACGGCGCCATCGACGAGGTGGCGAGCCGCGGCACGGAACGCGTCACGGTGCGCCTGGCGAGCGGCCTCCAGGTGGATTTCCGATATTTCGAGCCGCCCGGTTTCGGCGCCGCCCTCATGTACTTCACCGGGTCGAAGGCCCACAACATCGGCCTCCGCAAACGGGCCGTCGACCGCGGCTGGAAACTCAACGAGTACGGCCTGACGAAGGACGACCGCCAACTCGCCGGCAAGACCGAGGAGTCCGTCTACCATCGCCTGAACCTGGAGTGGGTGCCGCCCGAACTCCGGGAGGACCGCGGCGAAATCGAGGCCGCCGACTCCGGCGACCTGCCCGACCTCGTCGAGGCGAAGCACATCCGCGGCGACCTCCAGGCCCACACCGACGCCACCGACGGCGCCAATACCATCCGCGAGATGGCCCGCGCCGCCGCCGACCGCGGCTACCAGTTCTTCGCCATCACGGACCACTCCAAGCGCGTGACGATGGCGGGCGGCCTGGACGACGACGCGGCACGCAGGCACGCCGACGCCATCCGCGAGGTGGATGACGACCTCGACGACCTGTGGCTCATGGCCGGTATCGAGGTCGACGTGCTGAAGAGCGGCCAACTCGACCTCCAGGAGAAGACGCTCGCGTCCCTCGACTGGGTCGTCGCCAGCATCCACTACGACCGGAACCTCGACCGCGACAAGATGACCGACCGGTACGTGGCGGCGGTCGAGAGCGGTGTGGTCCACTGCCTGGGCCATCCGCTGGGGCGGGTCATCGGCCAGCGCGACCCCCTGCCGCTCGACCTCGACCGTCTCTTCGACGCCTGCCGCGCCCGCGGCGTCTGGATCGAGATCAACGCCCAGCCCGACCGCCTCGACCTGCCGGACACGCACGTCAAACGGGCCCGCGACGCCGGCGTCCAGTTCACCCTGGGCACCGACGCCCACAAGGTCGCCGACCTCGACTTCATGGCCCTGGGTGTCGGCGTGGCCCGGCGGGGATGGCTCGAGAAGAAGGACATCCTCAACACCCGCACCGCCAGGCAGTTGCGGAAACGGCTGAAGAAGTGACGGCGTCGCGAGCGACGAGCCGCGAGCCAGGGGCCGCGAGCGAAGCGCTGTCATTCTGAGGAGGCCGTCAGGCCGACGAAGCCTGCCCTGAGCGAGCCGCAGGCCGAGTCGAACGGGAATCTCGCCGTGGCCGTCTATGGACTGCCGCCGCTTTGCCGTCCGGCTTCGACGGAATGCCCCATGACCAATGCCAAATGCCCAAGCAGGCCTCCGGCCTGTGGGCGACGGCACGCGGCCCGCAAGCGGGCCGGCGAACACGGGCGGTTCCGCCCCCTCGACGCCACCCCGCCGCTCGTGCCGTTGTCGTTGCTGTTCCCGTTCGTTCCGCATTCCGCGTTCCGCATTCGGCCGCCTGTTGCCGGTTGCCTGTTGCCCGTCTTTCCGCGTTTTTAATTCATATAGTCCGGCGTCGATGCTAAGAAAAAAGCCGAAATTCCCGGGGCATTTTTGGCGCGTTTTCGCGCGTTTCGGAAAAAAGCGGGGCAAAAGTCGCGCGTTTTGCCTTACCCATTTTAACATTCGACCTCCAAATCGTCCCTCACGCGTCAGAATCGACGATCCGGAAGCCGAAAACCGCCGTTTTCGGGGTTACCGCGAAGCCGAGGTTTCCTCGTCTTGTGGATTCGGTCTCAAGAAGCGCCATGGCGTCCGGCACAATGAACAACGTGCCGGTGCAGGTGTCCGGGTCGATGTCGATGCGGTCGATGTAAGCGTGCACCACCCGCCGCGTCTCCAGCGGCGACAGGTTCCCTTCCACCGCCTCACCCAGCCGCTCGAGTTTCCCGGTGGCCCACTCACGGAGCGCCGCCTCGTTGACCAGCTTTCCCTGCGCGCCGGCCGCGTCTTCCTTCCGGGCCTCCAGCGTCTCGCGCCGCCGTTTCAGGTCCACGAGCGCCGTCTTCAGTTCGTCCATGTCTTCGAGGTCCGGGTCGGCAAGCATGGCGACCGTCGTCTTGATGCGCTTCGTGACGGCCGCGAGTTCCTTCTCGATGGCCTCCACGTCGGCGCCGGACGTGTGACCGGCCATGGCGGCCCGGACGAATGCGTCCACGGCCGCCTCCGTGGCCTCGGTGTCCGCCAGGAGCATCTTGCGGACTTTGCCGAGCACCCACGCATCGAGCGGTTCGGCCTGGATGGCGTTCGACTTGCACACCGCCGGTCCATACCGCCGGTACCCCGCGTCCACGTAATAGCGCCGCCGCGTCTCGTTATGATACAGCGTCAAGGTGGCGCCCCACAGGTTCATGCCGCAGTGCGTGCATTTCAGGAGGCCCGACAGGAGGTACCGGTGCGAGGGACGGGCCTTGCCCTTGGCGTCGCGGCGGCGGGCCATCTCGGCCTGGGCCTTCTCGAACGTCTCCTTGCTCACCAGCGGCTCGTGCACGTCCTCGACGACGATCCACTGGTCCCGGCTGTTCCGCTTCTGAGCCTTGGCGCGTCTGGGGCGTGGCCGGCCCTCG
The DNA here is from genome assembly GCA_046483505.1 of Phycisphaerae bacterium. Classification (GTDB taxonomy): domain Bacteria; phylum Planctomycetota; class Phycisphaerae; order FEN-1346; family FEN-1346; genus BS750m-G62. The sequence continues at coordinate 42,099 of JAWODB010000216.1, forward strand.
GAGTCGATGCCGTGGAACTTGGCGTGGCACGTCTTGTTGAAGCACAGCGCCCCGCGGTAGACGGGGTTGATGAGCATGAGCTTGATCTGCCTGTGGTACCATCGCCTGCCGGTCGGGCCCGGCACGCCGTCGTCGTTCAGCGCGATGGCGGTGCTGCGGAACCCGTACCCCTGGCAGCACATCTCGAAGATGCGTCGGACCGTTGCGACGCGCCGCTCGTCGCCGGGCACATACCGGATGACGTCGGAGCGGGCCTTGCCGAGGCCCTCGTCGCCGGCGATGTAGCGGACGTGTCGGCCTTGGGCGTCGAACTCCTGTTTTCGGCCGTCCGGCAGGTACCGGAGGGTCCGCAGCACCTGCCCGTCGGCGGTGAGGAACTGCTTGTCGTACCCGTAGGGCGGCCGGCCGCCGGGGGCGCTGCGTTTGACCGTAATGCTCGAGACGGTCCCGCGGATGCAGTCGCGGGAAAGTTTGACGCTGTACTGGCGGGCCTGCCAGGACTTGACGCCCTGAAGCAGTTCGCCCTCTTCGCCCGCCGGGATGCCCTCGGCGGTGAACACCACCTCCACGCCCGCCTGCTGGAGCCGGTACACGTAGTAGCCGGTCTCGTTCGTGCCGCCCCGGCTGAAGCGGGAGACGTCGTAGACGAGCACGGCCTCGAAGTCCCGTCCGTTCTCGGCGTTGTGGACGAGCCGCTCGAACGCCTCCCGGCCACGGACGGACGTGCCCGAGACGGCGTCGTCGGTGTACCACCGCAGCAGGGTGTACCCGTGCTCGTCGGCCCAGCGCTGGACGTAAGCCTGCTGGTCCGGGATGCTGCGTTCCTGGTGGTCCGTCGATCGGCGGGCGTATCCCACCGCCTTCACGCTTTGCTTCCTTGCCATCCGCTTCCTCCTTCATGCTGTCGGCCGACCCGGCCGTGGCTTGACCCTTGCTCGTGGGGGCCGGTGAATCCAGTCAATTCCCGGCCCGTCCGGGGTCCGAGGGCCTCGCCGGAGGCAAAAGGTCCAGACGGGCCGTGACCGCCACAACCCTCACCCGACGCAGTGGGCCGCGGCTCTGGCGGCGGGCCTTAGGTCAACCGCAATTCGGCAGGTGCTAGCCACAAGTCGGCCACTACCGCAGTAGCCGCCGTTCTCGGCCCTGCGCCCTGCTTCTCACACACGACCACCACGACACGCCTGCTCATTCCGCGGGCGGCATCAGGGCGGATTGCCGGCGAAGACGCAGCCGCCTGCGGTAGGCCCGCTGGCGGCACGCACCGCGGCAATATCGGGCCTCGGGGCGGCCGGCGTAGAACACCTTGCGGCACATGAGGCAGACCCGCCGGTAGCAGCCGCGGCCGTCGCCGTAGCGCCGCCACGTCATCTCCAGGAGCCTCTCGCGGGTCAGGATGGTGAACACTCCGTGCCTGCCTCCGGCGGCGTGCGCGTTACGGCTAAAGTTTTCCGCACCCAAAGAAACTCTCTCTACCACCGCGACTGGTTCCGCGGCCCTCGAAAAAGGTCATCGCCCGGAAGTACCTATTGCATAGGGGCTTACAAGCAGCATCGGTTGCATATAGCCCGGTCTGCGAATGGAATGCGTCTGTGCCGCATCTTTGGGCGGGTAGCGTCATTGTAGCTACACATGGCGAATTACCATTTGCGACATCCTCACTGGGGAGTTCCCCAGTGAGACCGGCAGGCCGCTTGCGGTCACAGGTCAGGTCCTCTCCGCCACCGTGCCCGCCGGTGTGCGCGTTGCCGCCGCCGTGGATGGCGACGCGAACGGCCGGGTCCCGGGCCGATAATGGCCGCACCAGCCCGAGGCGTAGACGATGGGCCAGATGCCGGGGCGGTGTTCATCGTGGGTGCCCTGATAGGTCAGCCGCGCGACAGGTGGATGTCGCCGACATTGACCGCCTGAGCCGAGGCGGCAGCGGATGTGCACGTTACCGCACTCGCCGAACGCCTCTTGCTGGTGGAAGTACTCGCACGTCAGACACACCCTTCCGTCCATGAACTGTTTCCTTTCTGGGAACGAACTCGAACGGCGATTCACGTAGACACGACCGGACCAGACCGCCCAAAGCGCTCCGGCCGCACAGCGTTGACGGCCCTTCGGCCCGCGGTCTCTCCGGCGAGGTTATCACTTACCGTATAAGACCCTATACGGTAAGTGATAATGCCCGGAGGGGCTCGCGCGCATTGGGAGACCGTTTTATTCACGATAGTGCGCCTCCAGAGGCGGTTTCAGGCGGCTGGTCGGCGATCAGCGTTGCCAGCGGCCTGTATCGCAGGCCGTTCGGGGGCTTCAGGCCCAGGCGGTTGCAGACGGCGGCGTTGGTCGGGTCCCCGCCCTCGCTGCGAATCGCCTGCATCGTCCGGGCATAGGCCTGGACCCGCTGGGCGAAGTCGCTCCGGCGGCCCGAGAGGGCCATGGACGGGAAGATCTCCCCGGCGTAGGCGCCGACGAGTTCCAGGGTGCCCGGCAAGGGCTCGTTCGTGGCCACGTAGACGGTGGCCGGGTTCGTCAGGGGTCGCAGCCGTCCGACGGCCTGCAACAGCTCCCCGGTGACCACGTGCCGCCACACGGCCGCCCACTGCGGGTCCGGGTACTGCTGGTGCCGGATGGTCCAGAGGTCGGGACCGATCCGGTGCCGGCTGATCTGCCACTGGAGCGGCGGGGCGGTCAGGTCCGCCGACAGGGCCTCTTGGCCGAAGGCGGCCACGGCCAGGAGCTGGAGACCCGCTTCGTTCGGCATGGGTCGGCCCAGGATCAGGGCGACCTCGTAGGCGCTGTAGGCATTCAGGCCGCGGAGGGCCCCGTAATGCACCACCGCGGCACGCCCGTGTACGCGGTCCAGGAGGTTCTGGAGCGACTCCTCGTCTTGCTTGAAGGTGATACAGAGGAGGCCTTCGTCCCGGTGTCGGCGGGCGACGGCGGTGGCGAGCCCTCGAATCCAGCTCTCCTCGCTCGCCAGGTCCTTGCGGGCGGCGTTGCGGGTACCGACGCGGTCCATGATCTGGACGATACGGGCCCGCTGGCGGACCGGCGAGGTCTCGACGACCTGCACGGGGCGTTTCAGCACGCCCTCGACGACCTCCGGTTCGGCCGTCGCGTCCAGCAGAAGGACGTGCCGGTCCCGGGGCAGGTTCGCCCGGTGCGTCCAGCGGACCGCTCCGCTGGAGAGGTGGACGGGCCGGGGCGAGAGGAGGAGTTCGCGGAGTTCGGCCAGGATGTTCGGCAGCGCCGTCCTGCGGCGGGCTTCGGCGTAGGCGCAGCGGAGCAGACGGTCGAAGAGGGCCTCGCTTTCGAGCAGGCCGCGGTCGTAGGCGTTGATGTCCTGGACGAGCACCTCCTGTGACGGCACCCAGCGGCCGTGACCGGCTCCGGCGCAGGCCCGCAGCAGGTCGAGCGCCGCCCGGCGGAAGATGTCCGTCAGGGCCAACAAGGCCTCGTCCCCCTCTTCGGGTTTCCTCAGCCGGCGGGTGAGCCAGGCGAAGACCTCGCCGTCCTCGTTCGAGATGTCCGCGCTCAGCAGGTAGCGGACGGCCCAAAGTTGGTCGATGAACCCCTGGAGCCGCTCGCCGGTCAGCGTCACCGGGGCGGTCAGGGCGCCGAGGGCGTCCTCGTCGAGGATCACGAGGTCCCGGCACCGGGTGGCCTTGAGGGCCCACAGGTCCGGGCGCCGGAGGTGCCAACTGGTCAGAACCAGGACGGGCGCCGACTCGTTCCGTTTACTGATGTAGACGTTGCGGTAGGCACACGCGCGACGCTGATCGCACTCCAGGCACGGGCCCCACCGGATGACGTACCCGAACTCGCGGAAGAACTCGACCAAGGCCATGTGCGGGCACTCGTCTTCCGGCACCGGGCCCTCCCGCCAATAATGAACCGGCAGACCGCGGGCCAGGAGGTCGCGGCGGACCTGTTTCGCCAGGTCATGTGTCGGCGTGATATACATCGCGCGTTCCCACGTCCGTGCAAGCAAATGCTGGACGGCGTACGTCTTCCCGGTCCCCGGCGGCGTCCTGACGAGCGTGGCGGTCGGCGGCGACGCGGGCGAAGACGGCGGTGAGCGAGGTGGTGATTCGGGCACGGGCCTCCTCCAGTTCGATACGTCGCGGCGGCACCCACTGCGCGTCGGCGGCCTCCCGGAGCGAGGCGAGTTGTTTCAGGGACCGGCGGCGGATGGCCCGGCATGAGCGGCAATCCGGTGCGAGACGCGCCTCGCGGGCCGCCACGCGGGCGGCGGCGCAGCTGAACCCGTACCGGGCGCCCCCGTAGACCGTGCCGACGATGGAGGCGGCTTTGCGGGTCGCCGCCCCGGCGCCGAGGTCCGGCCGGTTACGGGCGGTCCACCGGCCGAGCATCGCCAGGGCGTCCTCCTGCGAGAGCCCCGCCCCTTTGGCCCAGCAGGCGATCTGGAGTTCGCACCGGTTCCGCCGCCCGCCCGGCACGACCGCCGCGAGCATTTGGCGGATACACGCCGGCGCGTCCTGCGTCCGGAGCCGGTCCACGGCGAACCCGTCCGGCCGGACCTTGACGCCGGCCAAGGCAGCCGTCCGACGACGGAATTCCCGCGGCTGACGGGCCTTTCGCACCTGCTCGGCCCACCAGGCGACGGCCTCCGGGACCGGCTGAAGCGCCAGGTCCTCCGGACACCAACGCGGTCCGCGGGGCGAGCGGGCCAGGTCCTGGATCGCCGAGGTGGACAGCTCGAGCAGTTCCTTGTGCCTCAGCTCCACCTTGTAGAGCCCGCTTCGCCGGTTCGCCTCGTCGGCCGCCCGCAGCATCCGGGGTAGCGAGTAGACCGACGCGTCCGTTCCCGGGGCGGGCGCGCCGTGAGCCGCCACGTGCCGGGCCAGTCCGACCGCCACGGCCTTCATGTCCATCGTCAGTGTCGGGCTCGGCTCGATGCCGAGCGCCGCCGCACTGACCAGGAGATGAAATCCCTTCGAGCCGCTGAACCAGACCCGCACGGCAGGCTCGGGGAGGCCGAGGTTGTCGATGAAGAAGCCGACCAGGTGTCGGCCGAGGTCCAGCGCCGCGTCGAGGTCCTCGGCGTCAATGTCGAAGTACAGTGGTGCCCGGTGCGGTAAGGCGTCCGGGCCGCGGTACTGGTCGCGGACCGACCGCCACGTCAGGTTCCCCGCCGCACCGACCGGCGGCGCAAACGTCTGAACGCTGGCGAAGAGGACGCGGTCCCGCCGACGGGCGTCGTGTCGCGCGCGGGCCAGCGCCGCCGACGTCGTCGGCGCGAACCGCCATCGTCGCCACCGGCCGTCGGCGGCGAGGGAGGCGTGACAGCGATACCACGGCCCGGATGGTGTGTTTGCGAGCGCCACGAGCCGACAAACTCCTTTCGCAGGGTCCGTTCCGACAGATTACACGGAAGCCGTGCACAGCGCCGTCAGCCGCTCGAACAGGATGCGCTGGCCGCCGCCGAGGTCCTGATGCGACTTCCATTCCAAGTACAGGAAGTTGCCGCAGAGTTCGATGACGCCGTCGACGTCGGTGAAGGCGATTCGGCCGGGCAGACAGTCGGCGAACCGCTCGATCTTGGGCCGCTTCTTGAGGTTGAAGCACCCTTGGGTCCGGCAATCCCACCGCGGGTCCGGCAATCCCACCGCATCGGATTGGCACCATTATCTCGCGACATGGCACACGCTCCCCAGTTCCCGGAACTCCCCGGCGAATGCATCCACGTTGTGACCGCAGTACAGCACGGCCTGCCCCTGGAGCGGGGCGGAGGTCTTCTCGGGGTGCCAGAAGCGGACGCGGCCGGCGGGGAAGCACACGGCCGAGGCCACACCCAGGAGCGTCTGGAACCACCGCGTCTCGGTGGCGTTGTTGACGAGCACGACGGCCTGGGGCACGTCGCCGGCGCGGTGGTGGGCGAGGAGTTTCTCAGTGAACTGCTGCACCAGCGGCTGCGCGTACGGCGGGTTCATGAACACCCGGCCCGACCAGCGCCGGGCGAGGCCGTCGTCGTCGGCCGTGAAGATGCGCTGGGCCCGCACCACCTCGTTCGCGGCCGGGCTGGAGGCGGGGTCGAGGTCGATACCGCCCATCACCCGCCGGGCCCGGTCGACGTACTCGGCCGGCGTGTACCACTCGTTGTCGCCGGCGTTGTGAGCGACGTGGGGGCGGGTCACCTGCCGCATCGCCTCGGCGGAGGTGACCTCGCCGGTCCGCACCTTGTCGGCCAGGTCGGGCCGCTCTCGCTGGAGCCGGTCCATGCGTTCGACGGCACCCCGGTTGGTCCTGCTGGCTGCGGCCCGGAGGGCGCTGCCCCGACCGCGAGGCGCCACGGACGACCGTCCACAACCTGTGGCCGGACGTTCCGTCGCCCTGGGTTTGGGGATGCCTTTCTGGGATTCGCTGCGCGCCCGGTTGGCCCCCTCCCGGAGTCGTTGCTGTTCGGCCTGCCACTTGCCCGACTTCTGTGCGCACGATTTCCAGATCAGGTACCGCTGGTCCTGGGTCAGGTCGCGGCGCTCGCCGTTGACGCTCCAGACATACGCGAACGGGTCGGCGTCCTTCGGCAACCGTTCGACTCGCGGCTCGACGCCCGCCTTTCGGCACGCCAGGTACCGGTTCCGCCCGTCCACGATGAGGCTGCGGTGCGTGCGTATGGGCTCGCGCTGCCCGTGGGCTCGGATGTCGTCGGCGAGTTCGTCGATCCGTCCCTCATCGAGCAGCGGGAACTCGTTCGCGGCGGGGTGGAACTCAAGCGCCACCGAGTCGGGGACGCTCTCCGCGTGATCTTGCCGTTCTTGCGGTTCGCTGCTCAAGAGTTGGTCGCATGTGGCTGCTACCATCACCATCCGGTTCATCTCCTAAGAAAGGCAGTTCATTGTCTGACGAGTGGCCGGTTGGCGCTGCCCTGCTTCAGCGCCGCCAGATCACCGAGGGCCGGTCCATGACGTCCCCCCGGCGAGCGCCGAGTCAGTTCATCGACGACGTCCGCCCGCCCGGTTTCCGTTGGGGACGGCCGGCGGAACCGACATTGCCGGCCCCCTCCCGTTTCCACTCCGCCAGGAGCCAGGCCGCCAGGGCCTCGGCGCGGCGGGACCATGTGGCGGCGGTCTCCGGCGTGGGGTCGGCCTTTGCCACCGACAGACCGAACCGGCCGACGTGTTCGACGGGGGGTGCTTCGGCGATCACCGCTCACCCCCTTCCGCGGCCAGCAAGTCGCTGGCGCTCCGGTGGCGCACTGCCGGACTGACATGTTCGGCGTCGCTCGGGGGCCGTGGGTAAAGGTCCTCCGCGGCTACGGGCCGACCCCGTCGCCGGAGGGCGGCGGCGATCATGGGCAGGTACGTCTCGGGAATGAGCCGGCGGCCCCCCACGATGGGACACAAATCGTCCCGCAGGTGCCGGCGGTAGAACAGGTCCGAGATGTCCCTTGGCCGGGCCTTGAGCCGGCGGGCTGCGCCTGAGACGGTCAGTTGCTGCATCTCTTTCCCCTTTGCTCGTGGGTGCGGTGACGGCCGTCGTCGCGTCGGCCTTCTATTAGGGAGTGGGAGAAAGGGGATGACCGAAATCAGGAAATCGCGTGACCTTTTCGGAGAAATCGAAAAGAAACCCGGTGAACCCGGGCGTTGGAGGGCCAGAAGGGCGTTGGAACTATCCGAAACGGCGGACCATCGTGTAGGCGGGCAACTCGCCCGCCCCTTCGTGCAGAATCATGACGTGAGTATCGAGTCCGTGTTCCCGCAACTGTTTCCGGAGTTTCGACACGACTGAGCGGACCTGGCGCATGACCCTCTTGAAATCCTCATCTTCCGGGTCGGCCGCATGGCCGAAAACAGTTCGCTGCACCTCAGCAAGATCGTTCGGACGCCCGAGATGCCGGGCCAGGAGCCAGAACAGTCGGCTGATCTGCGTGTTGCGCCCGAGGTAGAGCCGCCGTCCGAACCAGTGGACAACGCGTTTGTCGAAAGGGTCGACCTCGGGCAGGCCGACCTCCAGTTCATCCGCGTCCTCAGGCGTCTCGTCTTGGCGCTCGTCGGCTGAGGGGATTTCGGGGGTGTCGCTGTCCGCGTAGTCTTCCTCAGGTTCCGCCTCCGTCGGTGCCCCGGCACCTGAATCTTCCGAGATGGTATCCGGCGCGGGCACGCGCTGAGCGCTGCCCGGCTGTTTGGCGGCGTCCTGTAGCAGTTGAAGAACGAAGCCACGAACCCTTTGGGGCGACTTCGCCTGCTCTTCCCGCAGGTACTCTGCCCACCGCACGCCGACGGTCGTCAGCCGGGCTCGGACCAAGGCGCTCTCGAACGGCTCCGACCGAAGGACCGGCCGGTCGGGCATGGCCGACGGATAGTCCCCCCGCACCCGGAAGTACTCGGTGCACGGCCCTTCCGCGTCGGCGTAGGTGCACGTGGTCCGCATGATCCCCTCGGCGGCGCCGGCCTTGGCCAGTGCCCGGAAGGCCGTCCACTCTACGTCTGTCGTTTCACCGGGCGTGTCCTGGAACCGTTCCGAGAGCCGCCGCAGCATGGCCAGGATGGCCCGCGACGACGGCATCTCCTGGAACTCCGGCTTCATGAGATCGACTTCGTCTTCCTCGCGCCGCATCATATCGACCTTGCTTGGCTCGTCGAACACCCGTGGTTGACGCCCACGACAAAACGCCGTCGTGATTCCGCTATCAGAGGGGACTTTATCGTTTGCCGCCGGGTTCGGCAAGTCTCCCGTTGGCAGGTTTCTGGAGCCAGCCCAGGTACAACGTCTTGGCTTGGGACTGGACGGCGGCTTTCCACCGGGCTGCGATGGCCACTTGCGCAATTCGCAAGTCACCATGTCGCGTCACGGGTTACGGCCGGGTGCGCCAGGTCCAGTTCGGGGTCCGCTCGGGCGGTGCGAGGTGCCGTGCGGCTTACGTCGATTGGCGGGCAACTGGCTTCTCGGCCCGGAGAGGCGCCCCGGTGGGTGCCGGGGCGCAAGGGGAGGTGTGATGCTACTGCAGCGGCGCGACCTCAAAGTCCCAGACCCACACGGTGCCGTCCTCGTGCTGGGCGTCCTGGGGTGTCTGGCCGGCGGTCACCTCGACGCGGTAGAGCCACCAGCCGGCCTCGCCGTGGCCGAT
>JAWODB010000243.1:0-11621 GCA_046483505.1 Phycisphaerae bacterium
CCGCAAACACGTCCTGGGGCTCGTGGAGGGGGCGAGCGAGAACGCGGCGGCGGCCAAGGCGCTGCTGGAGGACCTGGTGGCCCGGGGCGTGAAGCCGGCCGGGGTCGAGGGCGGCCGTCGGCGGCTGTTCGTCATCGACGGCTCGAAGGCCCTGCGGGCGGCCGTGGACGCGGTCTACGGGACAGAGGACCCGGTTCAGCGGTGCCGGGCCCACAAGGTCCGCAACGTCTGCGATCACGTGCCGAAGCACCTGCGGGACCAGGTGAAGGCGGCGATGCGGGCGGCGTACCGGCTGGAGCCGGCCGAGGGGATGGCCCGGCTGCGGAAACAGGCCGAGTGGCTCCAGGTGGAGCACCCCTCGGCGGCGGCGAGCCTGCGGGAAGGGCTGGAGGAGACGTTCACCGTGAATGCCCTGGGCCTGCCGCCGGCGCTGCGTCGGTGCCTGGCGACGACGAACCTGATCGAGTCGCCGCAGTCGGGCGTGCGGCAACGGACGCGGCGGGTGACGCGGTGGCGGGATGGGGCGATGGCCCTGCGGTGGGCGGCGACGGCGTGGCTGGCGACCGAGCAACGCTTCCGCCGCATCATGGGCTATCAGCATCTCTGGATCCTGAAGGCGTACCTGGACGATGCCGAGTGCGGCAAACAGGTTGCCGCATCGCGAAAGGTCGGTTAACATGAACCCCGGAGCCGCCACCGACCTTCAACTACGATGGGGACATCCTCCCCCGAGAGCCTTGGCCCTCCGGCGTTTGCGTTAACTCAGACTTGCCGATTATTCCGCAAGATTGATTGTGGCTCAAAATCGCCCTGACTCATCCACAACCGGGCGGTTAACAGCGAGGCCCCGAAATCAGCGTTTTTCGAACGGAAACAGCGATGCCGTTTGCACCCGCCCGCCGGCCGAATCGACTTTGGCATGGCGAACGAGGTGGCACCGGTCGGTCGTGAGGTCGGCATTCTTGCAGCCACAAAGGTGAACCCGGATGCCGGCGTCGGCCGCAAGTTGCCCCAGGCGGTCGAACCCCTCGCGGCGGATCGCCTCCGGCAGTGCCAAGCCGCCGCTCGCGCCGCCACGCAGCCGAAAGCGCGCGCCGTCGGCGTAGGGCGAGAGGATGCGCTCCGCGAGGGCCGCATCCGCCACGTGCCGGTTGATAGAGGCCGTGACGGCCGGACGGAGAAAGAGGTAACTCGCCGCCAGGTCAGTCACGCCGCGGTCCCGGCACGCCGCGAGGAGAGCCGCCAAGTTCGCGTCCCCGTCCGTCACGCCGTGAATCAGAGGGTCGGCGCGGACCCCGACCGACACGCCGACCTCCCGAAGCCGCGAGATGCTGGCGAGCCGTTCGGCTACCGGGGCAGCATGCGGTTCCAGCGTTCGCCGAAGCGAATGGTCCAGCGTCGTCAGGCCGACCTGGCACCCCACTTGCCCCCGGTGCCCGGCGAAGAGGTCGAGGAACCGCGCCGGGACGGTCCCCTTCGTCACGAATTCGACATCGACGCCGGCTTCCAGAACGGCCGCCATGGCGGCGTAGGACTGGTCGAGCACAGCCTCAACCGGCTGGAAGGCATCGCAGGACGGGCAGAAGTAGATCGAGGTCGGCCGTCTGCGTTTGCGGGCGAGTTCTCCCGCCACGCGCCGGGCCGTATCGCGGTACACTCGGACGAAGCCCTCGCCTGGATACCGCGAATACCCGCGCCCGTAGCAGTAGATGCACCCGTGCGCACAGCCGCTGGAGATATTGACCGTGGGCACCCCCGACAGGCACGCCAGCCCCGACGGCGTCAGGACGCTTCCGCGTCGGTCGATGAAGCAGACGTTTACCACAGGCGCCTCCCCGGCAAACACGAAGCGCGATCCCGGCCAGCCACACAGAGCAAATGGCTGGAGTGAGCGCGCCGTCGGTTCGTAGCGTCCGAAGCGGCCAGGCCTCCGAGATGGTGGTCCTCAAGATGCCGCATCAATAGCGTTGGGGCAAGGTCGACATCTTCGACCACAACGAGGCTCGCTATGGCACAGAGTCGCTCGAAGAGGCTTGAGCCATCGTGTAGCACCAATGCACCCGGATTGAAACGGCGCACCGGAAAGAACAGCGGCGAGCTGTCACCAATGGGTGGGGCCGCACCTTGCGTCAATCGATGCAGTGCCTCGAAGTAGTCGGTTAAGGACGCCTGCCGCATGCTGCGTCCGTCGCGTAATTCAACCTGTCCTACGGAGACGAGCAACCGGGAGGGGTCCGCAATGTCTGGACACAGGCAAGTCCCAGGGCGCCACCCTGCCTCAGGTGCCGGCTGTAGGTCAATCGGTTTTCCTGCGAGCATGCGCTGCTCGTCGCTATGAAGGGCACTCGCACCGCCGAGCATTCCGGATGCAGCCATTACGTATTCCTACCCGGCACGCAACCTAACGCAACCCTAATGCAACCCTAACGGCACGTCCCGCCTTTGTCAAACTCCTTTTCGAGCAGGAGAGGAACCGTCCGCATCGCGGGCACACGATTTTGCGGCGGAAGGGAAGGTCCCGGCGCGCGATCGGTCCCCTGCGCGCGGTGCGGCGGGCATCGAGCGCCTCCTGCACGGCGTCGAACGTTTCGGCATCGACGATGCCCTCGTGGCATCCCGGCCGCGTCGTGTCGCCGTCGGCGAAGCGGCCCACGTGGACCGGATTGCGGAGCGTGGCCACCACCTGCCGGGCGGTCCACCGGCCGCCGCCGGTCGTCTTGCCGGACCGCCGCGAGTGGTAGATCTTCGTCGGCCACCCGAGCCGGTTGATCTCCTCGGCAATCCGGCTCGGCAACTCGCCGCGGGCGGCCCGGCGGAAGATCGCCCGCACCCGCCGTGCCTCCACCCGGTTAGGCACGAGTTGGCGGGTCTCCGGGTCGGCGTCGTAGCCGTACGGCACCTTGCCGGCCAGGCGGCGGCCGTGCTTTTTCAGGTACGCCCGTGTATCCGCGATCCGTTCAGCAATCATGTCCCGCTCGAACTCCGCAAAGGCAGCCAGCACGTGCCTAAGGAAGCGGTTTTCCGGGCCGGAAGTCAAGTCGGATTGATGGACAAGTCGCAATTCGACGCCGGCCCGGTCGAGTTCATCGAGCAGCGCCACGGCGTCGCGCATGTTGCGGGTCAGGCGGTCGAGGGCGACGGCGTACAGGCGGTCGAGGCCGCCCAGGTCGATGACCTTGCGGAGTTTTCGCATGGCGGGACGGTCGAGGGTGGCGCCGGAGCAACCCGCGTCGTCGAAGCGCTGACCCGTCCAGTGCAGCGACCGGTCGCCTTCGGCCCGGGTGGCGCCGCGGCAGCAGCGGTATCCGGGGGCGGCCGCGCCGCCGCCCCGCCAGGGGCGATTGCCAGCCTTCGTGCGGCGCAGTCGCCGCCTTCTATGAACGAAGGCGTCCCGTCAAGCGAATAGTTGTTTGCCCTGGTTTCGAGTTCCAACGACCGAGCGGTTCATCCTTCTATCAGCGGCTCGAACAGGCCCGATTATGGTATGGGAGGCCGCGGCGGCATATTCTGCGGGAGTTGGCTCGGGGGCCAAATGGGGCGGTGATGCTCGCCGGGCCGGATCCGCACGATAGCGTTGGAACTCCGACTCGTCTGCGCTGCGGTCATTCTCCTTTATCGGGTGCCGCCCGCCGTGGCCGGCAACGGCATCTGCAGGACGTTGGCCAGGACAAACCGGGCGCGCGTGCCGACCAGTTCCCGCACCCTCGCCCACCCCGTGGTGCTCTCCATGATCCAGACCACCTCTCCACCCGGCTCGATCTCCCGGGCTGCCCGCGCCAGCAGTCGCAGGATGGCCACTCGGCTCGTGCTACAGGTGCCGGTCCGCTCCTCGCCTGTGGCCTCGTTGAACCAGCGAAAGGCGATGGTTTTGGCGTGATAATCCACGGCCAGTACGATACCCTTACTCATGGCGGTCTCCTCGGCGCTTGGCGCCACTCTCGAAAGCCGCCCATCGGCTTTCATTCGGGCGAGTATACTCGACCCGACGGGAGACCGCCTTTGTTCATGCCATCTGCGGGGGCTCCGGGTCTCAGCCCTTGCGCCCTCTACCCCGGCCTTGCGTCCCGGGCTATTGGCAGCCGCCCCTTGCGGGGCGGACGACCGGCGACCTCCGGTCGCCGGCTCAACGCCTGTTGCCCCGTCCCGATTCCCTGCTTTCCGCCGTTGCTGTCTTTGTGCCTTGGCGGCTTTGCGTGAGGCTGCCGTTTGCCGTTGCCGTTGCCTGACGGGCGTCGCCCGAAGGTTGGCGTTCCACCGCGTTCCCCTTATAATGCGGCGGCACGCAGAGGGACCGGAGGAGGACGACGCATGCGCTTTCGCCGCGCGCTCATCATCGCCGCCGTACTTCTGGCGGGGTCGAGTATCACCCCCCTCGCCCGCGCCGCCGAGGTCCTCGTCGAGGCCGAAGGCTTCGACGACACCGGCGGCTGGGTCATCGACCAGCAGTTCATGGACGTCATGGGCTCGCCGTACCTCCTGGCCCACGGCATGGGCCGGCCCGTCCCGCCCGCCGTCACGGAGGTGGCCTTCCCCGAGACCGGCACGTACCACCTGTGGGTCCGCACGAAGGACTGGGTGCCGGAGGAGGAGTGGCATCCCGGCCGCTTCACCGTGGTCGTGGACGGCACGCCCGCCGACGCCGTCTTCGGCACCGGGAGCCCTGAGTGGCACTGGCAGGCGGGCGGGACGGTCCAGGTCAAGACGAAGCGGGTCCGCGTGGAACTCGTGGACGTGACCGGCTTCGAGGGCCGGTGCGAGGCCCTGTACTTCAGCACGGACGCCGAGGCCCGTCCCCCCGCCGAGCCGGGACCGAAGATGGACGCCTGGCGCCGACGCCTGCTGGGCCTGCCCGAGGTGCCGCCCTCGGCCGGCGAGTTCGACGTCGTCGTCGTGGGCGGCGGCATCGCGGGCACCAGCGCGGCCATCGCGGCCGCGCGGCTCGGGTCCGAGGTGGCCCTCGTCCAGGACCGGCCCGTCCTGGGCGGCAACGCCTCCGGCGAGATTCGCGTCCACACGGGCGGCGACCCGGGGCCGAACATCGTCCGCGAGATCAACGCCCCCTACAACGCCGGCGCCGGCAAGGAACCCCACCCCACCGACCGCTTCGACGACCGCCGGCACGCCGTCGTCCGGGCCGAGAAGCGCATCCACCTCTTCCTGAACACGCACGTCTTCCGCGTCCAGACGAAGGGCGACCGCATCACGAGCGTGGACGGCAAGGACATCCGCACGGGCAAGGAACTCCGCTTCGCCGCCCCCGTCTTCATCGACTGCACCGGCGACGGATGGGTCGGCTACTGGGCCGGCGCCGAGTACCGCGTCGGCCGCGAGCCGCAGGACCGGCACGATGAGTCCATCGCCCCCGAGGAGGGCGACGAGATGGTCCTGGGGACCAGCCTCATGTGGGGCAGCCGCAAGACCGACCGTAAGGTCGAGTTCCCCGAGGTGCCCTGGGGCAAGGCGGTCGCCAAGGACATGGAGGCCACCGCGGGCAACTGGACGTGGGAGTACGGCCATTACCTGGACACCATCGAGGACGCCGAGGAAATCCGCGACACCCTCCTCCGCGCCATCTACGGCGCCTGGTCGAACGCCAAGAACGGCTCGGACCAGGCCAGGTACGCGAACCTGGAACTCTCGCACGTGCCGTTCGTGGCCGGCAAGCGCGAGTCGCGGCGCCTCATCGGCGATTACATCCTGACCCAGGGCGACATCCAGGCCTGCCGCCAGTTCCCCGACGGCGTGGCCAGGGGCTCCTGGTCCATCGACCTGCACTATCCGAAGAACTACAAGAAGTACCCGTTCCGCACGTATGCCGAATTCAACAAGGTCAAGCCGTATCCGATTCCGTACCGGTGCCTGTACTCCAGGAACATCGCGAACCTGCTGATGGCCGGCCGCCACGTCAGCCTGACGCACGTGGCCCTGGGGTCCGTGCGCGTCATGAACACGGGCGGGCAGTTGGGCGTCGCCACGGGCGCCGCCGCGTACCTATGCAACAAATACGATACCACGCCCCGCGGCGTGTACAAGAAGCATCTGGAGGCCTTGCTCGACATCATCCACGGGCGCGGCGAGTACGAGGGCGCGCTCGCGCCGACCGGCGAGGCCGCCCGCGCCGCCGCACCGCCCGTGCCTCCGGCCTCGGACGTCGCCGTGGGCACGCTGACCGTCTCCTCCACCCGCTGCACGGGCGGGTACGCGCTCAGCGATATCCCCAAGGACCTCCTCGGCGCCGCGTGCGTCACGGTGGCCCGCGGCAGTTGGAACGCCCCCGGCGCGGGGTTCGCCTTCACGGTGGACCGGCCCGCGACCGTCTACCTCGCCGTCCACGACCGCGGCAAGCCGGACCTGCCCGACGGGTGGGAGAAGACGGACCTGCGCCTGGCGTGGAAAGCGGGCGGCGGCGGGAAGCACACGGACACCCTGTGGCGGAAGGACGTGGCCAAGGGCCGCGCCGAGGTCCCGCCCCACCTCGGCCGCGAGGCCTCCTGGTTCGGCCTGCCCCACATGGCTATCGTGGTGCCCAAGGAGGGCAAGGACGTGACCGTCAAGCCGATGAGCGAGTAGCGCCTGTGCCACGGCCGGCCCGTTCGACTTCGCTCAGGGCATGCCTTGCCCGGCCGTGCGCCGCCAGGTACTTTGCTGTTCGAGCCGGCCGCGGAAGCGGCCGGACATCCTCGTCTGCCGTGTCGTGTGCCAGGGCCGATGAGGATACCCCGCTGCTTCCGCAGCGGGCTCGAAAAGCGGGCGCCGTTGTCGTTGCTGTTGCCTTGTCGTCGCCTGTTGCCGGTTGCCTATTGCCTGTCGTCAAGGAGAAAGCCATGTCCGATTCGCCCCTCCGCCGTCGCCCGTTTCTGAAGGCCCTGGGTCTCAGTTCCGCCGGTCTGGCCGCCTCGGCCGTCGGCTCTGCGGCCCCTTTGACCGCCGTCCCGGAGGCCAGCGCGAAGGAATGGAAACCCGTCTCCGACCGCAAGGTCCGGTTCGGCATCGTCGGCTACGGCGTGTGCCGCTTCGGGGCCGCGTTCGGGTTCCAGAACCATCCGAACGTGGAGATCGTCGCGGTCAGCGACCTCATCCCCGACCGCCGCGCGGGCCTCATGAAGGCGTGCCGATGCGACAAATCGTACGAGTCGCTCGAGGTCCTCGTCACGGACCCCGAGATCGAGGCCGTCTTCGTCGCCACCGACGCCCCCAGCCACGCCCGCCACTCGATGGAGGTCATGAAGCACGGCAAGCACGTGATGACGGCCGTCCCCGCCGTGTTCGGCTCCGTCGAGGACGCCGAGCGCCTCGTCGAGACCGTCCGCGAGACCGGCCAGAAGTTCATGATGGCCGAGACGAGCGTTTACCGGCCGGACTGCTGGGCCATGCGGCAGGTGTACGGGGCAGGAGGATTCGGCCGGCTCGTCTACTCCGAGGGCGAGTACTACCACTGGACCGCCAAGCCGATCCCCTCGTACAAGAACTGGCGGGTCGGCCTGGTGCCGCTCTGGTACCCGACGCACTCCACCGCCTACTACGTGGGTGTGACCGGCAAACGGTTCACGTCCGTTTCGTGCGCCGGGTTCCGCGGCGACTTCCCGGAATACCAGCCGGGCGGGAACCGGTACGACAACCCGTTCAGCGACGAGATCGCCCTGTTTCAGACGAGCGAGGGGGGCGTGTCGCGGATGTCGAAACTGCGGGCCGTCCGCGGACGCGTCGTCGAAACGGGCCGCGTCTTCGGCGAGCGCGGGTGGATGGACGGCACGCAGTATCACGGCGTGGCGAAGGACCTGCCGGACCTCGCCCAGCCGCCCCTGCCGCCGGGCGTACCCGCCGGCGGGCACGGCGGGTCGCACGGACGCCTGAGCGACGAGTTCGTCACCGCCATCCTCGAGGACCGTGACCCCCTCATCAACGTCTACGAGGCCCTGGCGATGACCGTCCCCGGCGTCGTGGCCCATCAGTCGGCCCTGAAAGACGGCGAAACCCTCAAGGTGCCGCAGTTCGACTGACGACGGCCGCGAGCCGCGAGCCACGAGCCAAGGACGAATGACAAAGGACCAGGGATCGACATACCGATGATGCGCTCGTCCATCGCCCTCGCGGCTTCGGCCGCCCTCCTGGCCGTTTCAGCCGCCCGTGCCAAGACCGCCGACGCCGGTCCGCCGTTCGGCCGCCTGGAACTCGTCGAGGAGATCGACTGTGCCGCCGTCGGCCCGGCCGCTGCGGACGCTCCCGCCGTCGAGTTCCGCGAGTACCCGAAGGGCATCAGCCGTGTCGAAACGGTCCTCGGCCGCCGCTGCCGCACCCTGCCCAACGAGCAGGGCGAGGCGAAGTACGTCGCCTACCGCATCGGCGCCGGCCGCGACCTGGAGGCCGGGGCCGCCTACCTCCTCGCCGTCGCCGTCCCCGACGACGTGCCCCGGTCGATGTTCCTCTGCAACTGGGGGTGCGAGACGGCCCGCGGCGTCCACACCGGCACGACCGTCGGCGACTGCCTGAAGGCCCGGTACACGAACAACAACCCGGAGTCGCTCCGACTGCCGCAGTCCGGCCGGTGGATGACGTGGCGGCAACTGTTCTGGCTGCACGACCGGTTCCCCGGCATCAAGCGGCCGCGCGGCCGCGCGGAGCGACCGCTCGAGCCGAAGGACGGGTTCTGGGTCATCGTGGCCCAGCCGCGGGCGGTGAATGCGCCCACCTCCGCCGGGGCGGCGGTGGCGACCACCCGCCTGTTCCGCGTGCCGGAGCCCGCCCGCCACGCCGCCGGAATCCGGTACCCGCCGGACGGTCTGCCCCGGCGGTACCTCTTCTTCCGCGAGGAGATGGCCGACGGCGTCGTCTCCCTCGGCCACTCGGCTGAAGAGAAGGACCCGCGCCTGCGCGGCGTCGTGGACCCCATCGACTGGTTTGAGTACAAAGCCCGCCTGGCCCGGTTCCTCGGCATGAACGCGTACGCGAAGGACCTGCTGGAGTTCGGGCACAACCAGGGCTGGGACTCCGGCGGCAGCGCGTGGTACAACGCCTCGGCGACGCCCGACCGATGGCGGAAGATCCTCCAGCGCATCGCGCCGTACGACCTGGCGGTTCTCCCGTACTACGAGTACGCCGGCAGCATCGGGCAGGACCCCGAGAAGGCCGTCGGCTCGCAGCGTCGCTGCCGCACCCTCGCGGGAAAGAAAGATTATACGCACATTCCCTGGGTCCACAAGACGAACGCGGACCTGGCCGACCCCGCGTTCATCGAGGACGCGAAGAAACTGCTGGAGTGCACGATCGTCCGGCACAAGGACCGGGTCTCGTTTCTGGGCGCGTGGTTCCGGCCGCGGCCGGAGGCGAACCCGATCAGTTTCAACGATTTCGATCTCGCCCGCTTCGCCCGCGAGGCGGGTGGCGGCAAGGAGGTGACCCGCGAGGCTCTCCAGAAGAACGAGACCCTCCTTCAGGCGTACTACCAGTGGTGGTATCTGAAGCGCCGCGCATGGTGCGCCGCCATGCGGGACTACCTGCGGGCGGAGGTCGCCCCGGAGGCGTTCGTCCTCTATACGTGCGACTCCAACGAACCCGGCGCCTCCATCCCCCGCCGCCTTGCCGCCGGCGACCACAAGGAGTGGTGGCGCTTCAAGACCGCCGTCGTCACCGACGACGTGCCGCGATGGACCCGCATCCTGGACGGCATCGAGGAGAAGGCCTTCAACATGCTCCGGCCCGTCGCGTTCGACCGGGCCGTCCGCGAGGACCTGCACCTGGCGGCCCTCGTGACGATGCGCGAGACCTGGGGCAACTGGGAGTGGCACCACGCCGTCCCGCCGGCCGATCCGGAGCACTACCGCCAGGCCGACGGCCTGATGCTATCCTACACGTTCAACCGGTTGTACACGGTCTCATCGCCCGCGGGGATGGAGGCGTTTCGGACGCCGGCGGGCCTCGCGATGCTCCGCCACTACGCCCTGAACGAGAACGAGATGCACGTCGGCGACGAGCCGCTGCTCGGCTACTTCGTGGCCGACGTCGAACGGGCCGGGCCGTACTGCATGCTCGCCGAGGCCCGGGCCGTCGCGTTCGGCGACCCGCGGACCATCGGGTATCTGGCGGGGAACAGTTTCAACCGGGGCTTCCCGGAGGTCGTTCGGCGGTTCAACGCGGCGTTTCTCTCGCTGCCGGCCCTGCCCAGCGCGGTCGTGCCCGACGCCGCGTCCGACGGGGCGGTCGTCGTCCGCCGCATCCCGGCGGGCGAGAAGGGCACTTGGCTGGCGGTCGTCAATACAGGATTTGAGGCGAAGCGCGATGTCCGCATCGCCCTGCCGGACGGCGAGCGTGAGGCGAAGACCGTCACGAACGCCGCCACGGGGGAAGGCGTGGAGGTCATGGACGGGGCCGTGACCCTTTCGCTCGATGCGGCCGAACTCGTCGCCCTGCGGGTGAGGTGAGACGGGCGGCCCGGCACGTGGCGGCTTACGCCTCCCCCGCCACGAGGCGGCCGAGACTGGTCAGACCGTAGGGCACCGCCGGCAGAACGGATAGGAAGGCGGAGAGCGTACGGGGATACTCCCATCCGGGGAACAGCATCGATGTGTCCGTCGGCCGGGCGAAGAAGGCGTACAACGCGAACGCCGTGAACACGGCGAACACCGTCAAGCCGGCGGCGGGGTGGCTCAGGAAGGGCACGTCCTCCGGGCCGGCCTGATGGTGCATCCACGCTACAAAGAGGCACAGAGAGACTGAAAGCGACAGGCCCTGGAGGGCGGTGAACAGCAGGAGCGTCCCGACACCGAAGCCGACGGCGAAGCATCCGAGGCCCCAAGCCAGGAGTGTGACGCTGCGCCGCATGGCAACCTCCCGCCGCTCTATCTCCAGTATGGCCACGGGGTCTTGTCAGGACAAGGGGTACCCGGTCGTTTTGGCTTCCCGCCTTGCCGTCTGGTGTCTGGTACCTTTCGGGCGTTCGTAAAGGCGCCTGACACCTCTGCCGTGTGTCTCTGCTGGTGCCCGAGTGCCCAACGCCCAATGTCAAATGCCCAAGGAGGCCTGCGGCCTGTAGGTAGCCGCGCGCGGCCGCCCATTGTCATTTTGACCGAGGCCTCGCGTTGCGAGGCCGAGCGGAGGAATCTGGCCGTGGCCGGCGCTCTAGAGCAGGTTTCGCAAATCATGTCGCATATCCGCAGCAGGTGAACCAGCCAAGCAGGTCGGGAATTGTGACCGCCTCCAGGGCGGTTCCGATGGCCGAGATAAGCCCCTCGAACGTGCGGGCGGCCAGCGCGCGAAGCCTCTGTTTCACCTTGGACCACATTTCCTCGATCGGGTTCATGTCTGGACTGTACGGCGGCAGATACCACACCTCGGCGCCGGCGGACTCGATGAGCGCCCGCACGCGCGGATGCTTGTGGCAGGCCAGGTTGTCCAGGACCACGATCTCGCCCCCGCCAAGCGTGGGAAGCAGCACCCGCTCCACGTACACCAGGAACGCCTCGGTGTCGATGGCCCCTTCCAGCGCGAAGGGCGCCTGAACGCCGTCGAGGCCGACCGCGGCCATCATCGTCGTCGTCTGCCAGTGGCCGGCCGGTGCCGTCGCGCCCAGGCGTTGCCCTCGCCGACACCGACCGTGCAACCGCACCATGTTCGTCTTGGCCCCG
>JAWODB010000257.1:0-13883 GCA_046483505.1 Phycisphaerae bacterium
GGCGTCGCTCGGCTGCTCCTGGAGGGCGGCGTAATCCAGGGTCCGCCCGTCCACGCGCGGCGGCGTGCCGGTCTTGAGGCGGCCGAGGCGGAGGCCGAGCCGCTCCAGGCTCGACGACAGGCGGGAGGCGGGCGGCTCGCCCAGGCGTCCGCCCGGCCACGACGCCTCGCCGCGGTGCAGCAGGCCGCGAAGGAACGTGCCCGTGGTCAGGACGACGGCCCGTGCGGCGAAGGTCCGGCCGCGCTCGCACCGGACGCCGGTGACGTCGCCGCCGCGGACGAGGACCTCGGCGGCGGTCTCCTCGAACAGGTCCAGGTTCGCCTGGCGGCGGAGGACCGCCTGCATGGTGCGGGCGTAGGCGCGGCGGTCGCACTGGGCCCGGGGACTCTGGACGGCGGGGCCCTTGCTGCGGTTCAGGAGGCGGTACTGGATGGCGGTGGCGTCGGTCGCGCGGGCCATCTCGCCGCCCAGGGCGTCGACCTCGCGGACCATCTGGCCCTTCGCCTGGCCGCCGATGGCCGGGTTGCACGACATCTCCGCGATGCGGCCCGCGCGGATGGAGAGGAGCGCGGTCCGGGCGCCGAGCCGGGCAGCGGCCAGGGCGGCCTCGCAGCCGGCGTGTCCGCCACCGACGACCACGATGTCGAAGGTCTCGTCCGCCACGCCTTGCGCTCCCGTAACCTGCGTCCTGGCCATTATAGCGGACGGTGACGCCTCGGCCAAGGCACGTTGGCGGCGGGGCGGGGTCTGCCAAAATGGCAGGCGATTGCCGCAGCGGCACCCGCGGACGGCCCGAAAGGCCGCTCCCGTCCCTCAAAGCGGCTCAATCGCATTGGCATTGGCTTTGCAGATTGTAAGGCGGAGCAGTGAGGATTCCGGTCCACAAGGAAAGGAGGACGGCCATGGCGATTCGCGCATGGGTACCCTCGGCGGAGCCGTTCGCCCAGTTGCAGCGGGAGATGAACCGCCTGTTCGACTCCGTCTTCGGGAAGCATTTCGCCACCGGACGGGTCCGGTCGGCGTACGTGTACCCGGCCACCAACGTCCGCGAGACCGCGGACGCGTACGTCGTCACGTGCGAGGTGCCGGGACTGGAGATGGACGACGTGGAGGTCTACGTGACCCGCGACCAGTTGACGCTTTCGGGCACCCGGACCGACGGCCTCCCGAAGGAGGGCGTGACGCTGCACCGGCGCGAACGGGACGGCGGGCACTTCAGCCGGGCCATTAACCTGCCCGGGCCCGTCCAGAGCGACGCCACCGAGGCCACGCTCTCGGGCGGCGTGCTGACGATCCGCATCCCGAAAGCCGAGGAAGCGAAGCCGAAACGCGTGCAGGTGAACGTGGAGAAGTGAGCCGCGTGCCGCCCCAGAGAAGGAGGTGACCGCAATGGATAAGCCGATCGATGTCGACGTCCAGCGCGAGCGAGATGCCACCGTGCCGCCCGAGAGTTACTTCCTGCCGGCCACCGACGTGTACGAGAGCGACGAGGACCTCACGCTGGTGGCCGAGATGCCGGGCGTGACGCCCGACGGGCTCGACGTGACGGTGGAGGACAACGTCCTGGTGATTCGGGGCGAACCGTCCGCGCCCCCCGAAGAGGAAGGCGACGTGCTGCTGAAGGAATTCGAGGTCGGCCCGTTCTACCGGGCGTTCCAACTGCCGGCCGACTACGACACCGAGCACATCGAGGCGCACATCCGGCAGGGCGTGCTGACGCTGCGGCTGCCGAAGTCGGAGCGCCTGAAGCCGCGGCGGATCGAGGTCAAGGCGGAGTAACCGCCCTGGGGTGTCCGCGCGGTGGGTCTCCTGACCCACCGCGCGGAGCACACCGCTTGAGTCCGGGCGCGGCGGGCCAGGAGACCCGCCGCGCGGGAAAGAATGTGCAGAGGGTCCGCACTTCGAACCCGAAAACAAAAGGAGAAACAACCATGGCCCTGATTCCGTATCGCGGGCGGACGATGCCCGCCACGACGCTTTCGTCGCTCCGCGACGAGATGAACGATCTGTTCAACCGGTTCTGGTCCTCGGCGACCGAGCCGTTCGGCCTGGCCGAGTGGTCGCCCGCCCTGGACGTGTCCGAAACCGACGACGCGGTCCTCGTGCACGCGGAGATTCCCGGCATCGAGCCGAAGGACCTGGACATCTCCGTCGTCGGCGACACGCTGACCCTCCGGGGCGAGAAGACCGACGAGACCGAGCAGTCCGGGCGCAACTACCATCGGGTGGAGCGCCGGTACGGCTCGTTCACGCGCAGTCTGGCCCTGCCCACGTCCGTCGACGCCGACAACGTGACCGCCACCGCGAAACAGGGCGTGCTGGAGATCCGGCTGCCCAAGAAGGAGGAGGCCCGGGCCAAGCGCATCGAGGTCCAGGGCAGCGAGACCAAATCCTGACCGAAACGGAGCGCACGATTTGCGCGGGGCGCGCCGTCGCGTGAACGGCGTGCCCCGTCCGTTTGTGCCGGGGATGAGGCGTTGCGTGGGCCCGCCCCGCCGCGTATCATGGAACCGGAAGCGGTTGGTCCGCGGCAAGGAGCGAGCGATGCGCACGTCCGTTGCAGCCCAATCCCGAGACGACCTGGGCCACCTGGCCCGCCACATGACGCACCTGATGCACAAGGTGTTGCACGCCTGTCCCCCGTCGTCGGGGGAGACGGCGGCCGACTGGTCGCCGGCCATCGACGTGTGCGAAACCTCGGACCATTACGAGGTCATCGTGGAACTGGCCGGCGTCCGCCGAAGCGATGTGGACGTGTACACCGAGCGGGGCTGCCTGACCGTATCGGGCTGCCGGCGGGACCCGACGTCGCCGGAGAAGACGGGCTGGCACCAGATGGAGATCGAGAAGGGCCGGTTCCGCCGGCGGATCGTGCTGCCGAAGCACGTCGACGAGGGCGGCATCACGGCGCGGCTCCGCGAGGGGCTGTTGCGCATCCGCATCCCCAAGGTCTGACCGAGGAGAGGGAGGCCCCGTTGGCCGACCAGATCAAGGTCCAGAAGCCGCCGGTTCCGGCGGGCACCGCGGAGGCGGACGAGTCGCCGCGCATCCCGGACAACCTGCCCGTGATGCCGGTGCGCGACATGGTGCTGTTCCCCGGCATCATCCAGCCGCTGACGGTCGGCCGGCCGCGCAGCCTGGCCCTCGTGCAGGAGGCGGCGATGGGCGACCGCCTCTTCGGCACCGTGCTGCAGAAGACGGCTGAGCAGGAGGAGCCGACCTTCGACGACGTGTACCGTATGGGATGCGCGGTGCGGATTCTGAAACTCGTCCGCCTCCCGGACGAGACGCAGAACGTGATCGTCCAGGCGATCGGGCGCATCCGCCTCGATGCCCTCTCGCAAACGGAGCCGTTCTTCCGGGCCGACGTCACCCCCGTGCCGGACGCCGTGGACGAGGGGAAGGAACTCGACGCCCTCATGGTGACGGCGCGGAACCTGATGACGCAGATCGTGGACCTCTCGCCCCGCCTGCCGCAGGAAGCATCGGCGGTCATCTCATCGATCGAGTCGCCCGGTCAACTGGCCGACTTCATCGGGGCGAACCTGAGCCTCGACAGCGAGCAGAAGCAGGCCCTGCTGGAGGAGCCCCGCGTCGACCGGCGGCTTCGCACCGTGACGGGCCTGATGCACCGCGAGATCGACGTGCTCCGTCTCGCCGACAAGATCCAGTCCGAGACGCGCGGCCGCATCGAGGAACGCCAGCGCGAACACTACCTGCGCGAGCAACTGCGGTCGATCCAGGAAGAACTCGGCGAGAAGGACGAGAAGACCGTCCTCGTGGAGCAACTGCGGGCGGACCTGGACGCGGCCGGCATGCCGGAGGAGATCCGCAAGGAGGCCGACCGCGAACTCCGCCGCATGGAGGCCATGCCCGTGGCGGCGCCGGACTTCAACGTCGTCCGCACGTACGTGGAGTACCTGGCCGAACTCCCGTGGCAGAAGCGGACCGAGGACCGGCTGGACCTGGACGAGGCCCAGCGCATCCTCGAAGTCGACCACTACGGCCTGGCCGAGCCCAAGAAACGCGTTCTGGAATACCTGGCGGTCCGGAAGTTGCGCGACGAACTGCGCGGGCCGATCCTGTGCTTCGTGGGGCCGCCCGGCGTCGGCAAGACGAGCCTCGGGCAGAGCATCGCCCGCGCCATGGGCCGCAAGTTCATCCGCATGAGCCTGGGCGGCATGCGCGACGAGGCGGAGATCCGCGGCCATCGGCGCACCTACGTGGGCGCCCTGCCCGGCCGCATCATCATGGAACTCCGCAAGGCCGGCGTCAACAACCCCGTGTTCATGCTCGACGAGGTGGACAAACTCGGGGCGGACTGGCGCGGCGACCCGACCAGCGCGCTGCTGGAGGTGCTCGACCCGGAGCAGAACTCGACCTTCACCGACCACTACCTGGACGTGCCGTTCGACCTCTCGAGCGTCCTGTTCATCGGGACGGCGAACCTGCTGGACCCGATTCCGCCGGCGCTGAAGGACCGGCTGGAGATCATCCGGCTGCCCGGCTACGTGGAGGAGGAGAAACTGGCCATCGCCCGCCGCTACCTCGTGCCGCGGCAGCGAGAGGCGCACGGCCTGAAGGCGAAGCAGATCCGGTTCCGCAAGGGCGGCCTGCGCAAGATCATCCGCAACTACACGCACGAGGCCGGCGTGCGCGAACTGGAGCGGCAGATCGCCGCCGCGTGCCGCGCCACCGCCCGCCGCATCGCCCAGGACGAGGCGGAGCAGGTCCGCGTCTCGTCGGACACGGTCTCCGACCTGCTCGGCGCGGCGCGGTACCTGCCGGAGGTCAAACTGCGGACCTCGACGCCGGGCGTGGCCACCGGCATGGCCTGGACCTCGGCCGGCGGCGACATCCTGTTCATCGAGGCCACCGCGATGCCCGGCACCGGCAAACTGCACCTGACGGGCCAACTGGGCGACGTGATGAAGGAGTCCGCCCAGGCCACGCTCTCGTACATCCGGTCGCGGGCCGACGGCTGGGGCATCGACGCCGAACGGTTCAGCAAACAGGATATCCACATTCACATTCCGGCCGGCGCCACGCCCAAGGACGGGCCCAGCGCCGGCATCACCGTCTTCACGGCCCTGACGAGCCTGCTGACGGGCCAGAGCGTCCGCAGCGACGTCGCCTTGACGGGCGAAATCACCCTGCGCGGGCTGGTCCTGCCGGTGGGCGGCGTCAAGGAGAAGGTCCTGGCCGCCAAACGCGCCGGCGTCAAGACCATCATCCTGCCCGAGCGGAACCGGAAGGACGTGGACGAGATCCCGAAGGACATCCGCAAGGACATGACCTTCCGGTACGTCCAGAAGATGGAGGACGCCCTGCCGCTGGCCCTGGCGGACGGATGGTCGTCCGGCACGAAAAGCGCGAAAGGGTCCAGGCGGACGGGCGGGAAGAAGAAAAAGAAGAAGCCGAAACGCGGATAGAGCCTCACGTTTGGATGGTGGCGCGGCGGGTCTCCGTACCCGCCGCGCGAAGTGCGCGACAGCACGGTAACGGCCACGGCGAGATTCTTCGGCCCGCAAGCGGGCCTCAGAATGACAGTCTGCGGCAAGCACGGCCGGGCAAGGCCGGCCGTGGCACACAATCCTGCAATCGAGGCGCACCGATTGACAAGCAATCGGTGGCACCCGGCGCGCAGCGCGCGGCCGGGCAAGGCCGGCCGTGGCACGCTCACCCTCACCCCGACCCTCTCCCGTCAAGGGAGAGGGAGAACAGCCGGTTACGGCGACTCATCCTCGTACACGATCTGGCTGCGGACGGGGAAGCCCTTCAGGCGGGCCCGCCCGTTCAAGAACGCCAGTTCGATGAGGAACTCGACGCCGACGATCTCGCCGCCCGCCTCCTCGACCATCTGGCACGAGGCGGCCATCGTGCCGCCGGTGGCCAGCAGGTCGTCGACCATGAGGACGCGGGTGCCCTCGTGGACGGCGTCGGTGTGCATCTCGATCGTGTCGGTGCCGTACTCCAGGTCGTAGGTCACGCTGACGATCTCGGCGGGCAGTTTGCCCATCTTGCGGATGGGCACGAAGCCGGCGTCCAGGTCCAGGGCGAGCGGCGCCCCGAAGATGAAGCCGCGCGACTCCGCCCCGACGACGAGGTCCACGTCGCCGGGCCCGTACGGCTCGCGCATGCGGCGAAGGGCCTCGCGGAACGCCTCCGGGTCCAGCAGCAGCGGCGTGATGTCGCGGAACATCACGCCGGCCTTCGGGAAGTCGGGCACGCTTCGGATGTGGGAACGCAGGTCCGGCGGCTGGGGCGGTGGCGTCACGGGGACCTCCTTGGACGGGGAGTGACGGCAGGCGGGCGGCGCGAGGGCTACTGCTGCTGCTGGACGGCGGCGCCGGCGTCCTCTTCCTGGCTGCGGATGGCCTCCTCGATGGTGGCGACGGCGTCGCGTTCGATCTGCCGCACGCGCTCGCGGGTCAGGCCGATGCGCTCGCCGATTTCCTTGAGGGTCATCGCCTCGTTGCCGTCGAGGCCGAAGCGGAGGCGGAGGATTTCGGCCGCCCGGTCGTCGATCTTGCTGAGCATCTCGTTGACGGCGGCCTTGCGGCGGTTCTCCAGGAGGATGTCGGCGGGCGACGGCGTGCCCTCGTCGGCCACCATCTCCGACAGCGACCAGTCCGCATCCTCGGACACCGCCTGGTAGGGGGAACTGAACGCGCGGGCGGCCCGCGTAATGACCGACACCTGCCGCTTCGAGATGCCCATCGCCTTGGCGATCTCTTCCTGGGAGGGCGGGCGGCCGAGGTCGCACTCCAGCCGCACCGCCGTCCGCCGCCACTTGTTGATCATCTCGACCATGTAAGCGGGAATCTCGACCGGCTTGACCGCGTTGATGAGGCTCCGCTTGATCGACTGGCGGATCCACCACGAGGCGTACGTCGAGAAGCGGCACCCCTGGGCGGGGTCGAACTTCTCCACGGCGCGCAGCAGGCCCAGGTTGCCTTCCTCGATGAGGTCCAGCAGGCTCAGGCCCCGGCGGGTGTAGTTCTTGGCGATGGAAACGACCAGGCGAAGGTTACAACGGATCATCTCGTCTCTGGCCAGCAGGTCTCCCTTCTTGATCCGCCGGGCGAGTTGGATCTCCTCGTCCGGCGTCAGGAGATGGGTGTGATTGATCTCCCGCAGGTATAACTGCAGGCCAGAGTCCATGCGCTGACCCCTCTTTGTCTCGACCGGCGACGTGAACCCCTCAGGGGAACTGGCCGATCGTGCGACCTCCAACCACGACCGCAGACAAGAGCCTTCCCCCCTCGTCAGAACGAGTGCCGACTTGCTGCTTGAGGTGCCCCCTCAGTACGCTTAATTGTAGAGTCGGCCTCGCAAGGTTGGCAAGACAATTCTCACGAATTCGCGCATGCCTTACCGGGCGGTGACGGTTCCTTTACAGCGGCCGTTTCGGGGCCGCAGCGGCCGTTTCGGACCCGTCGTCAGACCTCGTCCGACTCCTCCTCGGCAGCCTCCTCCTGGTTTTCGGCATCCTCGCCCTCGTCGGCCGGTTCGGCGTCTTCGGCCGGTTCGGCGTCTTCGGCCTCCGCTTGGGTTTCTTCTTGCTGCTGCTCGTCCTCTTCCGCTTCTGCCCCCTCTTCTTCGCCGGCCTTTGCCGTGGCGTCTGCTTCCGCTTCGTCCCCGGTTTCCTGTTCCGCCTTCTCGTCCTCTGCTTCCGCGGCGGGTTGCGGCTCGTCGGGTTCCTCGGCGTTAGGGGGCTCGTCCTCTTTGCCGGAGTCCTCCTCGGCTTCGGTCTCGGCCGCTTCGGATTCCTCGGCGGGGGCTTCGGCCGCCGTTTCCTCGGTGCCTTCAGCCGCTTCGGATTCCTCGGCGGGGGCTTCGCCCGCCGTTTCCTCGGTGCCTTCAGCCGCTTCGGCTTCCTCGGCGGGCTTGCCGACGGGGGGCAGCGGCGTGCCGAACAGCGTCGTGCCGCCCGCGCCGCCGCCCTCGCCCCCCTCCTCGGCGGCTTCGATGCCGCCCAGGCGCGGCTCGGGGCGCGCCGGCTCGGCGGCGGCCTCCTCTTCCTCCTCGGCCCACTGGACGCGCTTCAGGCTCAGGCCGATCTTCCGCTCCTCCGTGTCGACGCGGAGCACCTTGACGTCGATCTCCTCGCCCTTCGCCACCACGTCCTCCGGATTATCGACCTTGTAGTCGGCGAGTTCGGAAACGTGCAGGAGCCCTTCGAGCCCCCCCTCCAGTTCGACGAACACGCCGAAGTTCGTCACCTTCGTCACCTTGCCGCGCACCACGGCGCCGGGGACGTAGGTCTCGGGGATGCGGTGTTCCCAGGGGTCCTCCTCGAGTTGCTTCAGGCCGAGGGAGACGCGTTTCTTGTCCTGGTCGACGCTCAGGACCTGGCACTGGACCTTCTGGCCCTTCTCGAGCACCTCCGAGGGGTGATTCACCTTCTGCGTCCACGACATGTCCGAGACGTGGAGCAGCCCGTCGATGCCCTCCTCGATTTCGATGAAGGCGCCGTAGTTGGCCAGGTTCTGGACCACGCCCTCGATCATGCTCCCGGGCGGGTACTTCTCTTTGACGAGCGTCCAGGGATTGACCTCGGTCTGCTTCATGCCGAGGCTGATTTCCTGCTTGGCCTTGTCAATGGCCAGGACGACCACCTCGACCTCCTCGCCGACGCTGACGACCTCGGAGGGGTGGTTGATGCGCTTGGTCCAGGACATTTCGCTGACGTGGACGAGCCCCTCGATGCCCTCCTCCAGTTTGACGAAGGCGCCGTAGGGGGTGATGTTGACGACCTCGCCGCTCACCTTTTCGCCCACGGGGTACTTCGCCTCGATGTTGTGCCAGGGCGATTGGGTCTTCTGCTTGAGGCCGAGGGCCACCTTCTCCTTCTCGCGGTCGATCGAGAGGATCTTGATCGAGAGTTTCTGGTCGATCGAGACGACTTCGCTCGGATGGCCCACGCGGCCCCAGGCCATGTCCGTGATGTGGAGCAGGCCGTCGATGCCCCCCAGGTCGACGAACGCGCCGAAGTCGGCGATGTTCTTGACGACGCCGTCGCGCATCTGGCCGACGGTCATCGTCTGAAGCAGTTTCCGCTTGGCCTCCTCGCGTTCCTCCTCGATGAGGCGGCGGCGCGAGACGACGATGTTCCGGCGGTCGGCGTCGATCTTGAGGATCTTGCAGTGAATCTGCCGGCCGATGTACTCCGAGACGTCCGACGGCCGCCGGATGTCCACCTGGCTCGCCGGCAGGAACACCGGCACGCCGATGTCGACGAGCAGGCCGCCCTTGATCTTGCGGCTGACGCGCCCTTCGACGACGTCGCCCTCGGCGTGCGTGCTGAGGACGCGCTCCCACCCCTTGATGCGGTCGGCCTTCCGCTTCGACAGGAGCACCAGGCCGCTCTCGTCCTCCACGGCCTCGAGCAGCACGTCCACCGGCTGGCCGATCTCGACCTTGCCGCCCTGGAACTCGTCCAGCGGCACGCTGCCTTCGCTCTTGAAGCCGACGTCGATGACCGCCTCGTTGCCGATGACACGGACCACGCGGCCGGCCACGACGCTGCCCGTCTCGAACGCCTGGATGGAGTCCTCGTACATCTTCTGGAGGTCTTCCTCGGCCTCCACCTGGCCGAGGACCTTGTCGGCTTCGCGATCGATATCCGGATCGTTCAGTCCGTACTGGCGTCGGATTTGGATCTTCTGCATCTTACTCATGTATCTCTCAATCCCTTGGATGCCTTCACGGCGAGACCGTTTGTGCCCGACCGCCGGGCCACTCGCCGCCCTCGACCCTCGAGGCTTTCGGCCTGCGTCGGCCTGCAAAGAGTCATACTTTACCCCCGTCCATCCGGCATTGCAAGCGGCGAATCCGGTCGCAGACGGCGTCGATGATCCACTGCGGCGTGGACGCCCCGGCGGTCACGCCGACGCGCGGCCGCCCGCGCAGCCATTCCGGCTCCACCTCGTCCGCCACCTCGACGTGAAACGTGGGCACGCCGTGGGCGGCGCAGCGCTCCGCCAGGCGGTTCGTGTTGGCGCTGTTGCGGCCGCCGATGACGATCATGAGGTCGGCCCGCTCGGCCAGTTCCGCCGCCGAACGCTGCCGCGCCACCGTCGCCGTGCAGATCGTCTGGATGACCCGCACCTCCCCGAAGGACCGTTGCACCAGGGCCGCCGCCATCTGCCGGAACACCTCCGGCGAGAACGTCGTCTGGGCCACCAGGGCCACGCGGTCGGCGGCTTCCAGGTCGGCCACGGCCGCCGGATCGCTCACGACGACGGCGGAGGGGGCGTGCCCCCGGATGGCCCGGACCTCCGGGTGGGCCGCATCCCCCGCCACGATCACCTGGTATCCCTCCCGCTCCAACCCGGTGGCCAGGGTCTGCACCCGCCGCACCAGCGGACAGGTGGCGTCGATGACGGCGTGTCCGCGCCGCCGCGCCGCCGCCACCACGTCCGGCGACACGCCGTGGCTGCGGATCAGCAGCGTCGCCCCGTTTGGCGCCTCGTCCAGCGAGTCGATGACCTGGAACCCCTTCTCCGTCAGGCGGCCCACCTCCTGGGGATTATGGATGAGCGGCCCGAGGCTGCACACGGGCGTGTCCGCCGCCAGGGCCTCCTCGGCCAGGCGCAGCGCCCGCTTGACGCCGAAGCACACGCCCGCGCCCTCCGCAACCTCGATGGTCGGCCGCGTCTTGCCGTCCGCCGGGCTCATGCGCGCTCCGTTTCCGCCATGGACCGCAGCCGACGCTGGAGGTCGGCCATGCGGCCGCGGATCGTTCTCACGAGGTCGTCGGCGTCGCCGTCGGCCAGTTCGTCGGCCGAGAACGGCCGCCCGCACGCCACGCGGATGCCGTGCGGCCGGGGGAGCCGCCGCGACCTCGGCCACGCCTCGAACGCCCCGTCGATGACCATCGGCAGGATCGGCACGCCCGCCCGGCGGGCCAGCAGCACAGGGCCCGCCTGGAGCCGACCGATCGACCCGTCGCGCGTCCGCGTCCCCTCGGGGAACATGAGGACCACCGCCCCGCCCTTCAGCCGCCGCAGCGCCTCGCGAATCGCCCCCATGTCCGCCGACCCCCGCTCGACGGGAAACGCATTCAAACTCCGAATCAGCCACGCGAACGGCGGGAACCGGAACAGCGACGCCCGGGCCATGGGATGATACGGGCGAGGCATCCCCACGGCCGCCAGAATCGGGTCCAGGTAACTCTGATGGTTCGAGACGACGAGCACGCCGCCACGCCTCGGCAGATGCGCCCGCCCGTACACGCGAATGCCGAACGCCGTCACGAACAGCACGCGCGCCACCTGCTGGAGCACGCCGTACCAGATCCCCGTCAATCCCGCAATGGCGGAAGGCTGTCTGGCGCGGTGGGTCTCCGTACCCACCGCGCTCGATCGGCCGCCTCTGTCTCCGCGCGGCGGGTGCGGAGACCCGTCGCGCTTAAACGAGCGGAGCAGTGCAGAGAGCCTGTCCGAACCGTTCACCCGTCCTCCTTCGCGCGGCGGCGGACCTGGCGGACCAGGGTGTCGATCATCCCCTCGACGTCCAGGTCGCTCGTGTCGACGCGGACGGCGTCCTCGGCCATGCGCAGGGGGTCGGCCTCGCGCGTCGTATCGCGGCGGTCGCGCTCCTCGATCTCGGCCAGCACCTCGCGGAACGAGCGGACCTCGCCCCGGCCCTCGAGTTCCAGTTGCCGCCGCCGGGCCCGGACCTCCGGCGCCGCGTCCAGGAAGAACTTCGCGTCGGCGTCCGGGAAGACGACCGTGCCCTGGTCGCGGCCCTCGGCCACGACGTCGCCGACCTTCTCGGCCACGGCCCGCTGCGCGGCGACGAGGACCTCGCGGACGCCGGCCGTACGGGCCAGGTAGTGCGAGTGCGTGCTGACGCGGTTCTCGCGGATGGCCTCGGTCACGTCGCGGCCGTCGAGGCGCACGCGCTGCCGGCCCGGCTCGCCGTCGAGTTCGACGGTGCTGGCGCGCGCCAGGGCCGTCAGGGTCTCCGGGTCTTCCAGGTCGGCGCCGGTCTCGAGGGCCTTGAGGGTGAGGGCGCGGTACATGGCGCCCGTGTCGAGATGGAACGCCCCCAGCCGGCGGGCGAGTCCCGCCGCCGCGGTGCTCTTGCCGCTCCCCACGGTTCCATCGATAGTGATAACCATGGGGGCGATTATAATCGGGCCGGCCCTCGCTGAAAAGGCTGGAAACCGCCTTCCGGCTGCGCTAGACTGGATTCACCATGAGCGTGCGCGGCATTTCGCGACTGCTTCGCCTTCCGCTGTTCGTCACGGCCGTCGCCGACGCCTTGGCCGGCTACCTGGTCGCCATTCTGCCCCGCGGTCGGCCCATCGTGTGGGAACACGTGGTCCTCGTCGCCGGCGCCTCCACCGGCCTGTACCTGTACGGGATGGTGCTGAACGACCTGGTCGACCGCCGCCGCGACCGCCTGCTGGAAACCGGCCGGCCCCTGGCCACCGGGGCCGTCGGCGTCCCGACCGCAGTCCTCCTGCTCATCCTGACGGCGGCGCTGGCGGCCGTATGCGCCCTCCACCTCGGCCGCACGGCCCGCGGCGGTGCCACCGTGATGGCCATCGGCGCCTTCGCCGCCATCAACCTGTACAACCTGGCGGCCAAGCACGGGCCCGCCTTCGTCGCCATGACCGTGATGGGCCTGTGCCGATTCCTGAACTTCTTCATCGGCGTCGCCGCCGCCCGCGGCGTGCCGCAGGACATTACGCCGGAGTTGCTCGCCCTGGGCGGACCGCTGTGGGTCCGGCACGGCATCAGCCTGTTCTTCGCCACGTGCGTCGTGACGGGCTACAGCATCGCGGCGCGGCGCGAACTGACCGTCTCGTCGCGGCCGTGGGTGGTCACGTTCTTCGCAGCCGCCGTCGTCGGCTTCGGCATGATTGCCGTCGCCGTTACCATGGTCGGCCAGGGGTTCCACGCGCCGATGGCCCGGGTGTTCGCCCTGCTGCTGCTGGCGGCCCTGTGGCCGGGCGGGTTATGGTCGGCCGCCGGTCCGGAACGCCGGCCGGAGCAGTACGGCCGCTTCATCCCGCGCATGCTGTACTGGCTGATCGTGATGGACGCCGCCTTCGTGGCGGATGCGTGGCTGATGACGATGTGAGGGTATGCGAAGCGCGGGTATGCCCCGGCGGGTCTTGCCCCGCCGCGATCGTCCCCTCCGCAGGCGCACGGCCGGACAAGACCGGCCGTGGCACGTGGCCGTTATGCAGACGCGGCGGGCAAGACTGCCCACCGCGCGGCAGAGCGCGCTGCTTTCCTCATTCCTCCCGGCGCGAGAACCCGTACAACCGCAGCAGCGGCAGGCGGAGGGTGACCTCCCACGCCCGCCCGTCGCGGAGCGGCCGCTGCCGGACGGTCCGCGCGCTGTCGAGGAAGGTCTCCAGATCGCGCCGGAACACGGCGTCCCTCGCCGCCCGCTGGCGGACCGTCGTGCCGTCCTGCAGCACGATGGCGTCGACCTGCCGCTCCAGGGCCGCCAGCGCCCGGACCTTCGCCGACCGGACGGCCAGGACGCGGTTCTGCATGGCCTCGATGACGTCGCGGCTGAGGTCGGCCGTGCCGGTCGCCTCGAGCGCCCCCGTGGCCCAATCGGGCAGCGCCTCGCCGCCCGCCGCCGCCGGCACAGAGGCGGGGCGGATCGTCTCGGGCGGCGGCATGCCGCGGCCGACGGCGGCGATCCGCTCGGACTTGATCCGGACACTCAGCCGGTCGATGCCCGCCTCGGTCAGCCGCGTGTCGTCGCCGCGGAGGCGGCAGAGATGCTTCAGCATCTCGATGAGACGCGCCAGCGGCGTCGCCGCCTCCACCTCCGCGATGCGGTCCGGCATGAACCGCGGCGGCCCGGCCACCGGCAGCGACCGGACGTACGACTCGAACGCGGAGTTA
>JAWODB010000263.1:0-8497 GCA_046483505.1 Phycisphaerae bacterium
CCGCCGCCGGGGCCATGCACCTTCTGGCCGCCCACGTCCCCGACCGGGCCGAGGCGGCCCGGGCCCGCATCCGCCGCCTCCGCGGCGAAGCCGCCGAGACACCGTCCGAGGATACGAAGGACCCGGACGACACGAAGGAGACGGCCGAGGCGCCGACCAGTCCGAAGGCCGAACTCGACGCGCTCCTCTCGGAGATCGAGCAGAAAAAGGAGGCCGGGGCGCTCGTCGAGGCCGCCGCCCTGTACCGCAAGGCGAAGGCCCTGGCCCGACGGATTGATGACAACCGCCTGCCCGTCATCGCGGAGGCCGCCGAGGCCCTCGGCCGTCGCCCTCCGCCTCGACAGCGCCCAGGACCACGCCTCCGGCCTGGAGACGATCAACGGCCGGTGGGCGCCCGGCAACGAGACCGCCACGAAGGTGACCCTGGAGAACGGCCGGGCGCATGCGCTCGCCGTCGGCGTCCGCCCGGAGGGGGACAACGTGCACATCACGGCCACGCTCGACGGCCGCTCCATCGTCGACTGGACCGGGCCGACGGCGGCCCTGGCGCTGCGCGAGAACTGGGCCCTCGGACGCGACGGCGTCCCGGGCCTGGGGGCGTACCTCAGCACCGTGACGTTCGAGCACGTCCGCCTGACGATGCGGTCCGGCGAGGCCCGGCTGGGGCGGTAGGCGTCCGCGGGCGCCGTCGTGTTGAGCCGGCGACGGCACGTCGCCGGCCGTTTGGCCGAGCGAACGACCGCCGACCTTCGGTCGGCGGCTCAACGGCGCGCACAGCAATCGGCGCAGTGCCAGGCACCTTCTAACGACCTAAAGGTGCCAGACACCTACCGCCCCGGCGGCCGGGGCAGGACGAACGGCCGGCCGGTCGTCTCGTCGGTCCGCACCTGGACGGGCGTCTCGTACACCGGCTCGAGCACCTCCGGCCGGATGACCTCCCCCGGCGTGCCGGCGGCCGCCACCTCCCCGCGCGCGAGGAGGACCACGTCGTCGGCGTACGCCGCCGCCAGGCTCAGGTCGTGGCTGACGGTGACGACCGTCTTGCCCTCCTCGCCGACCAGGTGCCGCAGCAGCCCGTAGATACCGTGCTGGTGGCGGATGTCGAGGAACGAGGTCGGCTCGTCGAGGAGGACGCAGTCCGGCTCCTGCGCGAGGGCCCGGGCCACGATGACCCGCTGCCGCTCCCCGCCCGAGAGGTCCGCCAGGTCCCGCTCGGCGAACCGCTCGGTCTCCGTGAGGCGGAGGGCCTCGCGGGCGGCACGCCAGTCGGCGTCCGACTCGAACCCGAGGGCCCCGACGTGCGGCGACCGGCCCATCAGCACCGTCTCGCGCACCGTGAAGCCGACGGCGGCGAGGGTTTCCTGCGGCACGTAGGCGAGGCGGCGGGCGAGGTCGGCGCGCGGCCAGGAGGCGAGCGGCCGGCCCGCGAGGCGGACCTGGCCCGCCGACGGGGCCAAGAGGCCGACCAGCACCTTCAGCAGGGTCGTCTTGCCGGACCCGTTCGGGCCGAGGACGGCCGTCAGGCGCCCCGCGCGGGCGGTCATCGAGAGGCCCGAGAGGACCGGGTCGCCGGGCGTGTAGGCGAACCGCAGGCCGTCGGCGTCGAGGGTGGCGAGGCTGCGCGCAAGCGTCCCGCGTGGCGGAGGCGCGCTTGAGCGCGGCGGGTCTCCGTACCCGCCGCGCTCCCCGCTGTCGCTGTGTGTTGAGCCCTCACCCGTCATCCGTCACTCCTCGCGCGGCGCTTCTCGAGCCCGCTGCGGCAGCAGCGGGTCACTTCTATCGGCCGTGGCACGTGCCACGACGGATGAGGATGACCGGCCGCTTCCGCGGCCGGCTCGAACGGCGCGCCGTCGCTCATCGCACCTCCATCCGTCTGCGCCATCGCGTCCTCAAGAGGTAGATGAAGAACGGGCCGCCGCACATCGCCGTCAGCACGCCGACGGGGACGGCCCGGTTGGTCGCCCCTTCCCACAGGCAGGCCGCCAGGTCCGCCAGGACGAGGAACGTGGCCCCGAAGAAGAGGGCCGCCGGCACGAGCCGCCGGTGGTCCGGCCCGAGCAGCATCCGCACGAGGTGCGGGCAGATGAGGCCGACGAACCCGATGGGGCCGGCCAGGGCGACGCTCGCCCCGGCCAGCAGGCTCGCCGCCACGAACGTCACCCCGCGCAGCCGGTGGACCCGCACGCCGAGGGCGCCGGCGGTGTCCTCGCCGACGGCCACCAGGTTGAACCCCTTGGCGAGGAAGGCGAACAGGACGCCCGCCCCCACCGCCAGGGCCGACACCACGCCGATGAGCGGCCACTGGGGACCGAACGCGCCGATGTTGCCCATCATCCAGACGGCGATTTCGCCGCGCTGCTCCGGCCGGACCACGGCCGTCACGAGCATGATGCCCGCCGCGTAGAACGCGTTCAGAATCACGCCCGCCAGCAGCAGCGTGTACGGTTCCAGCCGGCCCCGCCGCCGGGCGATGGCGTAAACGAGGGCGACGGTGACCATGGCCCCGGCCATCGCCAGCAATGGGGCCGCCACGACGCTCAGGAACAGGCTGCCGAGGACGTACGCCAGGCCCGCCCCGCCGGAGACGCCGAGGATGTACGGCTCGGCCAGGGGGTTGCGGAGCAGGGCCTGCATCGCCAGGCCCGCCAGGGCCAGCGAGGCCCCGACCGCGCTCGCCGTCGCCACCCACTCGAGGCGGAGCCAGAGGACGTCGGCCACCTGGGCCCGCGAACCCCACGTCCACAGCCGGCCGCCCACGACGACCGCCACGGCGGCCACCGTCAGCCAGAGCGCCGCCCAGGCCAGGAGCGAGGCGACGTACCGGCGCGGCGTGAGGGGGCGCGGGGTCACGGCGAGGTCTCCCGGTGGAGCGTGGCGGGCAGTCCTGCCCGCCACGCGCGAAGCGCGGTGCCCAAGACTGGACACCGCGCAGTGCGGCGGGTCTCCGCACCCGCCGCGCGTGGCGCACCATGCTTTTCGAGCCCGCCGCGGGAGCGGCGGGTCAGTCGCCTCTGCCGTGGCATGTGCCCCCGCGGATGAGGATGACCGGCTGCTTCCGCAGCCGGCTCGACCGGCGGCGCAGCGTCCAGTTCGGGATGAATCGTCTCGGCCAGGAGCCGGGCGGCCTGGCCGACGCGGGGGCCCGGAATCGTCAGGTGCTTCGCCTCCAGGATGTGGACCCGGCCGTCGCGGACGGCGGGGACGCTCGCCAGTTCGTCCCACGCCCGGCGGATGGCGTCCCGCCGGTCGGCGGGACCCTCGGTGGCGGCGTTGATGATGACGACCTCCGGCCGCATCGCGACGACCTGGGGCGGGCTGACCGTGGGCCAGTCCGCCCGCTCGGGGTAGGCGTTCTCCGCCCCCGCCGCCCGGAGCAGGTCGTCGACGAACGTGCCGCGGCCGGCCACCATGATCCGCGACGAGCCCACCGTCATCGGAAAGGCGAAGAGGGTGCGCGGCCGCGGGAGGCCCGCCACCCGGCGGCGGACGGCGGCGAGGTCGGAGTCGATCCGGTCGAGGAGGGCCGCGGCGGCGTCCGGGCGGCCCGTCTCGGCGCCGATGGTGCGGATCGCCTCCCGCAACTGGGCCATGCGGTCGGCGTCGAGGGGCACGACGCGGATGCCGAGCCCTTCCAGCCGCCGGACCGTCTCCCTCCGCCGCGTGACGAGGAAGGCGTGGGTCGGCTCGGCCCGGATGATGCGCTCCAGGTCCAGGTGCATCGTGTCGCCGACGGCGGGGATGGACGCGGCCTCGGGCGGGTACGTGCAGTAGGTGCTCCGGCCGACGATGCGCGAGCCGAGGCCCATCGCGAAGAGGATCTCCGTCAGGTTCGGCGCGAGGCTGAGGAGGCGGAGGGCCTCCGCGTCGCCGCCCCTGGCGGCGGCGTCGGACGAGGCGTCGTCGCACCCGGCCGCGAGGGCGCAGGCGACGACGGCTGCGGCGAGGACGGCGGCGCGGACGGGATGGGCGCGGCGGGTCATGCGGGCGATTCTACGGCCGCGCCCCCGACGGCTCAAGCGCCTTGGGCGCGTGAGGGCGCGCGGC
Organism: Phycisphaerae bacterium; assembly: GCA_046483505.1. GTDB lineage: Bacteria > Planctomycetota > Phycisphaerae > FEN-1346 > FEN-1346 > BS750m-G62. The sequence goes on from JAWODB010000263.1 coordinate 4,045, forward strand.
GCCGCGATCGCATCGCGCTTGACATCGGCAAAAGCGCGTGCTATACTGCTGGCACAACCGAATACGAGCCGGGAACAGGGAAGGCGGTGCAAATCCGCCGCGGTCCCGCCGCTGTGAGCGGGGACGAACAGCCCGACTTATGTCACTGCCCCGACGTGTGGGGGCGGGAAGGCCGGGCCCAGTAGACCGATCCGCGAGCCAGAAGACCTCTCCCGGCCGGACGCGCCAGGTGTTCCTCGCGGACAGGGAACCACCGGCCCGAGGGCAGACGACCTTCGGCCTCCTCCGCGGGGCCGGAGGTTTTTTTGCATTCGGCCCCGCCCGGGCCGCCCGGCCGTTCGCCCACCGTCGCACCCGGGGAAACCACGAACCACGATGCCGCCCGGCGACCGCGCGCCGGGTGCCAAGGAAGGGAGTGCACTCATGACGGGCAAAACGCTTGCAGCGGTGGTACTGACGGCGGCCGCGGTGGCCGCGATGGGCCTGGCCGCCGGCTCCGCCGGGGCCGACCAGGTCGCGGACTTCGACGACCTGGCCCTGCCGCCGGAGAGCCACTGGAACGGCCGTACCGACCCGGACGCCGGCGGGTTCGTCTCGGGGCCGGCGTTCTTCAGCAACGCCTACACGTACGACGACTTCGTCGGCATGGCCTTCTGGGGCGGCTGGGCGTACTCGAACGTCACCGACAACACGACCCCCGGCTACATGAACCAGTTCAGCGCCAAACCCGGCACCGCCCACACGGGCGACAATTACGGCATCGGTTACATCGACACCTATAACAACCTGATGCCGACGATTACGTTCGACGACCCGGTGCAGCCCCTCTCGGCCCAGGTGACGAACACGACGTACGCCTACTTCGACATGCTGGGCGGCAGCGGGTTCTCGAAGGCGTTCGGCGGCGCCGACGGCACGGACCCGGACTGGTTCCTCCTGACGATCACCGGCCGCGACTCAGGCGGCGTCACGGGGACGGTCGAAGTCCGCCTGGCCGACTTCCGCGAGCCCGACGCCGCCGACGATTGCATCCTGGACGACTGGACGGCGGTGGACCTGACGCCGCTGCGCGAGGTCACGTCGATGACGTTCGCCCTGGCGAGTTCCGACACAGACACCATCCAGGACGTGGACTACATGAACACGCCCGCGTACTTCGCGATGGATACCCTGACGGTGACGCCGGAGCCGGCGACGCTGGGGCTCGTGGGCGTCGGCGCCGCCGCGGCGCTCCTGCGACGCCGGCGCCGCGCGTAAGGCGGCCGGCAATCAGAGGTTACCCATGACACGCCGACAGCGCGGATTCACGCTCGTGGAACTCCTCATCGTCGTGGCGATCGTCGGCGTGCTGGCGGCGATGCTGGCCCCGGCGGTCGGGGGCGCCCTGCGCGAGGCCCATCGCGTGGCGTGCGCGTCGAACCTGCGGCAGGTGGGGCTGGCGTTTCGCGGGTATCTCAACGACTACGACGGGTGGTGTTTCCCGCTGTACGATCCGCCCGAGGCCGGCGATACCGGCCGGAACTGGTACTTCGGCTGGGAACCGAACGGCTCGCCGGCCCGCGGCGAGGGAAACCGCCTGCTCGACCGCTCGCGCGGCAAACTGGCCCCGTACCTCGGCAGCACGCGGGCCCTCGCCTGCCCGGCCGTCCCCTTCGCCGGTCCGTACAAGCCGAAGTACCAGGGCGAGCCGTGGACCTACGGCATCAACCGGCACCTGTCGAGCCATCCGCGGCCGGGGGCGGGCCGCGTCAACGGCAACGGGAACGCCCATTTCAGCCGCTTCGGCGGGCGGGACGCCTCGCGGACGGTCGTCTTCGCCGACGCCGCCCAGGTCGTGACCCACCTGCCGCCCGCCTCCCGTTCGCACCCGATGGTCGAGTGCTTCCCCTACGTGGAGCCGGAGCGGCCGCTCGTCCAGTTTCGCCACATGGGCAAGGCGAACGTCCTGTTCGCCGACTGGCACGTGGAGGCGTGCGAGCCGGCTCCCGGCTCGTTCGACCCGCGCCTGCCGGAGGCCATGATCGGCCACCTGGACCCCGACCGCTACCTCTACCGCCCGCGGGGCGAGCGATAGCCACGGGGCGCGCGGCGGGTCATCTTCATCTGCCGGGGCGTGTGCCACCACCCATCGCGAATGCCCGGCCGCTCCCGCGGCCGGCTCGAACAGCGGCGCGCTCGCAGCGGGCTCGAAGAACGGTCACCCTCCCCCAGGGCTTTGACAACCGCCCGCCGGGGGCCTATGCTGTAGCCTTGCGAACATCCCCTGTCCCCGAGCGAAAGGAGTGGCCGATGCGGCGAACGTTCCAGGCGGTGTTGATCCTCGTGCTGGCCCTCGTGCCGATGAGCGTCGGCTGTGCCCAGACGGCCCCGGTCCGGCTGCCCGAGGTCCTGGCCGACCACATGGTGGTGCAGCGCGGCATCGAGGTGCCCATCTGGGGCTGGACGGACCCCGGCGCCCGGGTCACCGTCCGGATGGGGGCTGCCACCGCCAAGGCGACCGCCGACGCGGACGGCGAGTTCCTCGCCCACCTCCCGCCGCAGGAGGCCGGCGGCCCGCACACCCTCACCGTCACCAGCGAGAACACCGTCTGGATCAAGGACGTCCTCGTCGGCGACGTGTGGATCTGTTCCGGCCAGTCGAACATGGCCTGGATCGTCCGCAACGTCGACAACGCCGAGCAGGAGATCGCCGAGGCCACGTACCCGGACATCCGGCTCTTCACGGTGGCCCGCCGGCCCGCCACCGAGCCGCAGGACGACTGCCGGGGCGACTGGAAACCGTGCAGCCCGGAAACCGTCGCCGACTTCTCGGCCGTCGGCTACTTCTTCGGCCGGCACCTGCACAAGCATCTGGACGTGCCCATCGGCCTCGTGAACACCTCGTGGGGCGGCACGCCGAGCGAGGCCTGGACCAGCCCCCGGACCGTGACGAAGGTGGACGCGTTCGCCCCCATCGTCCAGCGGTTCGAGGACCGGATCGAGGCCTATCCCGCGCAGAAGGAGGCCTGGGAGAAGCAGAAGGACGAGCGCCTCGCCAAGTGGAAGGAGCGGGCCGAGAAGGCCAGGGCCGAGGGCAAACGCCCGCCCCGCAAGCCCCGGCCGCCGCAGGACCCCACCCTCAGCCCGCACCGGCCGAGCAACCTCTTCAACGGCATGATCGCCCCGCTCCTGCCGATGCGCCTCCGCGGGGCCATCTGGTACCAGGGCGAGTCCAACGCCGGCCGGGCCTACCAGTACCGGACCCTCTTCCCCGCCATGATCCGGGACTGGCGGGCCCACTGGCGGCAGGGGGCCTTCCCGTTCCTGTTCGTCCAACTCGCCAACTTCATGAAACGCGAGGCCGAGCCCGGCCAGAGCGCCTGGGCCGAACTCCGCGAGGCACAGACCATGGCCCTCGACCTCCCGAACACCGGCCAGGCCGTCATCATCGACATCGGCGAGGCCGACGACATCCATCCCCGCAACAAGCAGGACGTGGGCAAGCGCCTCGCCCTGGCCGCCCGCGCCATCGCCTACGGCGAAGACCTGACCTGGTCCGGGCCCATGTACAAGTCCATGACGATCGAGGACGGCACGGTCCGGCTCGCGTTCGATCATGTCAGCGGCGGCCTGGTGGCCAAGGGCGGCGGACCCTTGAAGGGCTTCGCCATCGCCGGGAAGGATAAAGAGTGGCACTGGGCCGACGCCGAAATCGACGGCGACACGGTCGTCGTTTCCTCGGACGAGGTGGAGAAACCCGTCGCCGTCCGTTACGCCTGGGCCAACAACCCGGAGTGCAACCTGTACAACGAGGCCGGCCTGCCCGCCTCGCCGTTCCGGACCGACGACTGGCCCGGCACGACGGTCGAGAACAAATAGCGCGACAACGCGGACTCGTGCGCGGCGGGTCTCCGTACCCGCCGCGCCGCGCGAAGAACGGTTTCTCTTCGCGCGGCGGGCAGTCTATAAGCGGCGCGCGGCGGGTCTCCGTACCCGCCGCGCAGCGCGAAGAACGGTTTCTCTTCGCGCGGCGGGTCTCCGCACCCGCCGCGCCGCGCGAAGAACCGTCTCTCTTCGCGCGGTGGGTGCGGAGACCCACCGCGCGTACCATCACAAGGAGATACCCATGCTCATCATCGGCGAACGCATCAACGCCACCCGCACGCCCATCGCCGAGGCCCTGAAGGCCCGCGACGCCGCCTTCCTCCAGAACGAGGCCACCCGGCAGGCCGAGGCCGGCGCCGACTTCCTCGACGTCAACACCGCCCTCTCGCCGGAGACCGAGCAGGACCTCATGGTCTGGGCCGTCGAGACGGTCCGCGAGGTCACCGACGCCCCCCTCTCCATCGACTCGGCCGATCCCGAGGTGGCACGGGCGGGCCTCGCCCTCCTGCCCGAGGGCGAGGCGTTCCTGAACTCCATCTCCGCCGAGACCGGCCGACTCGACGGCATGCTGCCCCTGCTCGCGGAGTTC
>JAWODB010000267.1:0-59756 GCA_046483505.1 Phycisphaerae bacterium
ATTCAGGAGGATAAGGCCGCGCCGCTCGCCCTCCCGGAACGCGTAACTCCAGAGGACCGGCAGCGGCCCGTAGTCCTCCACCTTGCCGCGCCAGCGGAACTTGCCCCGGCCGGTGAACGTCGGCTGGCCGTCGGAATGGTCGGTCGCGACGAGGTCGCCGCCGATCACACGGTTCGCGAGCGCGCACGCGAGGAACGTGGGCCGGTACCGCTCGTGCCCTTTGCGCATGTTCAGCGCCGTGCCCCAGAGCCTCACCGGCCCGATGTTGTGGGCGTTGTAACTGTGCTGGACGAGCGAGAAGAGGGCCTGCGTCCGCAGGTGATGTTCCTTGAGCATGAGCAGCATGTTGCCGGCCACGTTCAGCCCGCCGCCGATGCTCGTGACGATCTTGTTCCGCGGCGCGAGGGGCCCGTCGCCGTGGGTGATGTGGTGGTTGACCTCGTAGATGGAGAGTTCCAGGCCGTGCTCCCGGGCAAGTTCGAAGTTCTTCCGCATCGCCCCCTCCTCTTCGAGCGACCGGAAGATGGGCCAGGCAAGGGCCCAGCGGAAGAGCGCGGCATCGGTGTCGAGGACTTCCGTGTCCTCCTTCTCGATGCGCTGGATGATGTACGGGGCCACGCCGAAGAGGTCGGCGTTCGGGACGCGCGGCATGATCTGGGCGTTCAGCCACGAGTTGGCGGCCTGCCCCGCCGCGTGGAAGAGGACGTTCGGTTTGTAGTGCGGCGACGCCTTGCCGGCGGCGATGAGGTCCTTCCAGTAATCGCGCCCGTTGAAGCCGCCGCACTGGTACGGGCCGGCGTTGTTCCAGGCCTCGTTGCCGAACTCGACGTGGATGCGGTCGAAGACTTGGGTCCACGGCTTCGGATGGCCCAGTTCGGCCCGCCGCTTGCCGTAGCCGACGTCGGCGGGGGCGCCCAGGTACTCCATGAAACGGACCATCTCGTCCTTCGAGAGCGTGCCCGGCAGGCAGTACCACGGGTCGGCGCCGACGTGCTCGCACAGGACGTACATCTCGTGCAGGCTGTACGCGTGGCGCGAGTGCCGTTCGTACGGACCGACCTTCCTGTACCGCTGGCTGGCGAAGGCGTGGCGCGCCAGCGGCGGGGCGAGTGTATTGTCCAGCGTCGACCCGCCCATCTGGAGGGTGCGGATGCACCCGGGACGGTAGGTCTCGAGCATGCGGACGCAGTCGTCGCGGAAGGCGGTGGGGTTCGCGTCGCCCTCCATCCAGATTTCGACGTCGTCGAGGAGGACGTCGCCGCCCTCGGCCTCGAAGACGAACCGCAGGTGCGGGTTGTCCTTCGGGTCCTTCGGCTCCGGAACGTCCGTGACGCGAAGGACCTGGTCGTACTGCTTCCACTGGTCGGCGGGTTCGACCGCCGCCGACTCGCCGTACGCGTCCGGGTCGGGCGAGATGCTCAAGCGCGGGTCGCCCGTCTTCGCCTTCGCCCAGAACCGGACGTGCCACGTGCTGTTCGTCTCGCCGTACCGCTGGTAATGCGTCGCGAACCGGTAGTGGGCCTTCTTCTCGGAGCCGCGGAGGTTCAGCGCGGCGCAGCCGGACGCCCCGGGATGGGTGTCGCCGACGGCGATGCGGTTATGCTTCGAGCACCAGTAGCCGTCCAGGGTGTGCATCTGTCCGTCGCGGAGGCGGAAGCACTCGATCAGCAGACCCATGTTGGGCTCGTCGGGCGTGACCTCGCGGTCGTACTCGAAATACATGAAGTCCTTCATCTTGCCCTGGTGCCGGGCCTGGCGGGTGGAGATGCCTTTGATGCGGCCGGTGGTCCAGCGGGCGGGGCCGGAGAGGATGGTGTACCGCCCGCCTTCGGCCATCATCTTCCGCCAGTCGTCGTTCAGGCGGAACCAGGTGGTGGCGCCGCGGGCATCGTTGACGGGGCCGAAATGGCACTGGCGGTAGGTGGTGCCCTCGAACGTTTCGTCGGATCGCAGTTTCGTGAGCGCCGCACCCGAGTAGTACGCGTCGCCGCCGAGGTTGATGCCGAACGGGACGGTGTCCTCGACGAGAACCTCGCCGGTGAGGCGGACGGTGGTGACGTTCTCGGCGGCAACGCCCGCGTGTGCTGACGCGAGGGCGGCAAGGCCAAGAAGTATCGCTCTGAATTGCAGGCTGGGCATGTGACGGACCTTTCGCCATTGAGACGCGCCGGGCAAGCCCGGCGGCTAACTGTGCGCCGCAGGCTTGGCGCGGCGCCTTTCGAGCCCGCTGCGTAAGCAGTGGGGTACGCTCGAACGTCGGCGCATCACTCGACGCGCCATTCGAGAACCCCGCCGGAGAATCCGTCCCGCAACTCGACCTCCAGCCGCAGACCGTCGATCCTGACGGGCTCGAACGTGACGCGGTTAAACGTATCCTTCTTCGTGCCGGCGGCGGAGGCGTCCGCGACCCGCTTCCATTCGCCGCCGTCGCGGTACAGGACGCGCCACGCCTTCGGCACGCGGCAGGAGCCGCGGCCCGTGTCGTCGAACCAGTAGACCTCGACGGCCGACACCGTCGCCGGCTTCGCGAAGTCGTACTGGACCCACTCGGTGGAACCCCGCCGCGGCCACCACGTGAGCCGCGGAATCTCGTGGTCGACGGACGACTTCGGCAGGACCTGGTCGTTCAGCGCCGCGATCGTGTCCATGTGCCAGCAGTGCGAGGCCGACGCCTTGCTCTCGGAGGCGACGGTCGGCTTCGGCACGGGCGTAGCGAGGTCGCGACGCTCGGGAATCCAGACCCGCATCGGCCCCGGCTCGCGGTGGTCCCACGCATAGTACGGGACGGCGGTGAGCGTGACGTCCGTGTCCTCGCCCTCGTCGCGGCGGACCTTGCCCTCGGCCGCGAGGACCGTCACGCCGCCGAGGAGGTCGGGCCGGTACTGGGTCCCGATCTCGGCGTCCGGCGGCAGGTAGGTGTGTGCCAGGTGCGCGTTGTCCACGCCCTCGAAGCAGTAGACGACAGGCCCGCGCTGAAGGGCCACGCGGCCGCGGTCGGCCTCGACCTTCTCGTGGGCACGGACGCGGCAGACGGGCATCGGCAGATAGAGTTCGACCCTATCGCCCTTCTTCCACGTGCCGGAGAGACGGCAATACCCGTCCTTGTTGCTGGTCCTCTCGAATGGCCCGTTGACGCCGATGCCGCGCGGCCGCCGCGGTGGCGGTGTGGGGACAGGCGTCAGGCGGTACAGCCCCTCCGTGCGCGTCCGGCCGCGGGCCCACGCCGGGATACGAAGCGCCAGCGTCAGGGCCGTCGGCTTCTCGGGATCGACACGAATCTTGACCGTGCCGTCCCACGGGTACCGCGTCTCCTGGGTCAGCGTGACCTTGCCCTTGGGATGGTTGATCTCGGCCGTGCCCGCGGCGTAGAGGTTCACGGAAATCGCTTCGGCATCGGCAGCGTACACATAGCCCGGCACGGACGGGATGACGCGGACCACGTTCGTCGGGCAGCATGAGCAGCCGTACCACTCGCGGCGATGGTGGTTGCCGCTCGAGGCCAGGGGATTGACGTAGAAGAACCGCTTCCCGCCGAGCGAGACGCCGGAGAGGAACCCGTTGTACAGGGCCCGCTCCAGCACGTCGGCGTACTTCGCGTGGCCGTGCAGCAGATTCATGCGATGGTTCCAGAAGATCAGGCCGCAGGCGGCGCACGTCTCGCAATAGGCGGAGGCGTTGGGGAGTTCGTAATCGTCGCCGAACGCCTCGCCGCCGTGGCGGGCGCCCACGCCGCCGGTCACGTGCATCTTGCGGGTGACGGTGCTCGTCCACAGGCGGTCGAGGGCGTCGATCATCGCCCGGTCGCGCGTGTAGGCCGCGACGTCGGCCATGCCGCAGTAGAGGTACATCGCCCGGACGGCGTGGCCGACGGGCGTGGCCTGCTCGGTCACGGGCTTGTGGTCCTGGGAATACGGCCCGTAGAGACGCTGGCGCTCGGCCTCGTTGCCGCGCATCTCCAGGAAGAACCTCGCGAGGTCCAGGTACCGCCGCTCGCCGGTCGCATCGTAGAGTTTGACCAGGGCGAGTTCGATCTCCTCGTGGCCCGGCACGCCGTGCTTGCCGTCGGGACCGAACAGGCGGTCGATGAGGTCCGCGAAGCGCGTGGCGACGTCCAGAAACGTCCTCTTGCCGGTGGCCCGGTGGTGGGCGACCGCGGCCTCGAACATGTGCCCCGCGCAGTAGAGTTCGTGCATCTTCGCGAGGTTCGACCACTTCTTGTCCGGCTCCTTGAGGATGTAATACGTATTGAGATACCCGTTTTCCCGCTGGGCGGCGTCGAAGTCGGCGATAAGACGGTCGAGGTACCGCTCGAGTTCCGGGTCGGGATGGGCGGCGAGGGAATACGAGGCCCCCTCGACGACCTTGTAGACGTCGGAGTCGTTGAAGTAGATGCCCTCGAACTTGCCCTCCATCTTGCCGGCGGCCTTGGCAAAGTTGGAGATGCGGCCGGTCTCCTCGCACTTCTCGAAATCGTGCGGGACGGTGACCGTGCGATTCGTCTCGATCCGCGTGGCCCAGAAGCCGTCGGCGATCTTCACCTGCGTGAAGGGCACGGGTTCCAGGCGCCGGTGGGGCCGCCCGGCGGCAGAGGCCCACGCGCTGCACACACACAGAATCAACACGACAAGGGCGAAGCGTTTCATCGATGGCCTCCTGTAAACGGCGCGCGAAACATGCACATTGTCATTCCGACCGAGGCCTCGCGCGGCGAGGTCGAGCGGAGAAACCTCGCCGTGACGTCGTGCGAACGGCATCGAGGCGAGATTCCTCGACTCGGGCCTTCGGCCCTCGCTCGGAATGACAGCGAGACAGATGCCAGGCACCTGCGAAGCCGTCAACGGTGCCTGGCACCTGTCCGCTACTTCGTCTGCGGGATCACGTCCACGAGGCCGACGTCGATGAACTGCCCGCCGCGCGTCTGGCGGCAGTGGACGGCGATGACGGCCCTGGCGCCGGGCTTGATCGCCGAACGGGCCTTCTGGTTCATCGGGCGGACCTGGTACTCGGTCAGGTACCCCTTGAACTGGGCCACCTGCACACCGTTGATGAAGACCCGGGCGTCCTCGTCGTGATGGATGCGCAGATGCAGGTTGTGGTACGTGCCCTTCGGCACGGCGACCTCGCGGCGGAGCCAGATGTCGCCGGTCTTCCACGCGGTGCGGACGACGGCGGCGGGCGTGTCCTTGGCGCCGAAACCGCCGGGTCCTTCCTTCCAGCCGGAATCGTCGAAACCCGGCTTCGTCCAGTCGGCGGGCGGCTTCTCCGTGGTATAGCGCCACGTCTGCGGCTGCTTTTCGGAGGTCGGGACGACCGTCTTGATGACCGGCGGGGGCGGGACTCTCGAGAAGTCGCCCCGGTTGACGGCCGCCACGCGCTCCACGACCGGCTTGATGACGGCCCGGTCGTAGGTCATGAGGCCGTTGCACTCGATCTCCACGTCGCTGGTCTGGGTGTAGACGGCGCCGGAGATGCCGGGATCGTCCTTCAGTTTGTAGATGCTGCGGAGGAGTTCCTCGTAACCGCTGGTGAGTTCCTCGCGGTCGGCCATGCCCCGGTAGCCCCAGTGCTTTTCCTTCCACAGGTGGCCGGGGATACCGAGGCCGAGACCGCCGAACTCGCCCTGGACGGCCGCGCGGCTGGGCTCGGGGGCGGTGCCTTTGGGCTTCGGGTAACTGTGGACGTCCTTGATGTCGCCGACGCCGGCGTCCTTCCAGCCCGAGGCGCACGAGACGAGCCGCGAGGGATCCATCTCCTTAACGAGTTTCGTGTAGCGTTCGGTGTCGTGCTGGCCCCATCCCTCGTTGAAGACGACCCACATGATGATGGAGGGATGGTTGCGGTAGCCGTCGACGAGGGCGCGGAGTTCCTGTTCGAACTGCTCCTTGCCCTCGGGCGTCCCGTTGTTGCCGTTCGGCATATCCTGCCAGACGAGCAGACCGAGTTTGTCGCACCAGTAGTACCAGCGGTGCGGCTCGATCTTGACGTGCTTGCGGGCAAAGTTGAAGCCGAGTTGCTTCGTGACCTCCACGTCGTACTTCAGGGCCTCGTCGGTGGCGGCGGTGTAGAGGCCGTCCGGCCACCAGCCCTGGTCCAGGAACCCGACCTGGAAGACGGCCTCGCCGTTCAGGAGCATGCGCGTCTTGCCGTCCGGCCCCTTGCCGATCTCGATCTTCCGCATGCCGAAGTAACTCTCGACCTCGTCGAGCGGCTTCTCGTCCCCCGTCATCTTGAGTTCCACCTTGAGGTCGTAAAGGTGGGGCGAGTCGGGGGTCCAGAGTTTCGGGTCTGGTACGCGCACGGGGACCACGTCGCCGGCCCCGCCGCCGGCGGTGGCGATCTTCTTGCCGCCGTCCAGGACGGTGACCTCGACCGTGAGGGCATCGGCTGGACCGCCGGTCGGTTTGATGCCGCGGCCCTCGGTCGGACCGCCGACCTCCGCTGCCACGTTCAGCCGCTGTTCGTCGACCTCGGGTGTAAGGACGAGGCGGCGGATGTATGTTTCCGGCACCGGCTCCATCCACACGGTCCGCCAGATGCCCGTGACGGGCGTGTACCAGATGCCGTGCGGCTTTCGGACCTGCTTGCCACGCGGCTGCTGGCCCGCGTCGGTCGGGTCGAAGACGCGGACGACCAGGTCGTTGGTGTCCTTGCGCAGGGCGTCGGTGACGTCCAGCGTGAACGGGTCGTACCCGCCTCGATGCCGCCCCACCTCCTCGCCGTTCAGGTAGACGGTGGCGTCCCAGTCCACACCCTCGAAGTGGAGGAGCAGCCGCTTGCCGCCGCCCAAGTCGGGCGTCTTGAACGTGCGATGGTACCAGAGACACTTCTCGGGCCCGACCCGCTCCATGACGCCCGAGAGAGCCGACTCGACGGCGTACGGCACGAGGATGTGCCCGTCGTACTTCTTCGGCTGGGGTGCATCCTTGGCGACGATGGCGTAGTCCCACAGGCCGTTCAGGTTCTGCCACCCCTCGCGGACCATCTGCGGCCGGGGGTATTCCGGCAGGGCGTTCTCGGGCGAGACGTCCTTGGTGAACGGCGTCATGAGCGGGCCGTCGGCGGGCTTCCATGCGGCTGCGTGCGAGCAGCCCACCATCATGGCGACCGTCAACACGAAGGCGAGGGCGAGCGGATAGCGTCCGAGCATGGCACGGCTCCTTTCGTCGGATGGGGTGCGGAGTCTTATGGTATCGCCGGCGGCGGGCATTGCAACCGGATTGCCCGCACCCCTTCCGATTGTCATCCCGAGCGAGCGCAGCGAGTCGAGAGCCTGCCCTGAGCGAGGCGAAGCCGAGTCGAACGGGGATCTCGTCGTTGGGCCCAAAGGCGAGATTCCTCCGCTCGGCCCTGAAGGGCCTCGGTCGGAATGACGATCGCGCTGCCGACATAATCCCCTTCGCCACCGTTGCGCCAGCGAGTACAATCGCCGCGACGTCCAAGCATTGCGACCGCGTGCCGGAGGTGACCCATGACCGTCCGCGCGTTTCTTCGCCGTCTCGGGCCGGCCTTCATCGTGGGGGCGTGCATCATCGGCCCCGGCAGCGTCACGCTGATGTCGACCACGGGGGCGAACTACGGGTACCGCCTGATCTGGCTCGCCCTCGTCGCGGGCGGACTGATGGCCGCCTTCCTCGGACTCTTCATGCGGTTCGGCATCTACGCCGACGAGACGTTCCTGGGCCTGGCGGCCAATAAGTTCGGCCGATGGTTCGCGGTGCTGTGCGGCATCTCGCTCGCCTCGACGAACGCGGCGTTCCAATTCGGCAACGCCATCGGCGTGACGGCCGGCATGCAGGCCCTGTGGGGCGGCGTCAGCCCGTACGTGTGGCCGGTCGTCTTCAGCGTGGCAGCCATCGTGTTCCTGTTCGCCTTCCGGAACCTGTATCGGTACGTCGAGCACATCATGCGGTTCTTCCTGGTGCTGATGTTCCTGGCGTTCCTGGTCAATCTGATCTGGGCCCGGCCGGACCTGGGCGCAGCCGCCAGGGGCGCCTTTGTGCCTTCCCTGCCGGAAGGCGTGAACTGGGTGACGGTGGGCGGCCTCATCGGCACGACGTTCGTCATCGTGGCGGCCTTCTTCCAGTCGTACCTCGTCAAGGCGAAGGGGTGGACGGAGGAGGACTTCGCCAGCGGCGCCACCGACACGCTGATGGCCTCGGTCATCTTCACGCTCATCGGGTGCGTCATCATGATGACGGCGGCCACGGTGCTCTACCCCCACGACGGCCGGGTCACCTTCGAGATCATGATCGCCCAACTCGAGAGCGTGTTCGGCGGGTGGGCCCGGTTCATCTTCTGCATCGGGTTCTGGTCGGCGGCCTTCTCGAGTTTCGTGACGAACTCGCTCATCGGCGGCGTGCTGCTGAACGACGGGCTGGGCCTGGGCGGGAAGATCGAATCGACCGCCACGCGGGTGTTTGCGGCCCTGGTGCTCCTCGTCGGCATGGTGACGGGCCTCGTGATCATCCATAACGAGCAGACGACCGTCGACGGAATGGGGCCGGAGGCGGTGATCCAAACGCCAGCGATGCCGGCCGCGGGGCAGGAGAAGCCGGCCGAGGCCGATGAACCCGAAGAGGTAGTCGCCGAGCCCGAGGACCTGAAGGTGAAGGCCATCCGCGTGGGCCAGGCCGCCACGATGCTTGCCGTCCCGCTCGGGGCCATCGCCATGGTGGCGGTCCTGTTCGACAAACGGGCCACCAAAGGCCGCGACCTGCCGGTGTGGGCGAAGGGCATCGTCCTGGCGGGTGCGGCGGTGCTGCTGGGCATCGCCGTCCTGATGTACGTGAAGATCCGGCCGGAACTGTTCGAGTTACTGGGGGTGGGGTAGGCGCATCACGCCTGGCGCGCACGATATCATCCCGAGCGAGCCACGGGCCTTCACGATGTCATCCCGAGCGAGCGTTCTCCCGATGTCATTTCGAGCGAGGGCCGAAGGCCCGGGTCGAGCGCCGTACCCCGAGTGCCCGCAGGAAATCTCGCTGTTGGTGCCAAGAACGAGATTCCTCCCCTCGGCCCATCCGGGCCTCGGTCGGAATGACACTCGAGCGGCCTCCCGCACGTCCGGCCCACCAACGCGACGCCCCTGTTCCCCGGCACCCTGCGGCGGCCCGGTCGGAACGACAATCGTGCCGGCCAAGGGCGTGGCGAGTCCGAAGACCCGCCGCGCAGAACATTCGCATGGGGCGCTCCGCCTATTTCTTCTCATACTTCACGCTGCACCCGAACGGCTTGGCCTCCTCGACGGGCGGTTCCTTGCCGGCGAGCAGCGCGTCGAGGGCGTCGCGGACGTAATGCTTGTCCGCCTTGTCGGCCTTCATGTTGTTGTCGATGGCCCCGATGTACTCGACCTCGCGGCCCTTCTCGGTGGCCTTGCCGAGGATGAAGACGTGCGGCGTGACCTTGGCCCCGTAGTCGTGCCCGATCTTCTGGGTGGGGTCGTACAGGTACGGGAAGTTGTACTTCTTCTCCTTGGCCCGCTCCTTCATGGCGGGCAGCCGGTCCGCCGGCAGGTTGTTCACGTTGACGGCGACAACCTGGACGTCCTTCGGCCCGTAGTCCTTCTGGATCTGGATGAGCCGGTCCTGGTACGCCTTGGCGAAGGGGCAGTGGTTGCACGTGAAGACGAGGACGACGATCTTCGCGTCCTTGTACTCGCCGAGGCCGTGCTTCTTGTCGTCGACGCCGATGATGCCGGACCAGTCCGGCGCCACCTCGCCCACCTTGACGCCCTTGGCCGCGCTGCCGCCGGCCAGCAGAAGCAGGGCGAGCCCTGCCGCCACGAGTCGCAATGCATGTTTGCCGGTCATGTCCGATCCTCCTCCCTTGGATTATCGCGTGTCGCGCGTCTTCCGCGGCGGGACGATGCCGTCGCGGCTCGCACCGCCGCACTTCTACCATCCTACTCGGCAGGGCGGCCGAGGGCAACAGGGCAACCATATGGCGCGCGGCGCAGGGGCGCCCGCTTGACGGGTCCCACTACGGTGTCATCCCAAGCGAGCGAAGCCCCCCGGCTGTCATTTCGAGCGAGGGCCGAAGGCCCGACTCGAGAAATCTCGTCGTTGGGCCCAGCCCGCCATCCGGCCCAACAACGAGATTCCTCCACTCGGCCTCGCTCCGCGAGGCCTCGGTCGGAATGACAATTCGGGTCCCGGCCATTCGCTTCGCTCATGGCCGGGCGTCGGGCAATCCGTGTGGCATCGCGCCCGACCCGTCTCGCGGAGACTCGTACGACCGGCCGGCCAGGAATCCCCGCGTCAGACGGACGACGACGCCCGCCAGGACGATGAGGGCCACGAGGTTCGGCACGGCCATCAGGCCGTTGAGCGTGTCGGAGATACTCCAGATCGCCTCCAGTTGCCCCAGCGCCCCGAGCAGCGTGAACGGCAGCCAGAGCAGCCGATACGCCCGCCGCGTCACGTGCCCGTGACCGAACAGGTACGCCGTGCACGTCTCGCCGTAGAAGCACCACGCCAGGTTCGTGTCGTAGGCGGTCAGGATCATGCACAGGACGACCAGGCCGAAGCCGAGGTTCCGTCCGAACGGCTCGGCGAAGGCCGTCATCGTCAGCGCCTCGCCGCTCTCGCCACCGTCCCACACGCCGGTCAGGAGAATGACGGCGGCCGTCAGCGAACACATGACGATCGTGTCGACGAAGACCTCGAAGATGCCCCACAGCCCCTGCCGCACCGGGTGGTCCGTCCGGGCGGTGGCATGGGCCATCGGGGCACTGCCGAGGCCCGCCTCGTTGCTGAACACGCCGCGCGCGATGCCGAAGCGGATGGTCATCAAAACCGCGGCCCCGGCGAAGCCGCCGGTGGCGGCCGTCGGCGTGAACGCCCGGGCCACGACCAGCGAGACCACGTCCGGAATCCGCCCCGCGTACAGGACGACCACCACCACCGCGCCCAAGAGATACAGGGCGCACATGAACGGGACGCACACCATCGCCACCTGCGCGATCCGCCGGATGCCGCCGATCGTCACGAGGCCCACGGCCAGGATGAGGCCGACGCCCGTGGCCCACCGCGGCACGCCGAGGAAATCCTCCAAGCCACCCGCCACGGCGTTGGACTGGACCATGTTGCCGATACCGAACGCCGCCAGCGCCCCGAACGCGGCAAAGAGAACCGCCAGCCACCGCCACCGCCTCCCCAGACCGCGCTCGATGTACAGCATCGGGCCGCCGACCATCGGCCCGCCAGGTTCGCGCCGGCGGTAATGCATGCCGAGAACGACCTCGGCGAACTTGGTGGCCATGCCGAGCAGCCCCGAGACGAGCATCCAGAAGATGGCGCCCGGTCCGCCGAGGGCGATGGCCGTGGCCACCCCCGCAATGTTCCCCACCCCCACCGTGCCGCCCATCGCCACGGTCAATGCCTGGAACGGCGTGACGTCACCCTCCCCCCGGGGACCGCGGTGGACGATCTTGCCCATGGTCTCGCGGCACATGAGGCCGAATTTGCGAAACTGGACGGCCCGCGTCCGGACAGTGATGTACACGCCGGCGCCCACCAGGAGGATCAGCATCGGCGGGCCCCACACCACGGCGTTGACCTGGGCGTTGACCTCGAGCAGCCAGTCGAGCATGCGGTGACCTCCGGACCGCCACGGCGTTTTTCACAATGCAGCGGCGTGGCGCATCGGGTGCCACTGGCGGCTTGTCCGCCAGTGCTTCCCGGCGCTCATGGCCGGGCGTTGGGCGGCTACGCTTACGATGTCATCCCGAGCGAGCGAAGCGAGTCGAGGGATCTCGCCGTTGGGTTCGACCCTCCCTCCGGCCCAACACCGAGATTCCTCCGCTCGGCCCTTGCGGGCCTCGGTCGGAATGACAATCGTTGCGCCTCTACAGCATCTCCGTCTTGCCCGGCACGCGGACGGGATACAGGCCGTCCTCGCCCGGTTTCACCGGGGGCTCCATGTCCATGGTGCATTCCTCCGGCTTCGGGGCGTAATAGAAGTCGGATGCCGCCGCCTGCTGCCACGTCACCTCCCTGCCGGTGAAGCACGAGATCTGTCCCATGACGGTGGCGAGGGTGGCGTCGGCCATGTGGTCGCCGCTGTTGATCGGCTCACCCTTGCGGATGGACTGGAAGAGGGCGCGGTGCTCTTCGTCGTACGGGTTGAGGCGCGGGCCGTCGTACGCCCAGTTCGTCTCGCCGGTGATGCGACGGCCGAGGATGCTGGCCCGCCCCTTCGTGCCGAGGATGGTGCTCGAGTTCTCGTTGTAGCAGCCGTGCTCGGTCCGGCAGAAGGCGTACAGTTTGACGCCGCTCTTGAACTCGTAGACGACGGCGTTGTGGTCGAAGCAGTCGCCGTAGATGGTGGCGAAGTTCGAGGCCCTTCCGCCCATCCCGTGGCACGCGACGGGCAGTTCCTGCTTCAGGGCCCAGAGGGAACGGTCCACGTTATGGATGAGGCTCTGCGGCACGTCGTCGCCGCACAGCCACACGAAGTGGTACTGGTTCGAGCACTGGTACGCCACCTCGTTCATGCCGGGCTTGCGCTTGTGCAGGCCGTAAGGCGGACGCAGGAAATTCTCCTCGATGGCCACGATGTCGCCGATCGCCCCGTCGTGGATGCGCTTCATCGTCTCCCGGTAGCCGGGGTCGAAGCGGCTCTGGAGACCGGAGACGACGCTCAGTCTCTTCTTCCGGGCGAGGTCGCATGCCGCCCGGACCGCCTTGACGCCCGCGGGGTCGATGGCGTGCGGCTTCTCGACGAACACGTGCTTGCCCGCCTCCAGCGCCGCCGTCATGTGGAAGGGGTGAAACTTGGCGGCGTTGGCGATGAGGACCACGTCCACGCGCTCGATCACCTTCTTGTACCCGTCGAAGCCGTCGAAGCAGTGGTCGTCGTCGACGGCCACCTGGTCGGGCTTGGCCTTTCGAAGTTGCTCGCGGCGGGCATGGACGCGGTCCATGAAGATGTCGCACATGGCGACGAGGCGGACGCCCTTGTCGACGTTCATCGCGTTCTGGGCGGCGCCGGTGCACCGGCCGCCCGCGCCGATCATGCCGATGCGGATGACGTCGCTGCCGGCGGCGCAGGCCACCCGGTGGAGTCCGGCCCCGGCGAGGGCGGCGGCCGCCGCAGAGGTCTTCAGGAATTGGCGGCGCGAGGAGGTCTTCGGCTTTTCAGATTGCGGCCGAGTCATGTCATGTTCCTTTCTTTGGGTCTTTCTGCGCCAGGTTCTCTCCCGATGTCATCCCGAGCGAGCAAGGCGAGTCGAGGGATCTTGCTGTTGGGCCCAACAACGAGATTCCTCCGCTCGGCCTCGCTCCGCGAGGCCTCGGTCGGAATGACAATTTGGGTCCCGGCCATTTGCTTCGCTCGTGGCAGGGCGTTAGCACTACAACGCTAACTCGTGCGCGGCGGGTCTCCGTACCCGCCGCGCAGCCCTGGAAAGGCCGTTTCGAGCGCGGTGGGTGCCCAGACCCACCGCGCAAATGGCCGACTTAGCGTTGTAGTGTCAGGGCGTCAGGACCAAGATCCGGTCCATCGCGGCGCTGGTCTGCTGGAGCAGGCCGTCCGAATAGGGCAGCATCTCGGCCACGAGGGTCCGGTCGTAGCCGACGGCCGCCAGCGCCGCCATCGTTTCGTCCCACGGCACGTCGCCCTCGCCTAGACAGCAGAACGCGTACTCCCCCGTCCAGCCGAACGTCTCGCGGTACCCTTTGACGTGCACGCGTTTGATTCGCCCGCCCAGCAGTTCAACCCAGTGCGGCGGCCACTGGTGGTAACCCAGGACGTTGGCCGCGTCGAAGTACACGCCCAACCGGCCCGAGCCGAAACCGTCCACGAAGTCCGCCAGTTCCAGCGGCGAATAGAAGAGGCCGTTCCACACGTTCTCGATGCAGAGGTCCACGCCGACCTCTTCGGCCGTCTCGAGCAGGCGGCCGACGGCCGTCCGCGCCCGCTCCACCGCCGTGTCGTAGCGGATCTTCTCGTCCGGCGCGATGGGGCTCGCCACCACGCCCGGGACGAACAGCATGGCCTCGCACCCAAGCCAGGCGGCGCGGCGTAGGGCGCCGGCGTGGAGTTCCACCGCCCGGTCGCGGACCGCCGCATCGTTGCTCGTCGGGTTGACGGCCCAACTCATCCCGCTGGCAAGCGTTTCGACCACGAAGCCGGACGCATCGACCTGTCGGCGAATGGCCTCGCACTCGGCCTCCGGCGTCTCGGGCGTCAGCACGCCCTCGGTGCCGACGCAGAGTTCGAGGCCGGCGAAGCCGGCGTCCGTCGCCCGGGCGAGGGCGTCCTCGATCGGGCACTGCCCCGCCAGGCCATCCGGCATCGACCAGTAACTGATGCACTTGATCATGGCCCGTCATCCTCCGCCTCGGCAGGCGTCTTCGATGCGCGCAGAAACCGTGGAATCAGTATCGCCAGGCCGACCCCGCTGACGGCAAACGGCACCGCGCACGCGACGGCGAGGCCCGTGTGGCCGTACAGGAGATGGCCTGTCCCGAACAGGCCCGAGTACACGAACAGGCAGCCGAGCACCCACCCGAGGAGGGCCAGCGGCAGGTTGTCCGGCGATGGCGGGAGGCCGGCCTTGGTGCGAATCGCCCGCCACCCCGGACCGCCCGGACGGATAAGCCGGTAGAACCGGACCAGCGTCCGCTCGTCCGCCGGTGCCGTCAGCAACGTGACGGTAACCCAGACGACGGTCGTCGCCCCGACGGTGGTGAGCAGGGCCACGTGCGTCGGCAGAGGTTCCGCAAGCACCCACCGGTTGGCGACGAACACGCCGACGGTGATGAGGAAGGAACTGATCATGGCGGCGATCTCGCTCCAGGCGTTGATCCGCCACCAGAACCATCGAAGAAGGTAGATGAGGCCCGTGCCCGCGCCGATCGACAGCATCAGGTCGAACCCCGTCTTCGCGGACGCCAGCACGTACACCACGCCCGCCGCCACGACCATCAGCCCGACCGTGACCAACCGGCCCACCAGGACGTAGTGCCGCTCGCTTGCGTCGCGCCGGATGAAACGCCGGTACAGGTCGTGCACCAGGTACGAGGCGCCCCAGTTCAGGTGCGTGTCCATCGTGGACATGTAGGCGGCAATGAGCGAGCCGACCATGACGCCCAGGAACCCGCTCGGCAGGAACTTGAGCATGGCGGGATAGGCGATGTCGTGCCCGATGAGGTCCTGCTCCACGTCCGGGAACGCCGCCCGGATGTCGCCCAGCGTCGGGTACACGATGACCGAGCACAGCGCCACGATGAGCCACGGCCACGGCCGCAGCGCATAGTGGGCCAGGTTGAACCAGAGGACGGCCCCGAAGGCGTGCCGCTCGTCCTTCGAGGCCAGGATCCGCTGGGCGATGTAACTGCCGCCGCCCGGCTCCGCCCCCGGATACCACACCGACCACCACTGGATGGTGAGCGGAATGATGAGGACCGTCAGCGTCAGTTCCCAGTTGCCGACGTCCGGCAGCATCGTCAGGCGCGAGGCGTCGAGGCGCTCGAGCATGCCGGCCAGACCGCCCACCGCCGGATGGTCCAGCGCGAAGTACGCCGCCGACACCGCCCCTGTCATCGCGAACGCAAAGAGCAGCAGGTCCGTCACCACCACGCCCCACAAGCCCGAGAGGACCGAGAACGTGACCGCCAGCGTTCCCGCGAAGACGATCGTCGTCGTCCGGTCCAGGCCGAACAGGACGCCCGAGATCTTGACGGCTGCCAGCGTGACGGTGGCCATGATCACGCAGTTGAACACCAGGCCCAGGTACACCGCCCGGAAGGCGCGCACCGCGGCCGCCGGGGCACCGGAGTAGCGGATCTCGTAAAACTCCAGGTCCGTCAGCACGCCCGACCGCCGCCACAGCCGCGCGTAGAAGAATACCGTCATGATGCCGGTGATCAGAAACGCCCACCAGACCCAGTTGCCGGCGACGCCCGTCGTGCGGACGATCTCGGTCACCAGGTTGGGCGTGTCGGTGGAGAAGGTGGTGGCCACCATCGACGTGCCGAGCAGCCACCAGGGCATGGCGCGGCCGGAGACGAAGAACTCGTCGGCCCCCTTGCTGGCCCGCCGGACAAAGAACCCCGCCAGCCCCAGGGCGAACCCCAGGTAGCCGACGATGATGATCCAGTCCAGGAGCGTCAGTTCCATCGCCAACACCTTCCCCACGGTCCCGGGATGCCGTCACGGTGGCGCTTCGCCCAATCGGTGGGTCATTATGGAGGGACGGGCGACGCCGGACAAGAACGTTCCCGCCGCCGAGGCGCGCACTCCGCCGCCCATCCGAGACGGCGACGACATCCTCCAGGCCAAGTGCATCTTGCCGTTGTCATCCGGACGCCCGGCCCCTACACTGTGTCGCGGTCCCTGCCCCCCGGAAGGAGAACAACGATGCTCGCGACGCAACCGACGCGGCTGCAGCCGGTCCTGGCCCTGCTTCTGGCGGGCGCTCTCTACCTGCCGTCGCCGGCGAGGGCGGAGGATGCGTCGGTCCCGGCCGCCGCTTCGAACCCGCCCGCCTGCCGCGTCCTGGTGGCCTACCATTCCCTCACGGGGAACACGGAGAAGATGGCCAAAGGGGTGGCCGAGGGCATCCGCCGCGTGAAGGGCGCGGTGGCCGTCGTCAAGGACGTCGAGAAGGTCTCGAAGGCGGACCTGGAGGCCGCCGACGGCCTCGTGCTGGGCTCCCCCGCCTACTTCGCGGACGTGGCCGGCCGGATGAAGACGGCCATCGACGACTGGAACTGGAAGATGAAGGTCGACTTCACGGACAAGGTCGGCGGGGCGTTCTCCACGGGCGGCGGGCAGGCGGGAGGCAAAGAGCACGTCCTCGTGTCCCTGCTCCTCTTCATGATCAACAACCGGATGGTCGTCGCCGGACCGCTGTACCAGGACAAGGAGGGCGAGGACAAGTGGGCCGAACTGGGTGCGACGGCCATGACCGGGCCTCTCGACCCCGGCGTCGGCGAGAAGGAACTGAACGGGGCCCGCCTGCTGGGCGAACGCATCGCCCGCCTGGCCTGCAAGATGAAGGCCGATTGACGCGGACGGCTCATCGGTGGAACCTTCTGTTATGCGCGGGTGGCAGACTTTGCAGAAACCCGCAACAATCGTCCCCGCAGGGGGTTATAGAGTAGAGGGAGAGGACGACCGCGGCCCGGCCAGCCGGGACCCCTGAGGCGAACGTGCCCATGAGTATCGTGGAAGTATTGCTCGAACGCGGCCTTATCCAGCCGAGGCACCTGACCGAGGCCATGGAACTGAAGCGCAGCGAAGGGCTGCGCCTCGACCGGGCCCTCGTGCGCCTCGGCTACATCCAGGAAAGGACACTCCTGGAGATCATGAGCGAGCAGTTGTCCATTCCCCTGGTCGACCTCTCCGAGACCCAGGTGGACGTCGACACCCTCCGCCGCCTCCCCGCCAAGCTCCTCTACCGCAAGAACCTCGTGCCCATCGCGCGCGACGACGGCACCCTGACCGTCGCCACCAGCGACCCGTACGACCTGTACGTCTTCGACGAGTTGCGGCTGCTGACCGGCCTGAGCGTCCAGCCGGCCCTGGCGGCCGAGGAGGACATCGCCAAGGTCATCAAGAAACATTACGGCGTCGGCGGCGATACCGTGGAAGACATGATGGGGACCGGCGACCTGGAGGTCGTCGGCGACACCGAGACCGAGAACGAAGACCTCCTCGAGATGGCGCAGGAAGCCAGCGTCATCAAACTCGTCAACGAAATCCTCCTCGAAGCCGTCAACGAGCGGGCCTCGGACATCCACATCGAACCGTACGAGCACACGCTCTCGGTCCGGTACCGCATCGACGGGGTGCTGCACGAGGCGTCGCTCCCGCCGCAGATCGAGCGGTTCCAGGCGGCCATCATCAGCCGCATCAAGATCCTGGCCAACCTCAACATTGCCGAGAAGCGCCTGCCCCAGGACGGCCGCATCAAGTTCCGCGTGGGCGACCGCCAGATCGACGTCCGGGTCAGCGTCATCCCGATGCTCTTCGGCGAGGGCATCGTCATGCGGCTGCTCGATACGGCCACCGTGCTGTTCACGCTGCCGGAACTCGGCATGGCCGACGACACCTTCAAAGACTTCCGCGAGATCATCAGCCGGCCTTACGGCATCCTGCTCGTGACCGGGCCGACGGGCTCCGGCAAGACGACCACCCTGTACGCCGCGCTCCAGGCCATGGTCAGCACCGAGGTCAAACTGGTGACCATCGAAGACCCCGTCGAGTACCACCTGGACGGGGTCAACCAGATCCAGGTCTCGACGAAGACGGGCTTGACGTTCGCGCGCGGCCTGCGGGCGGTGCTGCGGCACGACCCGGACTCGGTCATGATCGGCGAGATCCGCGACATCGAGACCGCCGAGGCGGCCATCCAGGCCGCCCTCACCGGCCACCTCGTCCTCTCGACCCTCCACACGAACGACGCCTGCTCGGCCACCACCCGCCTCCTGGACATGGGCGTCGAGCCGTTCCTCGTCACCAGCACCCTGGCCGGGGCGATGGCGCAGCGGCTGGTCCGGACCCTCTGCCCGCACTGCAAGGAGGAGTACGAGCCCGACCCCGACACGCTGCCCCCCGATTTCCACTACGAGCCGGGTCGGCGGCTTTGGCGCGGCGCCGGCTGCCGCGAGTGCCGCGGCACCGGCTTCCGCGGACGGACCGGCCTGTTTGAACTCATGGTCGCCGGCGACGACGTCCGCGAGAAGATCATGCAGCGGGCTTCATCGTCAGCCATCGAGAAGGTGGCCGTCCAGAACGGCCTCCGGCTCCTGCGCGAGGACGGCTGGATGAAGGTCCGGGCCGGCATCACCACGCCCGAGGAGGTCATCCGCTCGACCAAGGTCTAGAACCCGTCGCGCACACACCACGGGGGACGCTGGGGAACACGTGCCCACCTTCGAATACGTCGCGAAAACGACCGCCGGCGACGAAGTGGCCGGCCGCATCCAGGCCGAGAGCCATGCCGCGGTCGTCCGCGCGCTCGACCAGCGGCGCCTCTTCCCCGTCATCGTGACGGAGGAAGAGGAGGCCGGCCAAGGCACGCTCGGCAGCCGACGCATCGGCGCCAAGGACCTGAGCGTGCTCTACGGCCAACTGGCCGACCTTCTGGGCGCCGGCGTCCCGGCGATGCGGGCCCTGGAAACCCTCGGCCGCGCCACCGTCCACAAGCGGCTGGCGGGGCTGGTCCGCAACATCCTGGAGGACGTGGCGGCCGGCCAATCGCTCGCCGATGCCCTGGCCCAGCGGCCGGAGACGTTCAAGCCTCTCCACGTGGCGATGATCCGGGCTGGCGAGCAGGGCGGGTTCCTCGAGGAGGTCCTGGCCAACCTCTCGGCGTTCCTCGAGCGGCAGGACGAATTGCGGAACAAGGTCCTCGGGGCCATGGTCTATCCGATCCTGGTCCTGACGGTCGGCGTCGTCGTGGGCGCGGGGCTCCTGGTGTTTCTCGTGCCGCAGTTCAAGACGTTTTTCGAGGGCATGGAGGTGCCGTGGCCGACACGGCTCCTGTTCGGGATCAGCGACGTGGTCGTGCGTGTGTGGCCGCTCGCGCTGCTGCTCGTGGCGGTGGGGGGCGCCGCGGCCTGGGGATTCGTGCGAAGCGAGCGCGGCCGCCGCGCCTGGGACGGCTGGCGGCTTCGGCTTCCCGTCGTCGGCCGCATCCTCCGCCTGGTGGCGATCACCCGCTTCTGCCGCATCCTGGGCATGATGCTGGCTGGCGGCGTGCCGCTGCTCGATGCCCTCTCCATCGCCAAAGACGCCACCGGCTCGACGCTGCTCTCCGAGAGCATCGGCGAGGCCACCGAGAACGTCCGTGCCGGTGAGACGCTGGCCGATCCCCTCGGCACCAGCGGCTTCTTTCCACCCGAGATCATCGAGATGATCGCCGTCGCCGAGGAGTCCAACCAACTGGAGAAGACCCTCCTCCAGATCGCCGACACCGTGGAACGTCGGACGAACCGCCAGGTGGACCTGGGGGTCCGGCTCATCGAGCCGATGATCCTGATCCTGCTGGCCGCCGGCATCGGCGTTTTCGCCGTCGCCCTGGTCTACCCGATCTTCAGTATGGCGGGATCGATCCAATAGCGTACAATGGGGCCGCTCGCAACCGCCGCGGCACCGGATTCGCTGGGGAGCACCGTTAACGTCAAAGGAGTCACAGGATGAGGTACCGCACACACCACCGGCCCGGCTTCACGCTGATCGAGATCCTGCTGGTGCTGGCGATCATCGGGATGCTGGCCGGCGTCACGATCTTCGCCATCGGCGGCATCGGCCAGAAGGCCCGCCGCGACACCACCAAGGCCGTCCTCGAGACCGTCGGCAACGCCCTGGACACCTACCAGTTGCACATCGGGCATTATCCGACGGAGGAGGAGGGGAACCTGGAGGCCCTTCGCGTCCGGCCCACGTTCGAGAACGAGACCCTCGAGAAAGAATGGGCCGGGCCCTACCTCAAGAAGGCCGCCGTCGACGCCTGGAACAACCCCTTGAACTACGAGGTCCAGACGGCCAGGACCGACGACGAGACCGCGCCGCCGTTCCGCCTCTGGTCGAACGGCCCGGACGGCACGAGCGATACCGAAGATGACATCAAGTACTGGCCCGATGAAGAAGAGACGATGCGGTAGGCGGCCCGGCACGCGCCGGGGACGGGCGGCCGCCGCCCCGGGTGCGCGTCCGTGCGAGGCAGGCAAAGGACCGGCGCCGAGGAGTGCCTTTACCCTCCTCGAACTGGTGCTCGTGCTCGGCATCGTGGCGATGCTCGTCGGCGTCATGGTGCTGAGCCTGCCGGGCGTTACCGGCGCGCGCCGTCTCGAACGGGAGGCGGAACGGTTCGCCACGGCCCTGCGGCTGGCTCGCGCCGACGCCGCCAACCGAAGCCGGCGGCTCCGGCTGACGTTCGACGCCGAAACGGCGCAGCCGACCGTCCTCTGGGAACCCGATCCGCTCACCGCCCCCGGCGAGTTCGTCGACTACTCGACCGTCTGCACCTGGCGGAGCCTCCTCGAGGCCGACGGCGTCCGCATCGAGCGGTGCGCGTTCAGCGGCCCGAGCCGCTACCGCTACGCGACCGACGCGGCCGCGGGAAGCCGGCAGACGGTGACCGAGACGGACTTGGCGCCCATCACGTTCGAGCCGGACGGGTCGGCCGACTCGGCCGTCGTCCACCTGGTGGAGGACGCGGACCCCGAGGGGGTGCTCGCCCGCATCGAACTGAACGGCGTGACGGGCCGCGTCACGAGCCGCGTCTTGACGCCCGAGGAACTGGCCGAACTGGAAGCGGGGGAAACGGAGACCGCCCAGCCGTGACACGCCGGCGCACAATCCGCCCCGCGGGGCCGCAGGGGGCGGTCCTGCTCGAGGTCGTCCTCGCCCTCACGGTCTTCGTCGGCATGGCGATGACCGTGCTGGCCGGCCTGAGCACGTCCGTGCACTCGGCACGGTACGTGGGCCTGGAAACCCGGGCCGCCGACCTGGCCGTCACGCGCTTCTCGGAAATGGAACTCGGGCTCCTGTCCGTCGAGGACGCCGGCCCGGAATCCTATGAGGACGAGGCCCTCGCGGACTGGACCTGGCAGGTGACCGTCCAACCCGTGGCGAGCGAACTGCCCGAACTCGAACTGACCTCCGTGGAGGTCACGATCCGCCATACGCCCAGCCGTTACACGTACACGCTGTGCCGGATGCTGACCGCCGGCACGGAGGAGACGGTGGAGGAGGGCCTATGAACACCGCTCGCCCCCGCCCGGGCTTCACGCTGCTGGAAGTCGTGCTGGCGGTCGGCCTGACGCTGGCCATCCTGGTCGGCCTGTTCCGCTTCTACGGCCACACGACCCGCGTCAAGACGATGGTGACGGCAGAAGTGGAACGCGTCTCGGCCGTCCGCGCGGTCATGCAGTTGCTGACCCGGGAACTGCGATCCGCCCACGTGGTCCGGTTTCTCGGCCAGGGACTCGATGGCGGCAGCGGCCGCGTCCGATTGGCCACGGCCACCCTGCCGTCCGGGGCCGTCTGGATCGAGCAGGGGATGACCGAGACCTCCCCCCTGCCCCCGCAGCACGACGTGCGGCTCGTGGGTTATCGCCTGCGGTACGTCGAGACCGAGGAGGGCGACCTCGTCGTGGCGGGCCTGGAACGCACCTGCCAGACCCTCCTGACGGCGCGGGAAACCGAAGAGGGCCGGCAGATTGACGTCGCCCTCCTCACCCCGCACGTCCGGTTCCTGCGGCTGCGGTACTGGGACGGGGCGGCGTGGACGGAGTCGTGGCAGGCGGGCGACCTGCCGGCCGCCGTCGAGATCGTTCTCGGCTTCGAGCCGCTGCCCGAGGACGTCGAGCCGGCCGAGTACCCCTACGCCACGTACCGGCGGGTCGTGGCGATTCCGGGGGCGGCTCGCGCCCGCGAGGGCACCGTCATCCGGGGGCTGGAAGGACCGGGAGGCATGGACCGGTGAGACGCCGCGGCATGGTCCTGGTAGCCGTCCTCGTCGTCACGGCGCTGGCGGCGCTGGTGGCGGCGGCGCTGATGTACCGCGCCCGCGCCGAGGTGGCCGCCTCCACGGCCGCGGTCCGCGGCGAGCAGGCGGCCGCCGCCGCCCTCAGCGGACTCCACTACACCATGGCGGTCCTCAACCAGCACCACGCCCATATGGAGATATGGTACGACAATCCCGACCTTTTTCAGAACCGCGAAGTGGTCCGGCACGGGGCCGACACCTGGTACTTCACCATCTACGCCGCCGACCCCCAGGACGAGGACCGCGTCCGCTACGGGGCGGTGGACGAGGGCGGGAAGATCGACGTCAACACGGCCTCCGAGGAGATGCTGGCCGGCCTCGAACTCCTGACGCCCGATCTCCTCGACGGCCTCCTCGATTACCGCGACGGCGACAGCGACGCCCGTCCCGGCGGCGCCGAACAGGAGTATTACGACCGGCTGCCCCATCCGTACGTCATTCCCAACGGGCCGCTCTCCACCATCGAGGAACTCCTCCTCGTCAAGGGCTTCACCGGCGACCTCGTCTACGGCGAGGACGCGAACCTGAACGGACGCCTCGACCCGAACGAGGACGACGGCCTCGACCGCCTGCCGCGCGACAACCGCGACGGCCGCCTTGACCCCGGCCTCCGCGACCTGCTGACCGTCTACAGCACCGTCCCTAACCGGGACCGCGACGGCCGGCGCCGCATCGACATCAACCAGGGGCGGCTGCCCGACGACCTCGCCCTCTCCGAGGCGACCCGCGAGTTGATCGGCCTCTACCTGGCCGAGGGCAAACGCTTTACGCATCCGGCCGAGGTGGTCGGCCTCCGCTTCCAGGTGACCAAGCAGCACAAGGACTTCCAGGACGTGCCACCGGGCACGTGGATAGAGGAGACCCTTGCATCGGGCGACCTGGCGGCCCTGCTCGACCGTACGACGGCCGACGCGAAGCCGCGACTGACGGGCCGGATCAACGTCAACACGGCGCCGGCGGACGTACTGGCCACGCTGCCGGGCCTCGACGCCGGCCTCGCCCGCCAGATCGTGGACGTGCGGAGCGGGCTGTCGGCCGACACCCGAAGCACCATCGCCTGGCTTTATGAGCAGGGCCTTCTGGAGGTGGACCGGTTTAAGGAAGTGGCCCCGCGCCTGACCGCACGCAGTTACCAGTTCTCGGTCCGGTGCGTGGGATTCGGCGTCCCGTGTGGGCGATACCGGGTGCTCGAGGCCGTGGTGGACCTGGCCCGCGGCACGCCGCGCCTGGCGTACGTGCGCGACGTGACGCGGCTGGGGCTGCCGTTCGCCCTCGATCCCGAACGCTTGGAGCGAAGCCTATGAGCGTTGGAGCGTTACTGAGCCGGCTGCGTCGGCGAAAGGTGGGGCGTCTGCTGGCGCTCGACTTCGACGGCCGTCGGCTCCGCATGGTCCTGGCCGACGTCTCGGGCGGCCGGACCCGCATCAACCGGCTCCTGACCGCGGACCTGCCGGACGACCTGGACGAGGACGACCCGCAGGCCATCGGCGCGTTCCTCGGGCAGACGCTCCAGCGGCTGCGGCTGGCGGGCGTTCCCGTGGTCATGAACGTGCCGCGCGCCAAGGCCGTCTTCAAACCCCTCGTCCTGCCGCCCGTCGACGACGAGGCGGAACTGGCGTCCATGGCCCGATTCCAGGCGCAGAAGGAGTTGACGTTCAAGCCGGAAGAGGCGGTCATCGACTTCGCCGTCGAGGCGCACTACGGCGTGGAGCCGACCCCGGCGGAGGAGCCGGCCGGCCAACACGTCCTGGCCGCTGCCGTCCAGAACTCCGTCGTCGCCTATTACCAGCAGATGGCCGAGGCGGCGGGCGTCCGCCTGCTGCGGCTGGGTCTCCGGCCGTACGCGAACATGCGGGGCGCCGAGGAATACGCCCACGGCGAAGAGGGACGCGTCACCGTCGTCCACCTGACGGGCGGCGAGGCCGAGATCGAGGTCATCGAGCAGGGCGGGCTCACGTTCAGCCGGTCGGCGGACATCACGCTGCCGGACACCGACGCCGAGGCGGCTTCCCGCGCGTCGGCCCTGGCCGACGTCGTCCAGGAAATCGCCCGTAGCGTCCAGAGTTACCTGGCCGTCGAAGGAACGCGCCGCATCGACCGCGTGCTCGTGGCCGGCGGAACGGGGTTCGAATCGACCGTGGCCGAGGCCCTCGGCGGGCGGCTCCGCACCCCGTGGGAGGTCTTCGACCCCTCGCCTCGCCTGCGCCTCCGGGACGTGCCGGCCGACGCCTCGGCGTTCCTCTCCGCGCTCGGCCTGGCCGAGGGCCAGGGCGACGCCGAGGCCCATCCGTTCGATTTCCTGAATCCGAAGCAGCCCGCGGCCCGGCGCGATCCCACCCGGACGATCGCCGCCGCCGCGGCGGCCGCCGTCGCCCTGATCGTCGTTTCCGCGTTTGCGGGCGCCGCCATCCACCTCTACCGCGCGCGGGCCGAGGTCGCCGCCCGGGAGGAGGAACTCCGCCGCATCAAGGAAGACAGCAAGGACACCCGCCTGCTCGCCCAACGCGTCAAGACGTTGGAGGAGTGGCTGGCCTCGCGCCGCGACTGGCTCGACCACTGGGCCTACCTCAGCGCCACCGTCCCGCCCTGCGAGGACGTGTACGTCACCAGTTTGAAGACCGGCGACCACGGGACGGTCAGCCTCAATGTCAAGGCCCGCAGCAGTGACGCCGTCGACGCCCTGGGCGCGCGGCTCAGCGAAGCCCGCTACGGCTTCAAGCCCGGACAGGTCACCACGACCAAGGACCGCTACGGCTACAACTACGTGACCAGCGCCAAGGTCATTGCCGCCCCCGACATGGAAGTCAACCTGGACGGCACCGGCCGCGCAACCCGGCCGCAAGACGACGTCTCGGCCCAGGCGTTCACGGCCGAGCCCCGTCCCGCCTCGCGGTCCCGGACCGACGAGCGGGAAGAGCGGCCCGAGCAGGCGTCCGAATCCAAGCCTCCTCCGCAGACGGACCGCAAGGGCGAGTCCGAATCGGACCGCAAGGGCGAGTCCGAATCGGAACGCAGGGCCGCATACGAAGCCTGGATGCGCGAGAGAAACGAGTTGATGAAGAACAGGCCGGACAAGAACGAGAACCCCGAGGCCTACGAGGCGTGGCAGCAGAAGATGAGGAAACTCCACGAGCGCCATCCTCGCCGAAGGCGGGGCGACCGACGCAGTGACACCCGTTACCCCGACGCCCGGTATTGACGCCCCGTCCCCTCAGGCGGTCATCCGAATGAACCGACGCGAAAGAACCCTGGCGGCCGGGGCCGGCATCGTGGCGGTCTTCTTCATCACGTACCTGGCCATCAACCGGGTGTTCCTGATGCCCGCCGCCCAGCGCTTCAACCGGGCCAACGAGTTGATGGAGGAGATTGAACGCGCCCGCGCCGAGAAGGCCAAGGAACCTACCTACAGAGCGCGCCTCAAGGAACTGGCCGGACGCGCGTTCGGCACCGACCCGCTTCGCGTCAGCGAGCGGGTCCGCGCCCGGCTGACCGACCTGCTCGCCAAGAGCGGCCTGGATACCGAACACCTGACGCTCAAACCCGTCGTCGGCGCCCGCGCCCCGGGCATCTACCGCGAAGTCGGCTGGCTCATCCAGGTTCGCGGCCGGGTGTCGAGGGTGGTCGACTTTCTCTACCTCGTCACGCGCGAACCGCACCTGCACCGCATCGACAACCTCATCATCACGCCGGTCCGCGGCGAGGACGAGGTGGAACTCCAGGCCAAGTACGGCACCCTGGTGCTCGAGCCGAAGGTCGTCCGGGATTTCAAGACCGATACGGTAGATGGCGAGATGACGCGGGCGGCCCTGTCTGCGCCGGAGCGCCGGCGGTATGACGTGATCGCGTCGCGGGCGTTCTTTCGGCCGTACGTGCCCGCGCCGAAGAAGGAGAGTCCCCCGCCCCCGCAGGCGGAACCGAGACGGGAAGAGCCCCGGGCGCCTCCGCCGCCCGCCGGCCAGTACCGCGTGGTCAGTCTCTCCAGCCTGGGCGGGTCGCCCGAAGTGGTCGTCCGCGAAACCCGCAGCGGCACCCTGGCGCGGTACAAGCCCGGCGAGGAGTGGGGCGGTGGTCGAATTGCCCTCGTCGACTACCGGCCTCTGCCCAAGCCTGAAAACCCCGACATCCTCTCCATGAGCCGGGTGGTACTCCGCATCGGTTCGGAGTATTATGCCGTCGAACTCGGGGCCTGCCTGGAACAGAAATACCGGCTCGGGCCCGACCGCCTGCCGCCCGGCCTGCCCACGTTGGAGTCCGACGGGGCGGACACGGCGCCGTCGGACGCGGCGCAAGCGCCCCCGTCCGACGCAGACGCCGCGGACGCGGCGCCGGCCCCGCAAGAGTGAATCATCGGCCGCCACCGTAGTCGGCCGTGAGGAGGAGCATCGATGGGCAACCGATTCGCAAAACCGTGGTCCCTGGCGGTCGCGACGATCCTGATCGGCGTCCTGGCCGCCGGCGTGTCCATTGCGGCCGAGGAAGAAAACGAGGCGCCGCCGCCCGAATCAAACGCCGCGCAGCCGTCCGAACCCGAGGCCGCGTCGCCGGCCGAACAGCCGGCGCCGTCCACGCCCGCGGACGATCCGGCACCGGAGAACGAGTCTTCCACCGAAGCAGACCAGGACGCGAAGCCGACCGAGGCCTCCGTGGCCGAAGAAGAATCCAAGCCCCCCGCCCCGCCCGAAACGAAACAGGAAGGCCCCGCCCCGTCCGGAACCACGCCCGCCGAGGCGCCGCCTGCGCCCGCCCCCGAAACGAAGGAAAAGCCGTCCGAGGACCCCGCAGCCAAGCGGCCCGAAGAGATCCGGTTCCAGTTCGACGGCATCCCGTACAACGAGGTCATCCGCCGGTTTGCCCAGGCGTGCGGCAAACCGATCATCGGCGAGTACAACGTGGAAGGCACGCTGACGTTCTTCGATCCCCGTCCCTACACGCCCGACGAGGCGTTCGACACGCTGAACCTGATCCTGGCCATGAAGGGCCACGCCCTCGTCGAGACGGAGCGGTTCGTCCGCGTCGTGCCGATCAAGGAAATGACCAAGGCGCCGGTCCCCATTCTGCGGGGGTGGGACGACACCGACGACCTCCGGCCGGGCGAACTCGCCACCGTCATGCTCCCCCTGAAGTTTATGACCGCCGAGGACGCCGTCCGCGTGCTCATGCCGGTTGTCTCGACGTTCGGCAGCGTGGCACCCCTGGGCACGGGCCGGGGCATCATCGTGACCGACCGCGCGCAGAACCTGAAGCGGATCCGCCTCATCCTGGACGAACTCGACACCGGCACCCTCTCGGCCGAAACGGTTCTGAAGACCTATACCCTCAAGCATGCCGCAGCCGGCGACGTGCAGAAGGTCATTGAAGATCTCTTCGCCTCGGCCGCCCAGATGCTCTCGAAGATGCGGTACATCCGGGACAAGAACGGCCGCATGGTCCGTAATCCGAACTACGGCAAGCCGCCGCCGAAGGGCGAGGACGACCTGGTCGCCACATCCGACCCGCGCACGAACACGCTTTTCCTGTCAGGCCCGGGCGACAAGATCGCCCTCGCCGAGCAGGTCGTCGAGCAACTCGATTCCATCTCGCCCGAGCAGACCGGCGACATGCGGGTCTTCGACCTCCAGAACGCCCGCGCCGAGGACCTCGCCAACACCGTCAAGCAGTTGCTGCCGGACGACGGCGACCGCCGCCGCTGGCCGCCCGGCCGGGGGGATTCCGGCATGGAATCCCGCGTCGTGGCCGACCCGAACACGAACCGCCTCATCGTGACGGCATCGCTCGACCGGATGGCCCGCATCGAGGAACTCATCCGCACGCTCGACCAGGCCAGCCAGGAGGTCGGCGGGATGCGCGTGTTCCGCCTGAAGGTGGCCGACGCCCGCCAACTGGCCGAGGTCGTCTCCCACGCCGTGCGCCGGGGAGGCGAACGCCGCGACCGCTACGGACGGGACCGCTCTGCCATGGGCTCCGCTGTCAGCGCCGATTCGCGGACCAACAGCCTCATCGTCTCCGGCAACGCCGCCGACATCCAGCGGGCCGAGCAACTTATCACGGAACTCGACCGGCCGCTCGACGCCCAGACGCGCGAGGTGCACGTCGTCCCGCTCGCGGCCGGCGACGCCGACGACATCGCCGACGCCCTGAACCGCATGCTGAGCCACGGCGGCGGGGGCGACGGCCGGCGATCCACCGGGCCCGTCCACATCGCCGCCGAGGACGACACGAACACCCTGTTCATCTCCGCCGGGCCGGAGGACTGGCCCCGCATCCAGAAGATCCTCGACGACCTCGAGGCTTCGGTCGCGCCGCAGGCCACCTCCACCACGCGGATGCTGCCGCTCAAGCACGCCGACGCCGGGGACGTTGAGGACGCGCTCAACGACATCTACCGCCCCAAGATGATGGCCAAGGCCCGGATGAACCGCGGCGAACCGTTCGTGCCGGTCATCATCGCCGCCGCCGAGCGGAGCAACGCCCTCATCGTCTCCGGGCCGGACGACGAGCAGAAGGCCATCGCGGAACTCGTCCAGTCCATGGACACGCCCCAGACCGAGGCGGCCGAGAAGGTCCACGTCGTCCAACTGAAGGACGGCGACGCCGTCCGCATTGCCGACACGCTGCGCGACCTCCAGCCGCGACGCGACGACCGGGCGGTCATCCGCGGCGACGCCGACAGCAACACCATCCTCATCCGCGCCTCGGACGAAGAGTTCCAGGGCATCAAGGCCCTCATCGACGAACTCGACCAGACCATCACGACGAGCGGCGGCATCCAGGCGTTCCGCCTGAAGGTGGCCGACGCCGAGCAACTCGTCGGCATCCTCCGCAGCGCCCTCTCGCAGCGCCGCGGCGAGCGCCGGTACGAAGAGGGCGGGCCGGTCGTCACCGCCGATTCCCGGACCAACAGCCTGCTCGTCTC
Source organism: Phycisphaerae bacterium (assembly GCA_046483505.1). Classification (GTDB taxonomy): domain Bacteria; phylum Planctomycetota; class Phycisphaerae; order FEN-1346; family FEN-1346; genus BS750m-G62. The sequence continues at coordinate 29,418 of JAWODB010000267.1, forward strand.
CGGCACGGCGGCAGACATCCAGACGGCCCGGCAACTCGTCGAGCAACTCGACCACGCCCCCCAGCGCGAGGCCCGCGAGATCCACGTCGTCCCCCTCGAGACCGGCGACGCCGACGACATCGCCAACGCCCTGAACCGCATGCTGACCCACTCGGCGGCGGGCGGCCGGCGGACCGCCGGCACCGTCCACGTGGCCGCCGAGGACGACACCAACACCCTCTTCATCTCGGCCGCACCCGACGACTGGGCCGCCATCGAGAAGATGCTGGAGGAACTGAAGGCCTCCGCCGCCCCGCACCAGATGGCGACGACACGGCACCTCCAACTCCAGCACGCCGAGGCCGAGGAGGTGGCCCGCACGCTCCGCCAACTCTACGCCTCCGAGGAATCCTCCAGCCGGTCCAGCCGCTATAGCCGCTACCGCCGCCGAAGCACCCGCGACGGCCGGTCCGTCCCCGTCACGATTGCGGCCAACGAGCGGACCAACAGCCTGCTCATTTCCGCCTCGGATGAGGACCAGCAGACCATCGGCGAGATGATCCAGGCGCTCGACGTACCCAAGGAAGAGGGAACCGCGCCGGTACGGATCATCCGTCTCGCCTCGGCCGACGCCGACAAACTCGCCGAAACGCTACGGGCGGCGCTGCCGAAACGGACCGAGCCCGGCGCAGAACCTATCGTCATCCAGGCCGACAGCCGGGCGGGCGCCCTGCTCATCCGGGCGCCGGAGGCCGAACGCAAGCGCCTCGAAGAGATGATCGAAACGCTCGACGAGGCCACCCAGGCACAGGTCCGCGAAACCCGCATGATCGAATTGAAACACACAGCCGCGTCGAAACTGGCCCAGATGTTCAGCCAGTTGTACGCCGCGGGCTCGGCCGGGTCGTCCTACAGCCGGTATTCGTCGCACCGTAGCGACGACGCGAACCGGGTCGTCGTGGCCGCGGCGCCCGGCGACAAAACGCTTGTCGTCGAGGCCCCTCGCCGCAAGATGCAGGAGATCGTCGACCTCGTGACCTCGCTCGACGTCGAGGAGGCAACGGACGGCATCCAGGTACGGACCTATCGGATGGAGGATAGCGAGGCCGAGGACCTGGCGCGTTCGCTGGCCCGCCTGATGGCGGAGCAGCGCGGCTCGGCCCCCGCCGGCGAGCCCCGGGCCCGCTTCGAGGCCGACGAGGGCACCAACCAACTCATGGTGGCCGCCACCGCCGAGCAGTTCAAAACGATCGAGGCGCTCATCCAGGAACTCCAGACGCCCGTCCAGGTGACGCAGGAGATGAAGACGTTCCACCTGAAGGCCGCCAAGGCCGACGACGTCGTCCGGGTGCTTCGGACGATGCTGCTGGGGGAAACGGACGACGACGAGCGCGAGCGGTGGCGGAGCGAACCGCCCGCCGTCCGCCTGGCCTCCGTCGACGAAACGAACGACGTGGTCGTCCGCGCCCCGCCGGACCAACTCGCCCTGGCGGCCCAACTCATCGACATGCTCGACACCGAGGCCGCGGGGACGAAGGCGGCCGTCGTCATCGTGCCCCTGAAGAACGCCCAGGCGGTCGGACTCGCCCAGTCGCTGAACGAGGTCCTGACGGCCGAGGGATCTTCCTCCTCCCGCTCCAGCCGCTATAGCCGCTACCGCCGGTACCGCCGGTCCTCCGGGTCGGACAACGACCGCGTCACGGTGACGGCCGAGCCGAACTCCAACAGTCTGCTGGTGCGCGGCCCGGCGGATGCCATTCCGCCCGTCGTGGAGATGATCCGGGAACTCGACGCCGGCGCCACCGGCATGGGCGCGGAGGTCCGCGTCTACCCCCTGGAGAACAGCGAACCGTACGAACTCGTCCAGTCGTTGCGGTCGCTCTTCACGGATATGCTGGAGCACGAGTCGGCGCGGCGCGGCGGCAAGACCGAGATTCCCTTCAGCGTGGCGGCCGACGCCCGGACCCGCAGCCTGGTCGTCTCGACGACGCCGGCCCATTTCACGCTGGTCGAACAGATCCTGGAGAGCCTCGACAAGGCCCCCGCCGCCCCCGAGGCCGACGTCCAGTACATCTGGCTCGAGAACGCCGACGCCACCGCCGTCGCCGACCAACTCAACGCCATGTACGAGGACCACAAAGGCACCAAGCCGGTCATTGCGGCCGACGAGTTCTCCAACTCCCTGACGGTCATCGCCAAGGACGAGGAAATGAAGGTCATCGAGCCGATCGTGGCGAAACTCGACGAGGCCTCCGGCAGCGGCCGGCGCATCCGCGTCGTCCCGCTCATGGACGTCCAGGCCGGCCGGATGGCCGAACTCCTCCGCACCGTCTACAAGCAGTTGACCGGCAACGAAGTCCGCATCACGAGCGAGGCGCCGGAGGCCCCCGGCGGCACGCCCGGACCGGCGGGCGAGAGCGGGCCCCCTGCCCCGGCCGGTGACGCCGAGGCGCCGGCCAAGACCCCGGCCGAGGCGCCCGCCGCGCCGAAGCCCGAAGAACCGGCCGGCGACACGGCACCCGCCGCCGCGCCAGCCGAAGCGCCGGATACCGTCGACGAGGCCGATCCGACCGCGGCGGACGACGCCGGCGAGGCGGCCTCCAAGTCCCCCGTCACCATCACCGTCGACCAAGCCACGAACTCGCTCATCCTCTCGGGCAGCCGGCAGGAGGTAGAGTACCTGGAGAGCCTGATCGATGAACTCTCGCTGACCGCGATGGACGTGGAGGCGGAGTTCCGGTCGTTCAAGATCGAGAAGGCCGACCCGCAATCGGTCGCCCGCACGCTGGACGAACTGTTCAACCCGAAGCCGAAACCGCTGCCGAAGGACTACAAGGGCCCGCCGCCGCCCAGCCCGCCCCCCGTCATCAACGTGGTCTCCGACCCGCGGACCCGCCTGGTCATCGTCCGGGCCAAGCCGGTCGACTTCACGGCCGTCGAGGAACTCGTCAAGCAACTCGACCAGGTACCGACCGTCGTCAGCGAGGTCCGCATCTTCCACCTGAAACACACGGCGGCCAAGGACGTGGCCCAGAACCTGCGCGACCTCTTCCAGCGGGCGGCCCAGCAGCGGACCGCCCCCCAGAAGCAACCGCAGAAGAAATCGCAGGACCAGGGCAAGGGCAAGCGACCCACGCCGCAGAAGCAGCGGGCCGAGATGATCCGAGAGGTTCTCGAACTCAAGACCCAGGACGGCGTCACCCAGGTCGACCTGGCCAGCATGGTCAACGTCTCGGCCAACGAGCCGACCAACTCGGTCATCGTCACCGCGCCCGCCGACGCCATGGGCATCGTGGCCGACATCGTCGAGGAACTCGACCAGTCCGCCCAGGGCGACGTGCCCTCGGTGCGCCTGTACCCGATCGCGCACGGCGACGTGGCGCCCATGGTCAAGGAACTGCGCGAGGTCTTCGCCGAGGACCGGAAGCAGAAGGGCAAGCCCACCCCCGACGTCGTCATCACCGGCGACGAGGCGGCGCGCACCGTCGTCGTCTCGGCACCCGCCGACGAGCACGAACGCATCGGCGAGGTCATCCGGGAACTCGACCAGGCCCAGGCCGCCGGCGACGTGACCGTCCAGGTCTACCGGCTGGAGAACGCCGACGCCACCACCATCGCCGCCGCCCTCACGGAGACCGTCAAGCGGACCGAGAAGGGCGAGCGCGGCGGGCCCGGCGAGGTCCGCATCAGCGCCGACCGCAGCGGCAACTCCGTCGTCGTCCGAGCCGCCGCCGAAGACCACGAGCGCATCGGCCGCCTCATCCAGGACATGGACACCGTCCCCGAAGCCGTCATCAAGACCTACCCGGTCAAGAACGCCCAGGTCCAGACCGTGGTGGAGGCCCTGAAACAGGTGTTCGCGCCGCGCAAGTCCGCGGGGGCGGGCGCCGGCGCGCGCGGCCGGGCGCACGACGAGGTCGTCGTCAGCGGCGACGAGGCCGGACGCCTCATCGTCGTCTCGGCGCCCGAGGCGAAACACGTGCTCGTCAAGAAGGTCCTCGACGAACTCGACAGCGCCCAGAGCGAGGAACAGGTCATCGTCAAGGTCTACCGCCTCAAGCATGCCGAGGCCGACGACGTGGCCGAAGCCCTCCAGAATACGCTCCAGCAGGCATCCGGCGGCACGAAGAGGAGCAGCAGCCCCCGGTCGTACTGGAGCCGCTACCAGCCCCGCGAGGCGCCGACCGGTCAGGTGCGCATCAACCCCGACGAATCGAGCAACTCGATCATCGTGCGCGCCAGCGCCGAGGACCACGAACGGATCGAAGCGCTGCTCAAGGAACTGGACGTCGCCCCGGCCGAGCAGTACGCCATCCGCCTCATCCCGCTCGAGAACGCCGACCCGGAGGAGGTCGAGACGGTGCTGGAGCGGGTCTTCGAGAGCGGCGGCCGGCGCCGCTACGGATGGGGCCGCTCCTCCGCCCGCGAGACCGTCATCATCGAGGCCAACCCCGACGCCGGGATGATCGCCGTCCGCGCCGACGACGAGGCGTTCGAGAAGATCCGGGCCCTCGTCGAAGAGATGGACCAGGCGAGCACCGGGACGGACCTCGCGCCGACGCTTATCCCGCTGAAGTTCGCCCAGGCCGCCGCCGTCGCCGAGGCCGTCAGCGACGCCTTCCAGGCGGGACGCCGCACGAGCCGCGGCACGAGCGCGCGGGACCACGTGTCGGTGGTGGCCGAGCCCGGCTCCAACAGCCTCATCGTGACGGCCAACGCCGAGAACCTCGAGAAGGTCCGCGGGCTGCTGGCGAAACTCGACACCGAGGAGAGCGGCGGCGTGACGTCCGAGATGCTCCTCCTGGAGAACGCCCAGGCGGAGGATCTGGCGCCCGTCCTCCAGCAGATGGCCGAGGCTGCCTCCGGCGGTACGTCGCGCAGCCGCTGGTCCGGCGCCTCGGCCGCCGGCGCGGCTCAGCAGTCGGTCGCCGTGTCGGCCGAGAAAGGCTCTAACGCCCTGGTCATTTCGGGCCCGGCCGCCCAGGTCAAACGTCTCACGGCGATGGCCCGCGACCTGGACCAGGCCACCTCCGGCACGGCCTCGACCGTCCACGTCATCCAACTGGAGAACGGCGAGGCGACCGAAGTCGCCTCGATGGTGCAGGACCTGTACCGCCAGCAGTACCTGATGGCGATGCGGCAGCGGCGGAACATCGAACCGCTCGCCGTCTCCGCCGACGCCCGGGCCAACGCCCTCGTCCTGGCCGCCGGCGACGAGATGTTCAAGCAGGTCTCCGAATGGGTCAAGCAGATCGAGACGATGCAGCCGGCGCGCGGCACGCTTCGGATCATCAACCTGAAACACGCAGACCCGGCGGAGGTGGAGGCGGCGATCCAGCGGCTGTTCGGCGAAGAGGCCGGCCGCGGCGTCGTGCCGGTGCGCCGGAGCCGCCCGGCCGGCACCAGTTCATACCGCAGCCGGGGGGCCCGGGGAGAGGCCGGTCCCGCCGGCAACGCCGGGCCCGCCGGGCAGGTCGAGACCACCGTCCTGCCGCAGCAGAAGGCGATCCTGATCAGCGCCTCGGAGGAGGACTTCGAGGCAATCAAGCAGTTGGCCGAGACCCTCGACGAAGCCGCCGCCGACGCCCGCCGCCAGTTCCAGGTCTTCGCGCTCGAGCACACGAGCAACACGAAGATCGCGACGGCCCTGGCCTCGCTGTACCGGCAGACCGCGGCCGCGCGGCCGGAGGACCAGGTCACGGTCACGGCCCTGCCCGACACGAACGCCGTAGTCGTCTCGGCGACCGAGGCCCGGCTGGAGGAGGTGGGGCACCTCATCGAACAACTGGACCGGGAGGAGATCGCCCCGCAACTGGAGTTCCGCATCGTCCAACTCCAGAACGCCCAGCCGACGAAGGTCCTGCCGATTCTCGAACAGATGCTGACGCAGGTCCGCCAGACCCGGCCGGACGAACCCGTCGACGTCCAGGCCGACGAGCGGACCCGCTCCATCATCGTCACGGCCCGCGGGACGATGTTCGAACAGGTGGAGCGGATCATCCAGACGCTGGACCAGCGGCCGGCGTTCGCCGGCGCTGAGGTGCTCATCATCCCGCTCAAGAAGGCCGACGCCACCCGCCTGGCCGAGGTCCTGAACGACATGCTCCGCCCGAGCCCGGCGACGCAGGTCACGCCCGAGGCGCGGGCCCTCCAGGAACAGGTCCGCCTGCTCCAGGTCCGCAGCGCCGACGGCCGCAAGATCCCCGAACTCGACCTGACCCAGCCGATCAAGATCACCTCCGACCCGGTGCTGGCGGGCCAGCAGGGCGCCAACGCCCTGCTCATCTCCTCGACGCCGGACAACCTGAAGGCCATGGCCGCCATCGTCGACGTCCTCGACACCGTGCCGGTGGCCGAAGGGACGCGCGTCCGCGTCGTGCACCTGAAGAACGCCGACGCGGCGTCGGTCAGCGACATCCTGGCCGACATCTTCGAGCAGGGCGAGCGCTTGGCCGGCAAACCCGAGTCCAGCGTCGAGGGCCGGGCCGAACCCGAGAGCACGAGCGGCAAGGCGCTGACGAACCCGCTCAACGTGTCGGCGGATCCGCGGACGAACTCGCTGGTCCTGAGCGGCGTGGAGGAATCCCTCGCCCTGGCCGACATCATCATCGCCGACCTCGACCGCGACGCCGGCACCCTCGTCACGGAGGTCCGCCTGTTTCGGCTGAAGCACGCCTCGGCCGAGCGGTTGGCCCCGATGCTGGAGGCCGTCTTCGCGGAGGCGCAGGCCGACCCGCCCGGCGCCGAGGGCCTGCGGACCCAGGTCACCCGTCTGCGGACCGTCCTGAAGGAGAAGATCGGGCACGTCACCGAACGGGCCAAGGCCCGCGAGGCCCTCAGCATCCAGGCCGACCCGACGACCAACATCATCGTGGTGGCGGCCCGGAGCGACGTCATGCCGCTCATCGCCGACGTGGTCGACACGATGGACGTGCCGGGTGCGGGGTCGCTGACGGCCGTGCGCATCTTCCCGCTCGAAAACGCCGACGCCACCCGCCTCAAGGACCTGGTGGACGGCCTGTACGCCGGCCCGAACGCCCAGTTCGTCCGCCCGGAGGACGTGCCCACCGTCACGGTCGACACGCGCACGAACGCCCTGGTCGTCTCGGCGAGCGAGAGCACGTTCGTCATGATCGACACACTCCTGAAACGGCTCGACGCCGAACAGCCGATCGAATTGCGCGAGATCCGGCTCGTGAACCTGAAGAACGCCGAGGCCGCCTCGCTGGCCCCCGTGCTCCAGGAGATGATGGACGCGCGGGTCCAGCGGCTCGAGACGCTCGGCGCCGCCGACGCCGAGGCCCTGCGCATGATCATCGCGGCCGACGAACGGAGCAACAGCCTCATCGTCGGCGGGTCGGCCGAGGGCTTCAAGATCGTCGAGGGCCTTGCCGCCCAACTCGACGGGGCGAGCCCGGCCATCAGCGGCCAGATCCAGATCCTTCCCCTCGAGCACGCCAACGCCGGCACGCTGAGCGCCTCGCTCGCGAACCTGTTCGACGAGCGGTACGCCGCCGCCCGCACCGAGGACGTCCGCCGCCAGAAGCCGGTCATCCTGCCGGACCTGCGCATCAACGCCCTCCTCGTGGCCGCCAATGCCGACGACTCCAAGATCCTGAAGAGCCTGCTCGAGAAACTCGACGTGGAACTGACGGACCCGGCCGTCCGGCTCACCGTCGTGCCGCTGCGGTTCAACGATGCCGGCATCGTGGGGCCGACGCTGGAGGACCTGTTCGCCTCGCGCCTGGAAAGCATGACGCCGCCCGGCCAGGAGCCCATGCCGCAGGACCGCGTGGACGTCGCCATCGACGCCCTCTCCAACTCGCTCATCATCTCGGCGAGCAAGGAGAACCTGGGCCTCATCCAGGACCTCTTGAAGAAGGTGGACGTGGCGCCGCCCGACGAGACGGGCATCGTCCGCCTGTACCCCCTGAAGACGGCCGACGCGCAGCGCGTGGCCACGATGCTCGAAGCCCTCATCAGCCAGGGCTTCTACAAACCCGGCGTCATCCTGGCGGGCGACAGTACGCTCGTCCAGGCCCGAGAGAAGGTCGCCATCGCCGTCGACGTCCGTACGAACGTCCTCATCGTCTCGGCCAGCAAGGAGAACTTCGCCGTCATCGAGGAGATTATCCGCACGGTCGACTCGACGGAGGACTTCTCGGTCCTCGGCGACATCCGCCTCTTCACCCTGGAGAATGCGGACGCCACCCGCCTGGCCCCCACCCTCCAGCAACTCTTCGACGCCAAGCGCCAGGCGGAGGTCGAGGCCGGCAGCGCCGGACGCATGCTCCCCGTCAGCGTCATCCCCGACGGCCGCACCAACACCCTGCTCGTCACCGGCAGCCGCGAGAGCCTCAAGGCCCTGGAAGTGATGATCCAGGACCTGGACGCCGAGCAGGTGCTCCTGGCCAACGAGTTCAAGGTCTTCTACCTCCAGAACGCGACGGCCACCGTCCTCCAGCCCACGCTGGAGCAGGTCTTCGCCCAGCGGGTGACGCGCGGCGAGGCGCCGGCGCCGGTCACCAACGCCCTGCTCGTCTCGGGCAGCCCGGACGACCTGCGGCTGGCCGAGTCGCTCATCGAGCGGCTCGACGCCAAGCCCGACCGTCCCGGCACGGCCGTCCGGGTCTTCCCGCTCAAGAAGGGCGACGCCACCCAGGTGGCCGAGACCCTCCGCACGCTGTACGAGCAGCCCGGCGCCGCGGCGGCCGCCACCGTGGGCATCAGCGTCGACGAGCGGATCAACGCCATCCTCGTCTCGGCCGGCCCGGCGGACCTGGAACGCATGGAGCAACTCGTCGAGGAACTCGACACCGACTCGGTGCCCCGCGTCACGGAGATCCGCGTCTTCACCCTCGAGAACGCCGACGCCGCGGAACTGGCCCAGATCCTGAACGACGCGCTCAACCAGAAGCCGGACCCGCTGACCGAGGCCAGCCCGAACCGCCAGGCGCTGCTGCAGTTCATCTCGCGGACCGAGGACGAGGCCGAGCAGGTCGCCAGCGCCCTGCAGGAGGGCGTGCTCATCACGCCCGACACGCGGACGAACTCGCTGGTCATCTCCGCCCCGACGGAGAACATGCGGCTCCTGGAGAACCTCGTCCGCGCAATGGACGACACCCAGCCGCGCACCGCCGAGATCCGCGTCTTCACGCTCGTCAACTCCGACGCCCGGGCCATGGCCCAGGTGCTGAGCGAACTGTTCCGCATGGGCCAGACGGCCGCCGACCGCCAGGCCGTCGAGTACCGCCTCATGGCGGAGAAGGCTGAGGCCGACGGCGCCGCCGCCCGCGTCGGGTCCGCCCAGGATGCCGCCCTCACCGTCACCGTCGACGTCCGGACGAACAGCCTGCTGGTGGGCGGGACGCGGCACTACGTGGCCCTGGCGAGCGAGGTCATCCAGGAACTTGACCAGAGCACCGCCTCCGAGCGGCTGACCGAGGTCTACCGCCTCCGCAATGCCCAGGCCGCCGACATCGAAACCGCCGTCAGCAACTTCCTCAGCCAGGAACGCGACGTGCTGGAGCAGTCGCTCGGCGAGGATGCGGGCGGCACGCTGCCGTTCATCCTGGAACGCGAGGTCGCCATCGTGGCCGAGTCCACCTCGAACACGCTGCTCCTCTCGGCGAGCCCGCGGTATTACCAGGTCATCGCCGACATGATCGAGGAACTCGACCGGCCGCCGCCCCAGGTCCTCATCCAGGTGCTCCTGGCCGACGTGACCATCGACGACACCGAGGAATTCGGCATCGAGTGGAACGTCCAGGAGCGGTGGCGCAGCCACGACGTCTTCGGCGGCACGGCGCCGGCGTTCTCGGCCTCCGCCGGGCTCACGCTGAACCCGGGGTTCACCGTCTCGGTCACGGGCGGCGACGCCAACTTCCTGCTGCGCGCCATCGAGGCCCAGGGCCGCGTCGAAATCCTCAGCCGGCCCCAGGTCCTCGCCACCGATAACCAACTCGCCACCATCAACATCGGTCAACGCGTCCCGTTCATCACCAACAGCCGCATCACCGAGGACGGCACCACCATCAACACCATCCAGTACGAGGACGTCGGCATCATCCTGAACGTCACGCCGCGCATTACGCCCGACGGCTTCGTCCGCATGGAGGTCAACCCCGAGATCAGTTCCATCGACGATTCCACCGTCCCCATCAGCGAGAACGTCAACGCCATTATCGTCAACAGCCGCTCCGCCGAGACCACCGTCACGGTGCAGGACGGCCACACGATCGTCGTGGGCGGCCTCATCCGCACCACCGACCGCGACCGCGTCAACAAGGTGCCCGTCCTCGGCGACGTGCCCCTGCTCGGCAACCTGTTCCGCTCCACCCGCAAGGTGAAGGAACGCACCGAACTGCTCATCATCCTGACGCCCACCGTCCTCCAGAACACCGGGGACGTCGACGCCCAGACCGAGCGCGAGGTCCAGCGGCTCAACCTGCTGCGCGCCTCGCACGACGGCGGGGTCCGGGACAAGACGTTCGACGAGTACGGCGAGCGCATGTTCGAGGAGTTCCGGCTCCAGGGCACCGGCGCGGAGGAACCGGGCGCGGGCGGCGGCAAGCGCCCCGAGGGCGCCGACGCCTCTCAGGAAGGCAAGGCCACCGACGCGCCAGACGGCCCCACCCTGGCCGTCCCCGCCCGACGCGAAGACCGCTCGCCATGAGGGCGGCCGCGACCAGCCTCGTCCTCGCAGCCGGCCTGCTGGCGGCGGGGTGCGCCGGCGAGAGCGGTCGGCGGACCGTGTCGCCCACACCGCCGCACCCCGTCGACCGGGCGGACGCCCTCGAACTCTGGGCCAGTCCCCCCGCCGCCGTCAACTGGGACGACACGCCCGGTCCCGACGGCGTCCAAGTCCGCCTGTACGCGTTCCAGGTCGCGCGCCCCGACCCCGTCATGCTCAGCGGGACCCTCGAGTTCCGCCTGTACGCCGGGCGGGTGCGAGGCGGAGACCCGGACGCCGAGCCGCTGAAGGTCTGGACGTTCGCCGGCGACGACCTGGCCGTCCGCCGGTTTCGCAGTCTCGTGGGCTGGGGATACGCCGCCCGGCTGGGGTGGGGCGGCGCGAAGCCGAAGACGCCCGTCGTATCGGTCCAGGCCGTCTACCGACCGCCCGACGGGCCGGAGGTCGCCAGCGCCCCCGCGTCGATTGCGATGCCCCCCACGCCGCGCGCCGGCCCGAGACGGAGCCTGCTGGGGCGAAGCCCGGCGGCCGAGGCCGTCGCGCGCGGCAAAGCCGGCCGGCCCCTGACCTTCCGGCACCAGGTCATCGACGCCGACCCGCCGGGGCAGGAGCACACCTTTACACTCGCCAGCGACGTCAACGGCGACGGCCGGCGAGACGTCATCGTCGGGTGCAAACGCGGCCCGGAACACCTGGCCTGGTACGAGAATCCGTCCTGGCAGCGGCATCCGATGGCGAAGGCGTCCGGCCTGGAGGCGTGCGCGGCCCTCGTCGACGTGAACCGCGACGGCCGCGTCGACGTCGTCGCCGGCCGACGGGCGGGGCCGGCGGAACTTTACTGGTTCGAGCACCCCGAAGACCCCGCCGCCACCTGGCCGCGCCATCTCATCGAGAACCGCTTCGAGACCTGGCACGACCTGGCGGTCGACGATCTGGATGGGGACGGTGCTCCGGAGGTCCTGCTGCTCGCTGATAAGAGCGGCACGCTGCTCGCATACGAGATTCCCGCCGAGCCGGGCGACGGGCCCTGGCCCGTCGAGGGGCGGCGAGAGGTCGTCTCCGGCCTCGGCGCCGTCGAAGGCCTGGCCGTCGCCGACCTCAACGGCGACGGGCGCCGCGATGTCATTGCCGGACCGTTCATCTGCCGGGCCACACCCGGCGGCAAGGCGTGGGACACCCGGCGGTACGCCGGCGCGCTCGAGGTGACCGAGGTCGCGACGGCGGACCTGGACGGCGACGGGCGGCAGGAGGTGGTGGCCTGCGAAGGGGACCGTTCGGACGGCCGCCTCGTCTGGTTCAAGGGCCCCGCCTGGACGCCGCACCCCCTGCGCGAGGGGCTCTTCCACCCGCGAACGCTCGCCGTGACCGACTTCGACGGCGACGCGCGGCCGGACGTCCTGGTCGCCGAAATGGGCCTCGGCCGGCACCAGGCCCCGCGGATGCTTCTGTTCCGCAACCTGGGGAGCGGACGGTTCCAGGAAACGCGCGTCAGCCTGGGCGTGCCCACCTACGCGGCGCAGGCGGCCGACGTGACCGGCGACGGCCGGACGGACGTGGTCGGCACGTCGTACGACCCGGAGCCGCACGTAGATCTGTGGGTGAACCTCGGCGAGCCACCCAACGACCGCCGGCCGGACGAGGCACCGCAGCACCGTCCGCAGCCCGCGAAGCCGTGAAGACAAGACCGTTGGACCATGCCGTAGCGGCCGACCGGTGGCAGGCCGCCGCCGCGTCACGACTGACCGCTTCGGCGGCTCGAATTACTCCCCTGCCCGCGCCGGGCGGGCATCGGCACGACCGTCACCTTCCCCAGCCGCTCGAGTTGCTCTCTGACGGCTTCCGCCGGCGCGACGACCACGATGGCCATCTCGTCCGGCGACACGTACGTCTGCATCACCTCGCGGACGGCGTCTTTCGTCACCCTGGCCACGCGGTCGGGGTATCGGTCGTAGTAATCGATGGGATAACCGTTCAAGATGCCCTCGACGCGGCGGGCGGCCTGCTGGGCGATGGTCTGCATGCCCATGACCATGGAGCCGGCGGTGGCCAGTTTGGCCTCCGCGATCTCCTCGTCCGTCACGTCCTGGCGGCGCATGCGGGTGAAGACCTCGAACATCGCCTCGACGGCCTCGGCCGTCGAGGCGGCTTTGGTATCGACCGAGGCGATGAACGCCCCCGCGTGGCGCTCCGGACGAAACGTGCCTCTCACTCGGTACGCCAGCCCCTTCTCGGCGCGGACGTACTTGCCCAGGCGCGAGTCGATACCGTAGGAGAGGATGCGGTTGGCCAGGGCGCCGGCGAACTTGTCGTCGTTGTGCACGGTGTAGGCCCGGACGCCCAGGCGGACGGTGCTCTGCTTGCCTTCGGGCCGGTCGACGAGCACGATGGTCCGCTCCTCCGGCGCGCGGGGCAGCGTGTAATCGACTTCCGGCAGCGGGGCGGCGGGCCAGTCCGCCAGCAGCCGTTCGGCCAGCGCCCGGCCCCGCTCCACGGTTACGTCGCCGCTGATCACGAACACGGCGTCCGTCGGACGATACGTGGCACGGTAGAACGCTTTGACGTCGTCCAGGGTGACGGCGGCCACGGTCTCCGGCGTGGCATGCCGGCCGAGGGGCGTGGAACCGAACAGCGCCTCGTCGAGTTCGTGGCCGGCGACCACCCCCGGGTTCTCGCGCGCGAGGCGGAGTTGGTTCAGCCGCTGTTCCTTGAGGCGGTCGAACTCGTCGACGGGCAGCGCCGGCTCGCGCAGGATGAGCCGGCTGAGGCGCAGAGCATGCTCGAGTTGACCGGTCGTCGCGGAGCCCGCGAGGCGGGTCGTGTCGCCGCCGGCGGCGACCTCGATGCGAATACCGCGCGCTTCCAGGTCGGCGTTCAGGTCGGCGAACGTCAGGTCGCCCGCCCCGCGGCGGACCAGGCCCGCCGTCAGGTCCGCGAGGCCCAGTTTCTCCGGCGGTTCGGCGTGCGCCCCCCGCCGCATCGTCAGGTTCCAGTTCACGAGCGGCAGGCGCTTATCCGGCATGACGATGACGCGGACGCCGTGGACCTCGATCTCGGCGCCCTTGGCGAACTCGGGGTTCGGGGTAGCCTCGGCCACGGGGGGCTCGTCGGGATGGCCTTCGGGGAACGCGACCTCGCGCGGTTCAAGCGGCCGCTTGCTTTCGACGGGCTCGATGAGGTCCCCCGGCTCGCGCGCGCCGGCCGGGTCGGGCGTCACGCAAAGGACGCGGACGCGGTCCGGCGCGAGGTACTTCGCCGCGAGGGCCCGGACGTCGTCGCGCGTGACGGCCTCGATGCGCTGGAGGCGGCGGTTGGCCCGGGCGGGGTCGCCCGCGATGAGGGCCTCCTGGCCGAGTTCGCCGGCGATGTCGCTCGCCGTCTCGCGCCCGCGGATCAGGCCGACGCGGGCCAGCGTCTTGGCCTTGGCGAGTTCCTCGGGGCTCACGCCGCCTGAGCGGACGGCGGCCACGGCCTCGGCGAGTGCCGTCTCCACCTCGGCGGGGTCGCGGCCGCCGAGGACCGTGGCGCTCAGCAGGAAGACGCCGGCGTCCTCCAGGGTCCAGTTCGAGGCCCCGGCGTCGACGCAGCGCGGTTTCGGGCCGTATACGAGGTCGCGCTGGAGCCGGGACGATCGCCCGCCGCCCAGGATGGTGGCCAGGAGGTCCAGCCCGTACACGTCGTCCGAGGCGTGCGGCGCCGCCGGCCAGGCGAGGAGGACCTTGGCCAGCGGCACGCGGTAGCGGACCTCTCGCCGGCGGGGCCCCTCCGGCTCGGCCACGGGCGGAATGCCGCGCTGCGCCTCCTCGCCGCCGGGAATCCAGCCAACGCATCGCCGAGCCAATGCCCCCGTGCGATCCACGTCGATGTCCCCGGCGATGACGAGGACGGCGTTGCGCGGCACGTAGTAGCGGTTGAAGAAGTCCTGGAGTTCGGCCGCCTCGGCCCGCCGGAGGTGGTTCATGTTGCCGATGGGCGTCCAGCGATACGGGTGCCGCGTGAAGAGGAGTGCGCACAGGTCCTGCCACAGCGTGCCGTAGGGGCGGTTCAGCATCATCCGCCATTCCTCGGTCACGACGTTCCGCTCGGTCCGGTAGATGTCGTCCGACACGCGGAACGAGGCCATGCGGTCGGCCTCCAGGTACAGGGCCAGTTCCAGTTGGCTGGCCGGCACCGTGTTGATGTAGACGGTCTCGTCGAAACTCGTGTAGGCGTTGGAGTACCCGCCGACCGTGCCGATAAGTTTCATGTGCTCTTCGGGCTCGACGTGCTCCGAGCCCCGGAACATCATGTGCTCGAACATGTGGGCGAAGCCCTGCCGGTCCGGCTGCTCGTCGCGGCTGCCCACGTGATACAGCACCCGCACGTGGACCACCGGCGCCTGGTGCAGCGGCGCGTAGATGACCCGCAGGCCGTTCGCGAGCGTCTCCCGGGTGAATGCGATGTCGGCGGCCCGTGCGTCGCCCGCAGCCGAGAGGGTCGTGAGGAGGGCCGCCAAAACCAGAAGGCAATTGGCTCCGCGCTGTGAATCGGTTTGCATGGTGTGGCTCCCGTCTCCGATGCTGTCTCCCCCCCGGCCTATCCCGCGAAAGCCCGGCGCAGCATGGCCAGGCTCTTCGGGATGGCCGTCCTGGGATCCTCGCGGCCCTCGAATTCCAGCGAGACGTACCCGCGGTACCCGTGCCGCCGCAGCATGCCGGCGATGCGGTCGTAGTCCAGGTCCAGCGTGTACCAGATGCCGCCGCCGTAGTACGTCTTCGCCTGCACGAAGACGGTCTTCGGGACGAGTTGCTCGAGCCGGTCGTACGGGTCCTCCAGGAAGTTGCCGGTGTCCATCGTCACCTGGAGCCAGGGGGAGTCGACGGCCTCGACGATGCGCATGACGCCCTCGGGGGTGCGGCCAAGGCCCCAGTGGTTCTCCAGCCCGAGCACCACGCCGCAGCGTTCGGCGGCCGGCAGGACCTGCTCCAGGCTCTCGATGACCCACGGGTAGGCGTCCTCGTCGGTGTAGCCGGGCAGGGGCGGCTCGATACCGCGGTTGGCCATCAGGGCGTTGAAGCTCTTGCTCGTTCCCCAGGTGCCGGTGTTCACGCGGATGGTGGGAATGCCCAGGGCGTACGCCAGTTCGACGCTGGCGATGGTCCGCTGGACGTTCTTCTGCCGGACCTCGCGGCTCGGCGACACGAACCCCTGGTGCGTCGAGAGGCCGCAGAGGTCCAGCCCGGCCACGAGTGCCTGCCGCTTCAGGGTCTGGAGGGCGGCGTTGTCCTTGCGCTGCATCTGGACCTCAAGGATCTCGACGGCATCGAAGCCCATCTCGCCGGCCATCCGGACGCAGGCGTCAATCGCCAGCCGCTCGCCGGACCGGAAGCGCCAGAAGGAATAGGTGGAGACGGCAATCGGGTTGCCTCGGCAGACCGTCTTGCCGGACCCGTTCGCCCTGGAACGATCGGCGGTCGGCTCGCAACCGCCCGCCGCCAATCCACCGGCACCGGCGAGGGAGGCGGCGGAGATGGCAGAACCCGAGAGAAACGTGCGGCGGCGAATGCCCATGGCCTGCGTCCTACGCGGAAAGCGAGCCCGATGCGGGCCCGCGGCTCTTACCATCTTAGCGGGCCCCGGGCGGGTGTCCAGTGCAGGAAGCAGCACCTAAGCCGGAAGCCCGGACGGCGCACGAGGCACACAGGCATTGCAGCCGCGTCCGCTCCGATTACAATGCCCACGCACGGTGCGGCCGGAGGAACCCTCGTGGACGACGACCTGGCCCGACGTGAACGCGGGCCGAGCCTGCCCGAGATCACCGTCAAGGCGGTGGTCCTGGGGATCGCGCTTTCGGCCCTCCTGGCCGGGGCGAACGCGTACCTGGGCCTGCTGGCGGGGATGACCGTGTCGGCGTCGATTCCGGCCGCCGTCATCTCGATGGCCGTCCTCCGCCTCTTCCGCCGGTCGAATATCCTGGAGAACAACATCGTTCAGACGGCGGCGTCGGCGGGCGAGTCGCTCGCCGCCGGCGTCATCTTCACCTTTCCCGCCCTCGTGATCCTCAAAACATGGACCGGCTTCGACTACTGGACCACCACGACCATCGCCGGCCTGGGCGGACTCCTGGGCGTCCTCTTCACCGTGCCGCTGCGGCGAGCGCTCATCGTGGAGTCGAAACTGGCGTTCCCGGAGGGCGTGGCCACGGCCCGGGTGCTGGAGGTCGGCCGGCGCGGCGGGGCGGACGTCCGGCCGCTCGTGGCGGGCGGCCTGCTCGGCGCGGCGTACAAGTTCGGCCAGACGGGCCTTCGCCTGTGGGCGGGGACCTTCGAGATCGCCGGCCGCCTCGGCAACGGTCTGGCCTACCTCGGCACGAGCCTGGCGCCGGCGCTCGTCGGCGTCGGCTACATCGTGGGTCTGAACATCGCCGTCCTGGTGTTCCTGGGCGGGGCGCTGAACTGGTGGGTGGCCATCCCGATCCTCTCCGTCTCCGGCGGAGCCGCACACGCCGACGGCCCGGCGGCCGAGGTCGCCTGGGATCTCTGGTCCACCCGGACGCGGTACATCGGCGTCGGTGCGATGGTCGTGGGCGGGTTGTGGGCCGTCCTGCGGTTGTGGCCCAGCCTCGTCCGGGGCATCCGGTCGGGCGTGGAGGCGTACCGGCAGTTGCGGCTCGAAGGGGCGAGTACCGTGCCGCGGACCGAGCGCGACGCGCCGATGCAGTGGGTCGGCCTCGTGCTGGCAGCGTCCGTCGTGCCACTCTTCTTCGTGTTCCGGCACGTGACGGGCGACGGGGGCACCTCGGCGTTCATGGCGGCCGTGATGCTCGTGGCCGGATTCCTCTTCTCGGCGGTGGCGTCGTACATGGCGGGGATCGTCGGCTCGTCGAACAACCCCGTCTCGGGCGTGACGATTGCCACCATCCTCGTCTCGGCGCTGCTCCTGCTGGCGCTCGGCACGAGCAGCGCCACGGGTCCGGCGGCGGCCATTCTGATCGGAGCCGTGGTCTGCTGCGGTGCGGCCATCGGCGGCGACAACCTCCAGGACCTGAAGACCGGGCACCTCGTCGGCGCTACGCCGTGGAAGCAGCAGGTCATGCAGGCGGTGGGCGTGGTGGCGGCGGCATTCGTGGTCGCGCCGATCCTCTCGCTCCTGCTCCACGCCTACGGCATCGGCGAGGCAACGGCGGCCCATCCCGAGCCGCTCCGCGCGCCCCAAGCGACGCTGATGGCGTCGGTGGCCAAGGGCGTCTTCGCCCGCGACCTGCCGTGGTCCATGATGGCGGTGGGCATGGGCGTGGCCGCCGCGGTCATCGCCCTCGACGTGGTGTTGGAGCGGCGGCGGAGCCGGTTCCGCACGCCGGTCCTGGCCGTCGCGGTCGGACTGTACCTGCCGCTTGAGTTGGGCGTGGCGATCCTGGCGGGCGGCCTCATCGCCTGGGCCGCGGCCCGCCGCCGCGGCGGCGGACGGGCGGCCTCGGCCGAGGCCGGCGTCGAGGGCGGCATCCTCTTTGCAGCCGGCCTCATTACGGGCGAGGCCGTGCTCGGCATCCTGCTCGCCGTGCCGATCGTGATTGCGAAGGGGAAGAACCCGCTGGACGTGGGCCTGCCGGGCGGCCCGCCCGGTTGGCCGGGCGCCGTCCTGCTGCTGCTCGTCGCCGCGGCGCTGCTTGGCGTGGCGACTCGCGGCGGCCCACAGGCGCGGCACCCGTAGCAGGTCGACACAGCGCGCGGGGTGGCGAGGCGAACGAGCAAACCGAAAGGAGACGCCCGTGCAGCAAGCATGTGCGGTCTTGCGACGGAGTCCAGGGCTTGCGCCGGTCCTGACCTGTGTGGCCACGGTACTGCTGTCCGCGGCGGCCACGGCAGCGGTCCAGCCGTTCACACGGCTCTACGACGCCCCGGCAGAGACGGTCTCCCCGCTCTCCAAGAAGGACGTGATGGAGAAGCGGGGATGGACGGCCATCCGGGAAAGCGACACGGCCCATTGCTTCCAGGGCGCCGCCGTCCTCATGAACGACAAGATCGTGGCGGTGCTGCGCGGCGACACGTCCGAGGTGGACCTGTACTCGCGGCAGACGGCGGGCCTCAAGCGCTGCGCACGCCTCCAGCCCCTTGGCCGCGACGGCACGGTGATGAAACGGACGTCCCTGACGATTCGAAAGAACACGCCCGACGGCATCACGCTGGAGGTGACCCTGGAGTCGCCGGGCAACGCCCCCTGCCACGTGGCGTACGGGATGACGGTGGGCGGGGCGTTCGTCCGGACGACCGCCGCAGGGGTGGCACACCTTCGCGTCCACGCCCCGTGCCGGTTCGCCGTCATGCCCGACTTCTTCGGCGACGACATCGTGGTCGATGCGGAGGCACTTCCCGTCGGCCGCGCCGAACTGCCCGGCGAGAACTTCCTCATGCACATGCTCCACGGCGGCGAGGCCATCCTGATGACCGTGTCGGCTTCGCGCCAGACCGACGTCGGGGTCACGCTGTCCCAAGACAGGCCGCGGCGGATCGTGCGTTCGGACATCGCCTACGGCAAGCCGGACATCTGGGTCGCGGTTCTCGCGGGCCAGGGCATCTGGCACCAGCGGACGGTCGCGCCGGCGGACGCCGGGAAGATCCTGAAACTGGATTGGCGGATGCCGTTTCCCGCGCTGTGGCGCGTCGATTGGCGTGCGGCGGACGGACTGACGGACAGTTGGCAGATGTGGCTTCAGCATCCGGAGGGCAAGTATGTGATGCTGCGGTGGTTCGGTGAGGACGCGGGTCTCGGCCAGGATTTCGGCGAGGAGTTCGGCCCCCGAGACTGGAACAAGCCGGGCCGGAAGCGGTGGAACCCCGTCCTCGGGAGTTTCGCGTACCCGTGCTGGGTGGACCGCGACGGCCGAGGCTATCTTCAGCCCCTCACGGAGCGCCGGTACGTGGAGCGCGGCGAGGTGTGCAACTTCGACGGGCCGGCCATCCTGTATCCGCTCGACCGGGTGCGCGAGCCGCCGTTCCGCACGCCCATCGAGCGGCTGACGGTGGTCGACCTCGTCCGCATGACCCTGGGGGTGGGGCCGTGCCAGTACATCCTCGACCTGGAGGGCCAGAAACGCCAGGCCGAGGGCGTCGCCACGTGCTACGCCCGCGACGTCATCAACGCCATCTACAAGGAAGGGACGCAGTTGCAGAACGGTCCCGTGATCGAGAAGCATCTTGACGCGGCCGTCGCGTTCATCCGCAACGTGCGCGAGCGGATCGACGAGTACGTGGCCTTCGGCCGCCGGACCGCGGCCTGCCTGCGGAAGCAGAAGCGCCAGCACCCGGAGCAGGCCCCGTTCTGCGACGAACTGCTCGCCATCAACGCGAGGCTGGGTGAGTTCTTCGAGAGCCGCAAGGAGCGCATCCACACCCCCGAGTACGCCGAGCAGGTCGCCCGCGACTTCCGCCGCGAACTGTTGACCGATACCTGGCCCGATGCGTACGAGAAGTGCAAGGCCCACATGAAGATCATCACGGGAATCGGCGGGGCCCAGGACGGCCTCGTCGCCTCATGCCGCATGATCGTGAAGACGCTGCGCCAGCGGTGCGGCATCGCCATGACGATGCGGCCCGAGGTGAAGGCCCTGGCGACCGAACTCCGCGGCCGCACCCGCAAGATGCTGCGGAACCCGACCGCCTACGAAGCGCCGCAGCACTGAGCGGCCGGAGCCGCGACGGCCGAAGGTCGCGTCATCGCAGCGGACCCCGGCGCCAGGACGGCCATGGGAGGCGAAGGCGCTCCTCGGAGAACCTGCCGCCGAAAAACCACCGGAACAATGGTTGCAGGCGCGCTACTACCAGGCCCTCGCCCTTCAGAAGATAGGGCGGAAGGAAAGGGCCGCGGAGGTGGGCCGGGGACTCGTCGCGGCCGGCACCGAGCGCCTCGCCGGAAAGGCCAAGGTCGACTTCTTCGCCAAGTTCGGCGAGCAGACTACCCGGCAGGCGCGGCGGGCCGAGGCCCATTACATTCCTGGGCTCCGGCTGCTTCTCTTAGACCGCACGGACGAGGCGAAGAACCAGTTCGCCCAGGCCGTCCGGTTCAACACGGCCCACACCTGGGCCAGGCACGAAATGGGCCGGCTGGAGGCAGCCGGCCCCTAGGCCTGGCCGAAGTCCGGCAGGCTGTGGAAGGCCGGCCGGACCTTATCGCCGGGCACTCGACTGGCCCAGAAGTGACCCGCTCGGGGCCGGCGGCCCTTTTTTCGGGGGGGCACGGCCCGGGGAAACCTGTCGCAAGTCCCTACGGGGCAACAGGTTACGATGGTGGGCCCTGGAGGATTCGAACCTCCGACCCAGGGATTATGAGTCCCCTGCTCTACCACTGAGCTAAGGGCCCAACGCATTTATGAATAAAGCACTTACAATCCAGACCAGGGGACTAGATCACAACCCGGAGAGCGGCGCCCCCCGCGGAGACCAAGGGGCATTACCTATCGCTGCGCTAACGTTCCTGGGATACGCTTGGCGTCTTAGCACACCGCCTGCAATACATCAATGCAAAAACCGGGGTTCCTCAGCCGCCTGCCAGGGTGTTTCGGACCGACTCGAGCAGCCTGTCCGGCTCAACCGGCTTCTCCAGGAACACATCGACCGGCAACCAGGCCTCGTCAGGCCATAAGTTGTACGGAGGCACGCGGTTGATGCCGGAAGCCACAATGATCGGGATATGTGTTGTGGCTTCCTCTTCGCGCAGATGCTGCGCCACGTACATCCCGTCACCTATGGTGCGCATCATGATGTCGAGGACGACGAGATCAGGAGGATCGGTCTTGACCTTTTCCAGACACTGCGCGCCGTCGTAGGCGGCATCGACCTCATAACCGCCCTTCTCGAGCACGGTCCGTAACGTCTCGACGAGATCTCTGTCATCGTCCACCAGAAGGACCTTGGCTTTCGCGCTCATGGTCTCGCTCCTTTCAGATACGCCGTGATCCCGTCGGCCGCAGCGTGCCCATTGGCGATGGCGGTGACGACGTCCGGTCCCTGGACCATGTCACCGCCGACGAACAGCCAGGGGACGCTGCTCTGGTAACCATCGTTGACCCGAATGCGACGGCCCTGGTACTCGAGGCGGTCGGCGACATCCTCGGGGATGTAGGACGTATCCATCCCTTGGCCGATGGCCTCAACGACCATGTCGCCCTCGATGAACCGGACGTCCTCGCGATCGAAGGTCGGGCTGAACTTCCCGGCCTCGTCGAAGACCGACAGGCAGGCCACCGTGTGCAGGCCGATGATCCGGCCGTCCTGTATGTCGATCCGGTCGGGCCCCCTGGCGGGGATGATCGTAATGCCCTCCTCGCGAGCCTCGTCGATCTCGTCGCGGCTGGCCGGCATGATACCCTCCGACTCCAGGCAGGTGAGGGTCACCTGGACCCGGCCGAATCGCTTCATCTGGAGGCGGGCCAGGCTCCGGGCACAGTCCATGGCCACGTCGCCCCCGCCGATGACGATGACTTGTTCGCCGGCGAAAATGTCGCGGCCTTCGGTGATGTCCCGGAGCAGTGGCAGGGCCTGGACCACGTGCTCGTGGTCCGTGCCCTGGACCCGGGTGCTTCGTCCCACGTGGAGACCGGTGGCGATGAAGACCGCGTCGAACTCCTCGTGCAGGGCCTGGAGGGTGATGTCTTCGCCGACGCGGGTGCCCGAGCGAATCTCGACGCCGAGCGACCGGATGTAATCGATGTCCTTGTCCAGGGCGGCGTAAGGGAGGCGATACTCGGGGATGCCGTACCGCAGGACGCCACCCGGCTGCGGCAGGGCCTCGAACACCGTGACCGGATACCCTTTGATCGCCAGGAAGTGGGCGGCAGAGAGGCCCGCCGGTCCCGCGCCGACGACGGCGACCGTTCCGTCGGCCGGCTCGATGTGCTCGGTCCCCAGGACCCGCCTGTACTCCTCCGGGGCGACCTGGTCGGCAGCAAAGCGTTTGAGCCAACGGATAGCCACCGGCTCGCCGCGCTCGCCGAGGCCGCACGTCTCCTCGCACCTGTGGGTGCAGACCCGGCCGCAGACGCTGGGCAGGGGATTCGTCCGGTAGATGACCCGCAGGGCTTCCTCGTAATCGCCGCGCCAGATGGCCAGCACGTACTCCTGGATGTCCATCCCCGCGGGGCAGGCGGCCTCGCACAGGCTGCACTCCAGGCACCGCGACGCTTCCCGGCGGGCCTCGGCCTCGGTGAATCCCTGGACGATTTCGGCAAAGCCCGTCTGTCGCTGCTCCGGAGGCAGGGCCGGCATGGGGGTCCGCTCGAACTCCACGAGCGAGTACGCCCTGTCCGGGCCGAAGCCCACGTTGTCCGCTTTCCGGTGGCTCAGGCTGGCCTTGAGGATGGAGTAGTCGCTGCCGGTGAGGAAGGCCTCCGGATCGGAACGCTCGTCCTTGGCAAGGTACAGGAAACTGTCCGTGGTCTTGTCGATGTGATAGTAGTCCCTGGAGAGGCTCAAACTGCCGGGCGGGCAAATGTCCACGCACAAGCCGCAGAAACAGCATCGGCCGTAGTCGATTTGCGGCCGTTCGCCCGTGTCACCGGGCTCGGCCTCGATCTCGGGTACCGGGGCCATGGTGATGGCCTGGTTCGGGCAGATGTCGGCGCAGTTCCCGCACCCGGTGCAGGCCTCCCAGTCGTTCAGGTGCAAGCCGCGGTATCGGGGGGCGGGCTCCTTCGGCTCGAACGGGAAGCGGAGGGTGTGGGGCTTGCGAAACAGGAACTTCACCGCCGCGAAGGGCGCAAACAGGCTTTTCTTCTCGCTGATCATGGCCGGCTCACCTGTCTATCTCCGGTGCCGCAACGTTCAGGCTCAGCATGATATGGCCCACGTCCGACAGGCTGGCGCCCCGGAGCAGCCCCTCCAGCACGAGGATGCCCACGGGGTAGGAGGGCGAGCGGAAATGAACCCGGTACGGCTTGTCCGAGCCATTGCTGACCATGTAAAAGCCGGCCTCGCCGCGGGCCGATTCGATCTTGACGTACGTTTCGCCGGGCGGAACCTCCCATTTGAACGGGTTGGGCGTCTTCGTCCACGCCGGCCCGGCGGGGATGCCCTCCAGGGCCTGCCGGATGATGGATAGAGATTGCTCGACTTCCAGGCGAATCACCACGGCGCGGGAATACGAATCGCCGTCCGGCATCGTTGGCACCTCGAAGTCGAGCGCGCCGTAGGCGGCGTAGGGCTCGTCCTTGCGTGTGTCCGCGGCGACCCCCGTGGCCCGCAGGTTCGTGCCGGTGACGCCCATGGCCAGGGCTTCGTCTCGTCCGAGCACGGCCACGCCCTTCGTCCGGTCGGCGAAGATCCGGTTGTTGAAGAACAGGCTGTCGTACTCGGGAAGCATGGACTCCAGGTGGTCGAGGACGGGGAAGGCCTTGTCGGCGAAGCCGGGAGGCAGGTCCCGCCGGACCCCGCCCGGCCAGATGTACGTGTGATAGACCCGGCCGCCCGTCAGCATCTCGAAGAGGTCCAGCACGTAGTCGCGGTCGCCCATGGTCCACTGGCCGAGCGTGTCGAAGCCGAGCATGTTGCCGTAGGCCCACATCCACATCAGGTGGGAGGAGATGCGACTGAGTTCAAGGACGATGGTCCGGATGTAGTGGGCCCGCTCGGGAACCTGGAGCCCGGCCAGATCCTCGACGGCCATGGCGTACAGGGCCTCGTTCGGGTCGGGGTCCATCACGTTGAGCCGGCACACGAGGGGGAAGTTCTGCATGTACGTCCGGTATTCCATGAGTTTCTCGAACCCGCGATGGAGATACCCCGGGTTGGCGCGGGCGCGGACGACGGTGTCGCCCTCGACGGTCAGGACGATGCCGAAGTTGCCCACCATCCCCATGTGCTGGGGACCGAAGTACATCTCCAGTTCCCGCGTGGCGGGGGCGGCGGTGGCTGGGGCTTGCGGCTGGCTCATCCGGCTCGTTCCTCAACACCGAAGGTGTCTTTGGCATACTGGCGCAGGTCGAACTCCTTTCGCATCGGCGGCGGGCCCTGCCAATGGTCCAGCAGCAGCGGCACCTGGCGCGGATTGCCGTCGAACGCGATGCCGAACATCTCATGCAGTTCCCGCTCGTACGTCTGGGCGTGGCGAAAGAGCGGAATGGCGGACAGGAACCGGGGCGAGTTTCGGCCGATGCGCGTCTTCGCCATCACGTGGACCTTCTTCTCCTGCGACCACAGGTGATAGACCAGCTCCAGTTCACCTTCATCGATCCAGTCCACGCAGGAGATAAGCGACAGGTGCTCGAACCCATCCGCCTTAAGAAGGTGCAGCAGCGACAGCAGACCGTCCCGCGGGACCGTCGCGATCAACCGGCCCGGCTTCGGGACGGTGACGCCGCACTGGGGCATCCGGTCGGCGATTCTCTGTTTCAGGTCTTCTTCGTTCACGTCGGCATCCGCAACGTGGCCGGCGCGGGCGCCGTCTCCGTGCCCGCCCCGCCCGCGAACTTGGGCAGGTGCGGGAGGACGCCCCGCTGGTTCTCGTAATAGTACTCGTAGTTGTCCTTGTATTTCTTATACCCTTCGGCGAGACCCTTATCAATCAGGGTCCAGAGGTGGGTGACGGCGATGAAGATGGCCTCCGGCCGGGGCATGCAGCCCGAAATCCAGCCGTCCACCGGCACGTACTTCTCGAGATGCTTGATGGTGTTGTACGAATCCCAGTACATGCCCCCGTTGACGGGGCACGAGCCGAACCCCACCACGTACTTCGGGTCGAGCATCTGGTCGTAGGTGCGGATGATGGCGCCCAGGGTCTTGAGCGAGACGTAGCCGGTGATGAGGAACAGGTTCCCCTGCCTGGGGGTGGCTATCGGGATGACGCCGAAACGCTCCGCGTCCCACCGCGAGGTAATGACCGGCGGAATTTCGATGATCCCGCACCCCGTGCAGAAGTAAACAGCCCACAGCGAGTACTTCCGGCCCCACTTGCCGGGGCCTTTGAGCGCCTTGAGGATGTCTCCTCGGTCCATGCGACTATCCCCGCATCCAAACCGCAACGATCAGACCCACGAGCGCCACGAGCGTGGGCCACGTCCAGCAGAACCGTAGGGCCTGGCCGATCCGGACCCTCGGGTATACTGCGTTGACCAGCAGCACTCCAAAAAAGACGGCCGCCATCTTGACCAGGAACGTCAGCACGTTGGCCCCGCCCCCCAGGAAGATGTCCACGAACAAGGCAATGACGATATAAGAATGCAGTGCACCTTGCAGCGCCGCCACGGCCAAGTACTTACCGCCGAACTCCACCAGCGGCCCGGACGCAATCTCCTGGGGGGCCGTCGCCATATCGAACGGCCGAAGCCCAAGCATCGCCGGCAGCACCAGCAGGACCGCCAGGGCCGAGAGCGGAATGCGGAACAGGCCCCATCCCAGAACGGACGCCTGCTGCAACCGTGTAATCTCCACCAGCGACGTCGTTTCGCCGCGCATCATCACCGCCAGCAGTGCCAGGAGAAAAGGCACCTCGTATCCGAGCGCGAGGATGAGTTTCCGGGAGACCCCAATGCTGGCGTTCGGGTTTTCGGACGCCCCCGCCGCCAACGCCAGTCCCAGCGGCGCAAGCAGCATCAGGTACAGGACCACCAGCAGGTCGCCGCTCGCGCTGAGGGGATGAAACCCTCCGACCGGGATGAACAGCGCCGTGGCGATCGAACCGCCCAGCGCCAGCATGACGCCGGCGTCAAACACCACGCCGTGAGACACGTTCTCCTGCTGTGCGAGCAGTTTCACCACATCGATCACGGGCTGATACAGAGGGGGGCCGTACCGGCGCTGGATGCGGGCCGTCACTTTCCGCGACGCCCCCAGAAAAAGCACCGACACCCCAAACGCCAGCAAGGGCAGCACGATGATTCCCACAGCCCACATGGTCACAGCCCCCACGCAAACCACCCCGCAGCGAAGATCAGCGCCAGAAACAGCACGATGTAAAGCGCGTAGGTGTTGATGTTCCCGCCATAGACGTGCTTGGCGGCTTCAAAGATGCCCTCGCTCTTCTCGACGAGCCAGTAGTAGAAGGCGTCGACCCGGTCGCGTACATACGGCTCGATCAGGCCATAAGCCCGATCGTAGAATCGGGCGCTGTACTGGTACCGGTCCGCGGGGGTATACGAGCCCGCGCCGTAGGTATCCGCCTGGGGAACCGCCCTGGACCGGCGGCAGAGCCGGAACAGCACATACGCGACCACGCATCCCCCCACGACCGCTGCCAGGACCGTTATCGTGTTCAACTCGCCCACTTCAGCGGGTACCGAAAGCGCGCCGACCCGGAGCGCCTCGAGGCCGAGCGATCTCTGGATGGCAGCGATCGCAGCGAGCGGTATGCCCGGAAAGATGCCGAAAACAAAGATGGCCGCCGCCAAAAGGAGCATCGGAAGCTGCATCGTCAGAGGCACTTCCTTTACATCCTTGAACCGCTCGGGCAATTGTCCCAAAAACATATTATGCTGAAACTTATACACTGAAAGAATCGTCCCCCAGGTGCCCACGAGGGCCGCGAACGCCAGAAACGGATACCCCTCCGCAATAAGCGTCTTGTAGATAAGCCACTTGCTGACGAAGCCGTTCGTGAGCGGCACGCCGATCAGGCCGCATATGCCCGCGAGGCCACCTAAGAATGTAATGGGCATCCGCTTGGCGAGCCCCCCCAACTGATTCAGGTCGCGCACGCCGCCGGTGCGGTGCTCAACCGCCCCCGCCACAAGGAAAAGGAGCGAAATGTAGATACAATGATTAAGCGTGTGGAAGATGCCTCCGGCGATACCGAGGGGGGTCGCCACCGCGATGCCCAGAATCATGTATCCCCCCTGGCCCACCCCGTGCCACGCCAGGAGCCTCTTCGAATCATCCTGAAGAAGGGCAGTGAACGTCGGGATCACAATCGTCAACGCCCCAAGCCACGCAAAGAGGTAGCCGAAACTGAGAACGCCCGAACCGAGGCGCTGGAGCAGGCCCAGCCCGAGCACCCCGTACATGATTAGCACAAACCCATACATACCCATCCGTACCAGGATGCCGGAAAGAACCGCCGAAAACGGCGAGACCGCCTCGCTGTGCGCGTCGGGGAGCCAAGTGTGCAGCGGCATGACGGCATTCTTAATGCCGAACCCGACGGCGAACATCAGCAGGATAAACAGGGCGTAGCCTGCCGACGCCCCCTGCATCGCCTCGGCCACCGCCTCGATTTCGAGCGTGCCGCACTGCACGTACACGCTCGCGATGGCCAGCAGCATCGCGCACGAGCCGGCCATCGACATCACGATGTACTTCAGCCCCGCCGCCACCGCCCGGCCGCCGCGATAACTGATCACCAGGTACGTACTCCAACTCATGATCTCCCAGAAGATGTAAAACGAAATCAGGTCGCCGCTCAGCACGATGCCCAGCATCGACCCGTTCACGAGGAGCATGGCGGCATAGTAGAACGGGAGCCGCTCGCGGCCCTTCATGTACTCCAGCGAGAACACGATCGCGCAGAGCCCGATGACCGCAACGGCCATGGCGAAGAACCACGCCAACGGGTTCGACCGCAGCGTCAGCGTCGCGTCCAGGATGGGCAGACTGTAGTACGCCACCCGCAGGCTTCGGCCGTAGAGCATCGCCACCCACACCACCGGCACGAGCGCCACGAGGACGGCCAGCACGTTCCGTGTCCGGGCGGAGAATCGCCCGGTCACGTACACCAGCAGCGCCCCGACGAACGCGAGCGACAGCAGGAAGGCAATCTCCATCTACGGCCTCCCCAGGATGCACTCAAAGTACTCGGAACGGTTGAACAACTCGTCGGCCGCGCCCCGAAGCACAGGGGTCACGACTTGGGGAAACACCCCGATGACCACAATCAGGATCCCCAGCGCCACGACCGGTATCAGCGCTGACATCGGCGCCTCCCGGCCCAACCGCGGCCGGCCGCTTTCCCGGAAGAAAAGCGTCTGGATCAGTCGGAAGAAGTACCCGGCCTCGACCACCGTGGCCGCCAGAACGATTGCCACCAACGCCATCACTACGCTGCGCTCCGTCGCCACCGCCGCGTAGACGATCGAGAGTTTGCTCATGAAGCCGGCAAACGGCGGCAGGCCAATGAGGGAGAAGACCGCCACCGCGCACGCCACGCCCATCACGGGCATGTCCCGGCCAAGCCCCTGGAGCGACGACAGCCGCTTCGACCCCGCCTTGACAATCATGTACCCGACCGCCAGGAACAGCAGCGCCTTGGCGAGGGCATGGCTGACCACTTGGAAGAACGCGCCGAAGGCCCCCGCCGACGTCGCCAGGCCGAACGCGAACACAATCAACCCGATGTGGCCGATGCTCGAGTAGGCCAGCATCCGCTTCACGTCCTCGCGCTGCCGATACGCCGAGATCTCCCCGACGATCAGCGTCAAGACCCCGACCACCGCAAGCAGGCCGAACAGCCCCGGCGCGTTGAACAACGTGTAGGTCGTTCGCGCCATGGCATACACCCCGGCCTTGATGGCCAAGCCCGACAGGACGGCGCTGATGGAAGAGGGCGCCGACGAGTGCGCGTCCGGCAGCCAGGCGTTCAGCGGGAAAATGGCCGCCTCCACGCCGAACCCCGCCACGAACAACGCCGCCGCCACGAACAGCGCAGGCGAATCCACCGTGGAAATCCGACCGGCAATGTCCGCCATGTTCAGCGTGCCGAACAGACCATAGACCAGGGCGATGCCAATCAGAATCAGCGTCGAACCCACCGTGCCCTGGACGAGGTACTTGAACCCGGCCTCCGTCCCCGCCTGGTTCCGGTCGTACGCCGTCAGGACGTAGGAGGCAAGGCACAGAATCTCGAAGAACACGAACAGGTTAAAGATATCCCCCGTCAGCACCGTCCCCGTGGCGCCCGTCACCAACAGCAGGAAGAGCATGTGGTATCTGTCGGACGGCTCCTTCTGTATGTAAGCGACGGCGTAGACGG
Source organism: Phycisphaerae bacterium (assembly GCA_046483505.1). GTDB lineage: Bacteria > Planctomycetota > Phycisphaerae > FEN-1346 > FEN-1346 > BS750m-G62. The sequence continues at coordinate 59,014 of JAWODB010000267.1, forward strand.
CGACGAGAAAACTGACCAGCGCAATCAGCACCGCCAGCAGAATCCCCACAGGGCCGACCACCAGGTTGATGCAGAGCGGCGGTCGCCAGCCCCCCATGGAAACCACGATGGGCTCCCGGAGCGCTTGCGGAATCAGCGTGCACCCGAGGACCAGGTTCGTCAACAGGGCCAGCGGCGGGACGAAGCGGACCCCTCTTCCAATGACCAGACGCAGCAAAGGAACCAGGAAGGCCGCCGCCAGCGGTGTCGCAATGAGAAGCGGCGCGGCTACCATTTCAACCCCCTGATCTCTCGGCTGTCCAACGTGCCGTAATGCTTGTACACCTGGACGATGATCGAGAGCCCAAGGGCCAGCACACCCACGCCGATCACGATGGCCGTCAGCACCAACGCCTGAGGAACGGGATCAACCACCTTCGCGAAACCGGCTTCCACCGACTGCCGCAGCGACTCCGACAGGATGGGCGCCGTGCGGCCGCGCACGTAGCCGATCGCCACCAGCAGTACATGGGTGCCCGTGTCCAGAAAACTGATGCCCAACATGATCTTGATCAGGTTGGTCTTGACGAGCACCATGTAGAACCCGACCAGGAGCAGGGCCACCGCGCCGACGTAATACATGATGTCGCTCAGTGCATCCACGGGGTCATTCCGTTTCCATCAGGTCGCCGATGATTCGTGCGAGTTCCGCACCCACCTTCACGCCGATGGCTACATAAATAAGGGGGATGACGCCGGCGCTC
>JAWODB010000270.1:0-10726 GCA_046483505.1 Phycisphaerae bacterium
GATGCGCCCCAGCATCTCCTTGACCGTCGTCTTGCCGCACGAGCCCGTCACCGCGATGACCGGACAGGACAGACGGTCGCGGGCGGCGCGGCCGAGGTCCGCCAGCGCCCGCCGCGTGTCCTCGACCACGACGACGGCGGTCTTCGCCTTGCGGGCGGCCTTCGGAACGGCCTCCGCGTCGTGGACGACGAGGCAGGCGGCGCCCGCCTTGACGGCATCGGCGAGGAAATCGTGACCGTTGAACATCTCGCCCGCCAGGGCCAGGAACGTCTCGCCCGGCCCGAGGCGGCGCGTGTCGGTCGAGACGGCGCCGGCCGGGGCGTCGGCCCCGCCCGCGGCGAGGCGGCCGCCGGTGGCGTTCAGGATGTCCGTGACGGTGAAGTTCATTGGCTTACGTCTTTCGAGCGGCCGCGGAAGCGGCCGGTCATCCCGGCCCGCCTTGGCCCGTGCCACGGCCGGTCTTGCCCGGCCGTGCGTTTCGCGAACCTTCGACGGCACGCGGCCCGCAAGCGGGCCGGCGAACACAAACCGCTTCGCGCCCTGCGGCGCTGCCGACGGCTCGAGCGCCGGGTGCCACTGGCTGCTTGTCAGCCAGTGCGTCGCGAGCGCCGATCAACACCGGCGGGCAAGCCGCCAGTGGCACCCCCGCCTCGGTGCCCGTTACGTCCCCCGCCCCTCCAACCGCCGGAGGACCTCGGCGGCCACCTCCCGGTCGTCGAACGGCCGGGTCGCGTCGCCGATGATCTGGTACGTCTCGTGTCCCTTGCCGGCGATGATGACGACGTCGCCGGCCCGGGCCTCCTCCAGGGCGTGGGCGATGGCCTCGCGGCGGTCGAGTTCGACCGTCACCGCGTCGGGGGCGTCGAAGCCGGCGAGGATCTCCTCCGCGATCGCCTCCGGCACCTCGCTGCGGGGATTGTCGTTCGTGACGAAGATGCGGTCGGCCAGCCGCTCGGCCACCTTGGCCATGGCCGGCCGCTTCTGACGGTCGCGGTCGCCGCCGCACCCGAACACCAGGATGAGCCGCCCGTCGCCGTGGACCAGTTCCCGGACCGTGGCGAGGGCGTGCTCCAGCGCGTCGGTCTTGTGGGCGTAATCGACGAGGACGCTCAGCGGCAGCGTCGTCGGGACGGGCTCCAGCCGGCCGCGGACCGTCTCGACGGCCTCCAGCCCGGCCGCGACGGCGCCGGGAGGAAGGCCGAGGGCCTCGGCCACCGCCGCCGCCGTCAGGCAGTTCAATACGTTGTGGGTGCCCAGGAGGCGGGTCCGGACCTGGGTCCGCCCGCGGGGCGTCACGAGCGTAAACCGGCTGCCGGCCGTGCCGGAACGCAGATTCTCCGCCGTCACGTCCGCCGCCGCCTCCAGGCCGTACCAGAGGACCCGCGCCCGGGTGACCTCGGCGAAGGCGCGGCTGGCGTCCTCGTCGGCGTTCAGGACGGCGGTGGCGTCCTCGCGCAGGCCGGCGAAGAGGCGGCCCTTGGCCTCGCTGTACGAGACCATGTCCTCGTGGTAATCGAGGTGCTCCGGCGAGAGGTTCGTGAACGCGCCGACGTCGAAGTCGATGCCGGCCGTCCGCCGCTGGTGCAGGGCGTGGCTGGAGACCTCCATGACGGCCGCCTGGAGGCCGGCCTCGCGCATCTCGGCGAAGTAGCCGGCCCCGTCGTCCGCGTCGGGCGTGGTCAGGAGGCTCGGAATCTCGCGCCGGCCGATGACGTACCCGATGGTGCCGAGGACGCCGGCCGGCCGGCCGGCCTGCTCGAAGATGCTCCGCACCAGGTACGTCGTGGTCGTCTTGCCGGTGGTGCCCGTCACGCCGCAGACCGTCATGTGGCGGGTGGGGTCGCCGGCGAGGGCGTGAGCGGCGATGCCGAGGGCCTCGCGCGGGTCCGGCACCACGAGGAGCGGCGGGTCGCCGGGCAGGTCCACCTCGTGCTGGACGACGGCCGCCGCCGCCCCCGACTCCAGCGCCACCTGGACGAACCGGTGGCCGTCCATCTGCGTGCCCGGCAGGGCGACGAACAGGTCGCCCTCGCGGACCCGGCGGGAATCGTGGACGGCCCGGCGGACCTGAACGTCGCCCGGCCCGCGAAGGCGGGCGCCGGGAATCCGCTCGACCAGGTCCGACAGGTTCATGGGGTTCCGTTATGCTGCGTTCCGCGCGGCAGGCTCCCGGCCCGCCGCGCTCCCTCAAATGGACATCCTCCGCGCGACCTGCGCGGTGCATCAGGAGATACACCGCGCGGCATTCCTCGGCGCCCGTCAGGGCGTCAAGGGCTGATCGACCAGAAGCGTCCGTCCGGCGGCGGCCTCGGCGGGGACCTCCCCGCTCGGTTCCACGCCCAGGTACGGCAAGGCGCGGGCCAGGATCTTCTGCGCCACGGGCGCCGCCACCGTCCCCCCGTAGTACGCGATGGAGCGGTCGGGCTCGTTGACGGCGACGGCTATCACGATGCGCGGGTCGTCGGCCGGCGCCCCCGCCAGGAACCACGCGACGTACCGCGAGTGGCTGATGGCCCCCGTCTCCGGGTCCACCTTCTGGGCGGTCCCGGTCTTGCCGAAGACGCGGTACCCGGGCACCTGGGCCCGTCGGCCGGTGCCTTCCTCCACGACGCCGACCAGCGCCCGGTCGATCATGCGGCGGGCGGTCGCGGGACGCACCGGCCGGCCGAGGGACTGCGGGTCCGTCAGGCGGGCCACGACGCGGCCGCGGCCGTCGAGCACCCCGCGGAGGATGCGCGGCCGCAGAATCCGCCCCTCGCTCGCGAACGCCGAGAACGCCACCGCCATCTGGAGCGGCGTGACGGCGTACTCCTGGCCGAACGGCACCCGCGTCGTGCTCAGCCGCGTCCACCGCCCAAGCGGAAACACGAGGCCCGGCGCCTCGCCGGGCAGCCAGATGCCCGTCCGCGAGCCGAACCCGAACGCCTTCAGCGACGCGTGCAGCCTGGCGTTGCCCATCCGCAGGCCGATCTTGCCCAGCAGGATGTTGCTCGACTTGATGATACCCTGCTCGAACGTCAGGTTGCCGTACGCGTGGCCGGCGTCGCGCAGGCGGGCCTCCGGCCAGTAGCCGTCCTCGCAGTAGAAGACCTCGCCGAAACGGACGACGCCCGCCTCCAGGGCCCGGGCGGCGACGAACGGCTTGCCGCTCGAGCCCGGCGGAAACGTGTCGGTCACGGCCCGGTTGCGGCGGGCGTCGGTCGGAAACGCGCCGTACCGGGCGGGGTGAAACGTGGGGACGTTCGCCATGGCCAGCACGCCGCCCGTCCGCGGGTCCATGACGACGACGGAGCCGCTGGCCGCCTTGAACTCCTCGCAGGCCTGGGCGAGGGCGTCTTCGGCGGCCGCCTGGATCACCGCGTCGATCGTGAGGACGAGCGACTGGCCGTCCTCGGCCGGGGTGAAGTCGCCCGGCCGCATCCAGATCGGCCGCCGCCTCAGGTCCGCCAGGACGTACGCCTCGCCGGGCGTGCCGGAGAGCCGCGCGTCGAAGACCTTCTCGAGCCCCTCCAGGCCCTGCTCGTCGACGCCGACGAAGCCGAGGACGTGGGCCGCCAGCGACCCGTTCGGGTAGTGCCGCTTGCCCTCGGTCACCAGGGCGATGCCGCGCAGGTCGAGTTCGCGGACGGCCTCGGCGGTGGCGGCCGGGACGCGGCGCCGGATCCAGACGAACCGGCGGTCGGGGTGCTCGGCCAGCAGGCGGCACACGTGGTCGCGGTCCAGGCCGAGGACGTCGGCGACGCGGCGAGCGGCCTCGTCGGGGTCCGCGACGATGCGCGGGTCCGCGAAGACGCTCTCGCCCGCCTGGCTGCCCGCCAGGACGCGGAGCCGGGCGTCGAGAATCCGCCCCCGCGTGGCCGGCACCGGGTACCGCATGTGATGCATCCGCGTGGCCCGCGACGCCAACGCCTCGGCCGACTCCACGTGGATGAACACCAGGTACCCCGCCAGGGCCAGCAGCAGCGCCCCCAACCCGACGGTCAGGAGGAGTCCGACGCGGCGTTGTCGGGTGGGCGGCGTCATGGCCGTGTCTTCCGTAACATGGCAGGGTCGCGCGGTGGGTCTTCGGACCCACCGCGTCCAATGCCCGGTTGTCATTCTGAGGAGCGACGAAGCCGCGACAGAGAATCTCGCCTCAACGTCGCTGGCACGGCGAGATTCTTCGGCCCCGCAAGCGGGGCCTCAGAATGACATCGCTGCCCAACCGGACCGCTCGGGACGTCTGGAACGTCTAGGGCGGTCCCGGCGGCGAGCGGTCGTCGACCGTCCGGTTGGCGGCGTCGGAACCGTCGGGGCCCTCGGCGCCGGCGACCGCCGGGCCCTCCGCCCGTCGGCGGAGGTCGTCGGCGTGGTCCTTCAGCCGCTGCCGGCTCCGCAGGCGGGCGATGCGCAGTTCCAGCCCGCAGCACCGCCGCTCCAGCGACCGCTTCTCGCGGAACAGGGCGTGCAGCCGATGGCCGGCCTGGTGGACGTCCGTGCGCAGGGCGATCAGCCCCATGGCCACCGCCACGAGCAGACCCGCCACCACCGCCAGCCGCACGCAGACCCTCATCGGGCGGCCACCTGGGTCACGGCCGCTTCCGGCCCGTCGGGCCGGGCGGCCGTCTGCACGTTCTCCAGGAGGCGGATCGTCTGGCCGATCCGCAGCCGCCGGGCGTCCGGCACCCGGTCGCGGTTCTTCCGGACCAGCCGGGACGCCAGCGACGCGTCGCCGTACACCTTCCGGGCGATGCTGTAGAACGTGTCGCCCTTCTGGACGGTGTAGGTGGAGGGGGGCGCGGCCGGGTCGTCGACCACGTCGCCCTCGTCCAGCCGGACCTTGAATTGCCGGGCCAGGTCGTCCAGCGTCACGGACGGGTCGGCCTCGTCGTCGGTCGCAGGCTCCTCGTCGGCGGCGGCGGCGACCTGCGTCCCGGCCGGGGCCGGCGCGGTCGGCAGGCCCGGAATGACCAGCGACTGGCCGAGGTCCAGCCGGTGCGGGTCGGGAAGCGTGTCCTTGTTGGCCTCCCAGATGCGCCGCCAGAGGCGGGGACCGTCCGCCCCGTAGTAGTGTGTGGCGATGGTGGTGAGCGTCTCGCCCTTGGCGACGACGTGGACCGGCCGCTGCGGCGCGGGCGGCGTCTCGGCGGCGGTCGGCGGGTCGGACGCCGGCGGCTCATGGGCCGCCGCGTCCACGGGCCCGTCCGGCTGATGCGGCGGATCGGTGACGCCGGGGGCCGGCATCGGCGTCTCGACCCGGGCCGGGGCGAAGGCCAGCCGGCCGATGGGCGGGTCGCCGGCGGGCTCCGACGCCTCGGGCGCCGGCCCCTCCGGGACCGTCTCCTCGGGGGCCGGCACCGGTTCCTCGGCGGGCGCGCCGTCCACCTGCCCGGTCCGGACCGGGGCCGGACCGTCCAGCGCGAGCGACCGCTCGTCCGAGCCGAGCGGGTCGCTTGAGCCGAGGATCGTGTCGACGAGAACCTGGTGGTCGCCGCTGTCGCCGACGGGCAGCGGCGCGTGGTCCCCGGCGGCCGAGCCGACCCGGCCTCCGAGGATCACGCCGAACAAGACGATGAATGCGACTCCGACGAGCAATCCGAACTTGGTTTCTTTCCCCACGGTGGCACCCCACTTGTCTGAACGTCCCCATGCACATTCCATGCCGGGCGTCACGCGGCCGGCCCCAGGTCCGCGTCGCACCCGACCCGTTATGATGTATCGGCGGCGGGGAGGCGCTGGGCCACCCGCAACCGCGCGCTGCGCGCCCGCGGGTTCGCCTCGACCTCCTCCGGCGTCGGTCGCACCGGCTTGCGGACCGGCAGGCGGACCTCTTCCCTGCTCGCCGCCTCCCGGAACCGCCTCTTCACGATCCGGTCCTCGCCGCTGTGAAACGACACGATCGCGACGCGGCCGCCGGGTCGCAGAAGTCCGAAGATCTTGTCAAGGAACGTCTCCAGGCTCCCCAACTCGTCGTTGACGACGATGCGGACGGCCTGGAACACCCGCGTCGCCGGATGAATCGCCTGCTTGCGCCGCCAGGCGGCGGGGACGGCGGCGGCCACGACCTCCGCCAGGCGGCCGGTGTCGCCGATGGGCCGGGCCTGGACGACGGCCCGCGCGATCCGCCGCGCGAACGGCTGGTCGCCGTACGCCCGCAGCGCCTCGGCCAGCCGCTCGGCCGGCCACCGGTTGACGACCGCGTCGGCCGTCAGGTCCTGCGACCGGTCGAACCGCATGTCGAGCGGCCCCGGGCGGTCGAAACTGAAGCCGCGGCCGGCGTCGGCGATCTGGAGGCTCGACAGCCCCAGATCGAGCGCGCAGCCGTCGACCGCGGGGCAGCCGGCCTGCCGGAGCACCAGGTCGATATCGCAGAAGTCGGCGTGAAAGTACCGCACGTGGTTCGGGCGTTCGAATCGGGCCTTCAGACGCTCGAGGGCCTCACGGTCGCGGTCCAACAGGATCAGTTGTCCGTCGGGCAGAATGCGTTCGCGGATGGCGGCCGCGTACCCGCCGCCCCCGGCCGTCCCGTCGACGACGGTCTGGCCGGGGTGCGGCGAGAGATGCCCGAGGACCTCCTCGAGCATCACCGGGACGTGCCCGGCATGGTGCGTCACGCGGCCCTCGCCTCGCGGTTCGTGCTAGTGAACGAACGAACTCAGGGCGGCGCCGGCCTCCAGCCGGGCCAGCAGCGCACCGACGTGCTCGGACATCTCGACGGCGCCGTACCCTCCCCCCTTCGCGCGGACGCGGTCCAGGCGGTGCCGGAGCCGGTCGACCTCGCGGTGGACCCGGTCGGCCGACAGGTACGCCTCGGCGTGCGGGGCGTCCATCATTTTGCGGATGAGTTCCCAGTCCTGCGCGTTCTGATCACGTTCCACGATGCACCTCCCGCGCCCTGTGCCCGGGGCGTGCGGGCCGGCCTCCGCCGACCGGTCACCGCCCGCGGGCCCGTTCGTTGCCGTCCGCTGATTGTCGTATATACGCTGCATGATTTGCTTATAATGGGCCGCCCGGGCGGGCGGTGCCCACCCGGACAGCCCCCAAGGGGGTCTAACCTGTGTCGCCCGACGGCGGCTCGGCCGCGGCCTCGCCGGTGTCGGCGCGGGCGCCGGCGCCGGCTTCGGCGGCAGCCATGGCGCGCTCGGCCAGTTGGTCGTGCTTCTTCAGGCTGTCCTGGACGAACGCCTGCCACGCGTCGCGGTCCCAGATTTCGATGTGGTCGCGGACGCCGATGATCGCGACCTCCTTTGACAGGCCCAACTGCTGACGCGTATACTCCGGGATGAGGATGCGGCCGAGGCGGTCCAGGTCCAGCCGCTCCGTCATCGCGTACGTGACCCGCTCGTAATCGCGGACCTCCTGCATGGTGCGGAGCGACGGCTTGAACTGCGGGGCGACCGTCTCGTACGTCTTCGGCGTGTACAGGTACAGGACGCCGTCGAAGCCGTAGCACGCCATGAACGCGTAGCAGTCTTCCGACCGGTTGATCTGTTCGCGCAACTTGGCCGGAATCGTCAGCCGCGACTTGGCGTCGAACGCGTGAAAGTATTGTCCGGTTAGAAGCAGCACCGCCAGCCCCGATGCACGAGATGGGCCCCACTTTGCCCCACGACCGACCGTTATTATCGGCCGCTTCGCCCACTTGATACCACCCCTTTCCACCCTGTCAACACAAATTTCCCGCGCAAAAAGCCGTTTCTGGAGCCGCAAAGACGGAAAACGACGGCGCTCAACCACAAGGGAAGGCGGCCTAACGTCCGATAACTACCAGGGATAGGGGTGGGGCAAAGCAGAGGAAAAGGGTGGGTATTTTTCTTAGGCGGGGGCAACATTTTTTTCGCGCCCCGCTCCTGCGCCCAGGGACGGCGCCCCACCGGCCCCCCTGCCCCGCCTCCGGAACCGCCCGTCAGGCCGCCGGCCGGGCGGTCCTGCGGACGACGAGCGTGTCGGCCGCCCGGTCGCCGAGGCGCTGCGGCCGGGGTCCCCGCACGATGAAGACCAGGCCGAGCAGGTACAGCGTGGGCAGTTCGTCAATCGGCCGGAGGACGCTCCGCACCGCCGCCTGCCGCAGCGTCACCGTCTCGCCTGCCACGGTGCGGACCTCGATGCCGAGGAGCGCCTTGCCGAGGGTCCGGCCGGTCCGCCCCTCGGCCAGGGTGAAGTAGACGATCATGACCGCGAGGCGAACGCCCTCCAGGAGCAGGACGTTGCGCCACTCCATCTCGCCCGTCTCCATGATGCGCTCCATCGTGTGCGCCAGCGAGGGCGCCACCGCCGCCAGCACGAGCGCCGTCCCGCCGAGAATGAGGAGGTAGTCGAGGGCGACGGCGAGCCCCCGTCGCCAGAGGGTCGCGGCCACGTGGCCGGCCTCCGTCCCCGCCTCCTGTCCCATCATCGCCTGCCGCCGCGCGCCGCGGAGCGCCAGCATCACGAGGAGGAACGCCAGGCCGGCCATCACCGCCGCGGCGGCCCAGGAAAAGGGTTCTTCGGCGCGGCCGGCGGCCTTCTGCGTCGGAACGGGCGCGAAGGCGTCGAGCGCCGGCGCGCCCACGTCGAGCCGCGCCACCGACGGCCGCCTGCCGTCCAGCACCGCCACGACGAACCCGTCACCGTCGGCCGCGAGGGAGAGGGACTCCAGGTCCTGTGCGCCCTGGACCGGCCCGGCCTCGTGCCAGTCCTCGTCGGCGGTGGCGTAGGTGGCGAGGAACCACGCGGCCGAGGGGCCGTCCTCGCCGGGCTTGCGGTAGAGGCAGACCATCTCCTGCTCGGCCGCGGCCACGTGGGCGGGCGAGGCCACGCGCAGGCGGGAGGACAGCGGCCGCTGCCACGTCCCGTCGGCGTCCCGGATGGCGAACCGCAGCCGATACGGCGCGCCGGAGCCCGGGAAGTCCTGGATGTCCTCGCACCACACGACGAACAGCCTTCCGCCGAACCGCGCCAGTTGCGGGGCGAGGACGCGCTCGGCGTCCACGCCCTCGACGATCTCCGGCTCGGCCGACCAGGCACCGCCGGAGAACCGCAGGAGGGCGGCGTCGCCGGTCGTCATGGTGCCGAAGGCGTCGGCGGCGAGACCGTCCTCGCAGGCGGCGGCGGGCGTCCAGGCGGGCACGGGCGCCGGATGGACGCTCGGCCGGTCGAGGCCGAAGCGGCCCCAGCGGCCGCTGGGGAAGAAGACGAGCAGGTGCTCGCGCCAGGCGGCGAGGGCGGCCGGCGTGCCGCGGGCCGGCTCCCCCGCGTGCCAGAGGCCGGCGGCGTCGCGCTGCCAGAAGCGGAACCCGTCCGCCCCGTCGACGCGGGCGGTGACGAGGACGTAGAGGTTGTTCCGGTTCCCGGCCGCCAGGACGCGCGGCGCGGCGGCGGGCGTCTCGGTGCCGAGGGGGTCGCAGCCCGCGCCGAGCGCCGCGGTCAGCGCCGCGAGGAGCAGGAGGAGATATCGCATGCGGTCGATGCTCCGGTCATCGCTCCCATCGGCGCCTTCCGTGCCGCGCCGGGGAAAAGCACATGGCCACGGCGAGCGTGGCCACGGGGATAGCACGGCGGGCCGTCTTGTCGCCGCACGGTGCCCAAGACGGGGCACCGCGCGAGATTCAATAAAGTCCGTCCCGCCGGCGCGCCCGCCGCGGTGCGGGTCACCATTGCTTGACGAGCATCAGGCCGCCGGCGTCCCGGCCTCCGTACGGCAGGAGGTGGAAGCCGGCCACCTGGGGCAGTTCGCCGCGGACGACGCTGTGCCCGATGGTCAGCCCCAGCGCCGCGCCGAAGATCACGTCCGAGAGGTCGTGCTCGCGGTCCTCCAGCCGCGTGGCCGCCGAGTACCCCGCCAGCAGGTACAGCGGCACGCCGGCCTTCCATCCGTAGTACTCGTGCATGACGGCGGCGACGCACATGCTGGACGACGTGTGGCCGGAGGGCCAGCCCCACTCCTCGTCGTTGGGCGTCTCGTCATCCATCGACACCTTGAGAAGCATCGTCGAGAGGCCGTTGACCATCAGGGCCTGGATCATGGTCCGGCTCTTCTCGTAGTGCCCCTGGTCCTGCTTGTGCAGCGCGGTGAGGTACCACGCGCCGGCCACGCCGAAGTGCAGCGCCGGGTTGCCGATGATGGTGCCGAAATCGTCCGTCTCGGCGAGGCTGGTATCGTTATATCGGAGTTCGTCTCGTATTTCGCCGTCCCAGTTGTGCCGCACGATCCGGTCCGCCCCGAAGGCCGTACCGAGAATGATCAGGTTCTCGGGCCTGGCGTAGGTGTGCTTGAGACCGCGGCCGACGCGGCGGGGGACGGCCCGCAGGTCGTCGAGAATGACCTCCTTGATGGGCCGGCCCTTGATGGCCGCGAAGGGTTCGCGGGGTTCGGGCGGGGGGGCGGCGGGCGGTTCGGCCGCGGCGGGTGCTCCCGCGTCCGCGGGGTCGGCGGCGTGTTCGCCCTCCGGACGGACCTCGCGCGGGGCGAAGAGCAGCGTCTGGTCGACGTCCGGCCGGGAAGAGGGCTCACCGGCGTCCCGGACCTCGGTCGGCGCGGACGCCGCCGCGGCGGCGACGGCCTCGCACGCCACGTCGGCCCGGCGGCGGAGGGCGGCCTCGCCGCCGCATCCGGCCGATGCCAGGAGCGTCACAAGGGCGACGGACATCATCAGAAGCGGCTGTCGCATGCGTCGGCCCCCTCAAAGCGAGTGAATGCGTTTATGGGTTCTCCGGGCCGGCGCCACGGCCGGCCTTGTCCGGCCGTGCGCTCTGCAAGCCAAGAGCA
>JAWODB010000278.1:0-10294 GCA_046483505.1 Phycisphaerae bacterium
GAGTTTCGGCACCCCCATGGTGGTCGGCGGGGCCGCCCTCGTCGACGCCGCCGCACGGACCCAGGGCTGGGGACCCGAGGCACGCGACGCCCGCGTCGTCAAGGCCATCCTCCTCAACGCCGCCGACAAACTCCCCGGTTGGGACAACGGCCAGAGCGACGTGGCCGGCGAAACGGTCACCACCCAGTCCCTCGACTGGACCCAGGGCGCCGGACGCCTCAACCTCGGCCGCGCATACGACCAGCAACTCGCCGGCACGACGGACGTGCCCGGCCTCGGCGGGGGCACCGTTGCCGCCACCGGGTGGGACTACGGCGTCATCGCCGAGGGCCAGGCCCACGAGTTCCTCATCACCCCCACGCTCACCTCCGACCTGACGCTGGCGGTCACCCTGTGCTGGTTCCGCAACCGCGACGTCAACGTGGCCGCCCTGACCGCCACCGACGCCGGCCTGGCCGACCTGGACCTGGAGATCTGGGACCCCACCTTCTCGGCCCGCCTGGCCGCCTCCGAAAGCACCTACAACGACGTGGAGCACCTGTTCTGGGACATCCCGGCCGACGGGCCGTACGGCCTGCGGGTCACGTACCCGCAGCAGGTGTTCGGGGCGGCCCAGCCGGAGGTCTACGGCCTGGCGTGGATGGCCGTGCCGGAACCCGCCACGGTCCTCTTCCTGGGCCTGGGTGCGGCGGGGCTGTGGCTGGTCCGGCGCCGGCGTCGCGCCGCCTGACGCCGCCGCGTTTCACACGGCACGCGCCCTGCAAGCAGGGCGGCTAACTGTGGGCGGAGGTTGTTCATATTTAGCCGCCGACCTTGGTCGGCGCGTGCCGTTTTGGGCGCGACGCACCGATGGACCCCGCCGCGTTTGCCTCAACGTCGCCGTTGATTCGCCCGCCCCGCCCGTTTAGAATCGGGGTGCCTGAAGAAGACTCCCGGAACCTTTTCCCTGCCTCGTAAGGAGACCGGCCATGACCGATGATTCGTGGAGTCCCGGTTCGCCGACCGGCCCGGCCCCCGGGCCGCAGGCCGCCTCGCCCCCGCCGCCCAAACGCAGCCGCGCCTGGGCCGTCCTCGTCACGATCCTGCTCGTCCTCTCGGTCGGCGCCAACGCCGTCCTGCTGCTCCTGGTCATCGGCCTGGCGGGGATGCTGGGCACCCAGTTCGGCGGTACGACGGTGGAGGAGACGTTCCTGGAGCGGACGGTCGAGCGCGGCCCGTCGGAGACGAAGATCGCCGTCGTCCGCGTGGGCGGCCTCATCGAGGAGACCCTGGCCGAGCGCGTCCGCCGCGCCCTCGACCGCGCCCGCCGCGACGACGCCGTCGTCGCCGTCATCCTCCGCATCAACTCCCCCGGCGGGTACCTCACCGCCAGCGACGCCCTGTACCACCACGTCCAGGTCTTCGCCGAGGAGAGCGGCAAGCCGGTGGTGGCGGCGATGGACGCCGTGGCCGCCTCGGGCGGCTACTACGCGGCCTGCGGCGCCGATCAGATCGTCGCCCAGCGGACCACCGTCACCGGGTCCATCGGCATCGTGGCCCAGTACTTCTTCCTGAGCGGCCTGATGGAGGACAAACTCGGCATCCAGTCGGTGACGCTGAAGCGCGGCCGTCAGAAGGACTGGCCCAACATGTTCGCCGGCGAGATGACCCCCGAACAGCGCGATTACATCATGGAGGCCCTCCTCGACCCCGGCTACGACCAGTTCGTGGACGTGGTGGCCGAGGCGCGCGGCATGGACCGCGACGACGTCCTCGCCCTGGCCACGGGCCGCATCTTCATGGGGCCCGAGGCCCGCCGGCGGGGCCTCGTGGACGAGATCGGGTACTTCGGCCGGGCCGTCGAGATCGCCCGCGAAAAGGCCGGCGTCGCCGAGGCCAGGGTCGTCGAGTACGTGCGGCCGCTGTCGCTGATGAGCCTGATGGGCCTGTCGGCGAAGGCCGAGTCGCTGCTGGACCTCGGGCCCGAGACCCTGGCGGGCCTCTCCTCGCCCCGCGTCATGTACCTCTGGACGGGCCGGTAGGGCTGTCCGTGCCACGGCCGGTCTTGTCCGGCCGTTCCGTGTGGCCCGGCCGGTCTTGTCCGGCCCTTCCGTGTGGCCCGGCCGGTCTTGTCCGGCCGGGAGAACCCCCTCTCCCTTGACGGGAGAGGGCCGGGGTGAGGGTGAATCATGTAGGCGCGGCGTCCCGCGATGTGTGGCCCGGCCGGTCTTGTCCGGCCGGGAGATGCGCCGGGTGCATGCGCTTCCGGCCCCAAGCCCACTTGGGGATTCCGTGCGACCCGCCCGGGGGCCCTTTTTCGGCCAAAAACGGGGGTGGGGTGGGCCGCTGGCCCGCATTTCGGCCCCGTCGGCCGCGGACCGGACCCCTTGGGCGCATCCCCATGCAAGAAAGGCTCCCCGGCGATTTGACTTCGGCCGTTTCTGTGTTATACTTTCGTGAAGATCGTCTCCGCGGAAAACGGATTCTGCGGGGAGGCGCCACTTCGAGAGCACAGGCCGTTTCGCGCGGCTGGCGGGCCGCACGGTCCGCCCGGCGTGTCGGGGGAGACGACGGCGCCGCGAAACGCATAGCACAGCACGTCCGGAAGGGGTGAACCATGTCTCGCACGATTGCTGCTGTTCTGATCTCGGCCGTCCTGGCCGCCGCTGCATCGGCTGCTCCGATCTATCCGGCACCGACCGGCGGATGGACGTATACCTATACCGGCGACGCCGACGCCTACGTCGGCGCCACGAAGACGCTCGGCGCCCTGGACGGCCAGTGGATGCGCGGCGGGAACTCCGACGCGTGGGACGGCTCCGCCCCGGGCGAGGTCGGGCCCACGCCGAACGGCGATTCGCCGGGCGGCGCCGCGGTCTCCGGCGGCATCCTCTCCATCGAGGACACCGGCGACCCCCGAGGCGCCGGCTACAGCGACCCCAGCAACCGCAAGGTCTTCTTCCTCCGCCAACTCTACGCCGGGGGCGACTCCGGCAATGCCGCGGAGGTCGGCCCCACCTATCTGGACGACGGCGTCACCCTCTCGTTCCGGGCGCGGCTCAATCCCTCGCCCCTCGACATGACCGGGCCCGACGGGTACATCCTGCACGACGGCGGGAAGGGGCCGTTCGGCCTGCGTCAGGCGCAGGACAACAAGACCATCTCCTTCGGCCTGGCCCTGACCTCCGATGACGCCAACGTCACCCAGAACGGGCTGGTCATGAACCGGCAGGTGGACAACACCCCCGGCGGCGACGTCGACACCGACGATGCCGCCGGCACGCTCAACCTCCTGCCCATTGCGGACCTGACGGCCTGGCATGAGTTCTGGATCACCGTCCAGGCGGACGCCAACCCCGGCTGGACCCACCGCGTGGACGTCTACATGGACGGCTCCCTGACCCCCGATACCTTCTACGTGACGGCCGGCGACGGGAAGGACGACCCGGGCGACAACTACATCAACATCGAACAGGGGTCCACCGGCCAGAGCGGGGCGTTGGACGTCGATTTCGTCTCCTACGCGACGGGCTCGCACGTCCCCGTGCCCGAACCGGCGACGCTGGCCCTGATGGGCGTCGGCCTCTCGGGCCTGCTCCTTCGCCGCAAGCGGCGGTAAGCGGGACCTTATCCTGAACCACTCCAGGCCCTCGGGCGACCCGCCCGGGGGCCTTTGTCTTGCCTCTACCGCCCCCCCGCCGCGGTGTCCACGAGAAAGAGGCCGTCCTTCGGGCCGAGGGTGACCGTCCGGCCGACCGCCTCGCCGGAGTTCGTCTCGGGGTCCTGGCGGGACGAGCCGCGGAGGCGCCGCAGCCGCCGGCCGGGGGCGAGGTCCGCCAGGTCGAACGTCTGCGCGCGCCGCGAGGGGTTCGCGAGGACGATCCCGTTCTCGAACGCCCGGACCATCGCATCCGCCGCCGCGTGGGCCGTGACCTCGTGGATCCACACGGGCGCGGCGCCCTCGACCTCGATCGCCAGGTCCGCCGTCTCGCTTTGAATCTGTGAGAAATAGGCATACGACGTGAACGCCTCGCCGTCGGCCCACGTCATGTATCGGACGGGGCGCGTGACGGCCTCCCGGCCGCCGGGGCCGGTGACCCACACGTCGCTCCAGAAGGCGTGGTCGGTCACGGTGTGGTCCTTCGGGCCGCAGTCGGCGACGAACCGCAGGCGGACGCGCCGGCCGGCCCACTTCGCGAGCGGCACCTCGTGGGCGATCCACCGGTGCGCCTTCTGGGAATGTTCAAAGATCTGTTGAAACCTCCCCGCGGTACCGTCGGCGGCGAGCGGCGCCGCCTGGACGCGGAACCACACGCCGTCGCTCTTCTCGGGGCTCTTCGGGCCCATGGCGGTGGCGAAGGCGAGACGGCCGCCCGCGGGCACCGTCACGTCGCGGTGCCAGGCGACCGCCCCCGCGCACCCGCGGAACGGGGGATGGACGAAGTACGCCGGCCGCGCCGCCGCCCCGCCGATGGCGACGCGGCGGAACGTGAACCGGGCGCCGGTCGCCGGGTCGATGGCCGCGGGCGCCTTGCCGCGCACGACCATCCGGACCTCGGGCGCCTCGCGGCGGACAAGTTGGCCTTCGGGCGGCGCGATGCCGAGGTCCGCGAGGCGCGCCATCCGCTCCGGGTAGCCCGGCAGGGGCGCGGCCCGCATCGTGACGCGGACCACCAGGTCCGGCCCGTCGCACGGGACGCCGGAGAGGCGGAGGCGGAGGGGGCCCTCCGAGCCCTCGGCGGCCTCGGCCCGGACGGCGCCGCCGTCGCGCGTCGCGCGGTGCCCAGTCTTGGGCACCGCGCGGTGGGCAAGACTGCCCACCGCGCTGCTGCCAAGGACTCCTGGAACCTCTTTCCCGTCCCCGCCGAGCGTATCCGGGGCCGCAAGGGCCAGCCGCCGGGCGGGGCCCGCCGGCCGGCCGAGCCACCCGACGACGCGGTCCCGGCCGCGGACGAGTTCGTCCCAGATACCGAACCGCTCGCCCTGCTCCTTCGGCGGGACATAACTGTAGCAGATGGCTGAATCCGTCATGACGGCGGCGGCGAAGACGAGCCGGTGGGTGGACCACGGCACGGGCGGCCGGTGGTCGATGACGCCGGGCTCGCCCGTCGGCTCGATGAACTTGTGGTTGACATAGTTATATACGGGCGCCCGGCCGCGCGCCGCCCAGAAAAGGTGCCGGTTCAGCCCGCCGGACCAGTCGGCGATGGCGCGGTCGCGGAGGTCGGGCCAGCCCTCGCTCTCGATGCCGTTCGCGACGCCGAACCCGCGCTGGTGGGTGGCGTGGTGGCCGTCGGCGGTGACGAGGCGGTCCTCGCCCATCCGCTCGCGCAGCCTTTCAAGGAACCGGATAACGCCCAGGCCGTAGGTGTTGACGCCGTCGACCCGGCCGCCGTCGGCCTCGCCGTCGGCGTCGCAGTCGGCGCGGCTGCCGCCGCGCTCGTGAAAGAGGACGTCGAACTCGACGCCGTCGAAGGCGGCGAGGCGGCCGCCCTCGGCGAAGCGGGCGGCCAGGTCGTCGGCATGGACCTCCCAGCACCGCCGGCCGTCGGCGTCGCGCGGGCCATGCGTGGAGTAGTTGTAGAACCACATCAGGTGCCCGCGCCGCGGCCAGGGGCCCTCCGTCGCGTGGGCGGCGGCCCAGGCCCGGCGCGCCCGGAAGGCGCGGGGCTTCGTGCCGTAACAGCCCCGCGCCACGCGAATCGTGCCGGCGCGGCGGTCGATCGAGACGAGGCGGACCTGTTCGCTCGCGTGCCAGTCGGGCCGGCCGTCGGCGCCCAGGGCGCAGAGGCCGATGTCGTCGTTCCGGTCGCGGTAGCGGCCCATGTTCATCTGGAACCGTTCGGGATGGTCGACGCGGATGTCGGTCTCGCCGGCTTCGGCGGGGGCGTCCGACAGGACGCGGGCGCCCTCGTAGTAGATCCAGTGACCGGCGAAGAACGGCTCCCGCTCGAAGTGCGGGTCCCGCGCGTTGCCGTTGTAGTGCAGCAGGACGAGTTGCTCCGGGTGGGCCCGTTTGAAGCGGGTGAAGAACTCGGCGTTGCGCCGTCCGCGGCCGGGGACCTCCTCGTCGAGGCACTTGCCCTGGATGCCCATGAGGCGGGAGAAGGTGGCCTCCCACTGCGCGTAGGTGACGCGCGGGTTGGCCGCCCGGCCTTCGGCGGCGCGGAAGAAGAAGGCGCGGGGCCATCCGCCCGTGAGGACCTGGAGGCGGTCGAGGCGTCCGGGCGCCTCGCCGGCGGCGCACGGGACGCCGGCGGAGACGATCGCGGCGGCGAGAAGGACGAGCGTCGGAGACAGGGCCTGCCGGTAACGCATCGGTATTCCTCTGGCCGGTGGCGGGCGAGTCCGTCGGGGGTATCAACCCGCCGGCGGGACGGAGTGTCGGCGATTTCCGAAGGCCCCGGCCGGCCCGGGCGGGCACGCCGCCGGTGACACCCGTCTGCACGGGGCACTTTTTCGCTCAGAATCGGGGATTGTCGCGCACGGGACGGCGAAGAATCCTGCCTGCCGCGCTTCCTCTAACTCTTTGCCTGGCAAGCGCTTACGGAAGCGGCGGCGCGCTCCGCTTCGCGGCGCGGCTAGAAGGGTGCGTGCCGCGCGGTGGGTCTCCCGATCCACCGCGATCTCCGTTTACCCGGTGCGCCCGCGCCCTGCGGTCGTGCAACCCCCGTCCGGACGGGGATTTAAAGAAACCGCCTCCGGACCCGCGTGTTTGATGCTAGGGATTGGTCTGCCCGATCGCGCATCTCCATGGGGGTACGCTCATGCGTCATCGACCGTCTGCATCGCGTCCGGCGCCGGCGCGCCGGGTCGCCGTCCTCGCCGGTGCGGTGCTCGTCTGCGCCGCCGGCGTCTCGCTCGCCGCCGAAGCCGACGAGAAAGGGGCCGCCGACGATTACAACATGGCCGCCTGGCTCTACGGCTCCAAGAAGTACGACCTGGCGGCGGAGGAGTTCCAGGCGTTCCTGGCCAAGCATCCGAAGCACGAGAAGGCGCCGGACGCCCGCCTCGGCCTGGCCCGGTCGCTGCTGCACCTGGAGAAGCCGAAGGAAGCGGCGGCGGCCCTCGAGACGCTGCGCCAGAGCCATCCGGACTTCGACCGGATGCCCGTGGCGCTCTTTCACCTGGGCCAGGCCTACGCCGCCGCCGGTCAGCCGAAGGAGGGCGCCGCCGCCTACGAGGCGCTCGTCCAGAAACATGGGGATCATTACCTGGCGAGTTGGTCGCGGGCCCGCCTGGGCGAGATGCGCCTGGCCGGGGGCGACTTCGCGGCCGCCGAGCAGGCCCTCGCCCCGCTCGTCGAGCGGTTCCTCACGGGCAAGGACGCCAAGCAGCATCTGAAGAAGGAGCAGGAGCGGCTCGGCAAGGAGGCCCCGGAGGTGGCCCGCCAGTTGGAGCCGCTGCTTCGCCGGGCCCATCTGAACCTGGGCCTGGCCCGCCTGCGGGCGAAGCAGTTCGACGCCGCCCGCCAGACGCTGGAAGAGTTCCTGTCCCTGGCCGGCAAGGATCCCCTGGCCGAGACCGCCCGCTTCTACCTGGCCCAGAGCCTGTACCGGATGGGCCAGTACGACCGGGCGGCGGACGTGTACGAGGAGATCGCGAAGGACTCCAAGAGCCGCCTCGCCCCGGACGCCGCCTTCGAACGGGCCCTCGCCCTGTACCAGGCGAAGAAGTACGAGGAGGCGGCGAAGGCGTTCCGGCAGGTGAGCCAGCGGTTCAAGGACTCGCCCCACGCCGCCAAGGCCCGCCTGTACGAGGGCATCTGCCATTACCTGGACGAGGATTACAACCAGGCCGTCAGCCGCCTGAAGGAGGTCGGCGACAACGCCGAGGCGCGGTACTGGCTCGGCCGGGCGTACCTGAAGCAGGAGAAGGCGCCGGAGGCGCGGCAGGCGTTCGAGGCGGCGCTGTCGGCCGATGCGGACGGCCCGCGGGCCGCCGACGCCCTCCTCGGCGTGGCCGACGCCCTGCTGGCCGAGGAGAAGTACGACGAGGCCGCCGAGACCTACAAGCGGTTCGCGGGCCGGTTCGGAAAGCATCCGGACCTGGCCCGGGCGCTGTACGCGGCCGCCGCCTCGCTCTACCGGGCGGGGAAATACGAGGAGTCCGAGACGTTCTGCGACCGGTTCCTGGCGGCCGCGCCGGACCACGGCCTGGCCGCCCGCGTCCGCTTCATCTCCGGCGAGAACCGGTTCCTGACGGAGCAGTACGACGAGGCGGCCAAGCGGTACCAGGCGCTGCTGGAGCAGCACGGCGATTCCGGCGACGCCCCCGCCGCCCGCTTCCGCCTGGCGTGGATCCGCTACTTCGGCGAGCAGTACGACGGGGCCCTGGCGCTGCTCGAGGCCATCGACGAGAAGAAGGCCGAGGAGCGGCTCCTGACCGACGCCGCCTACCTGCGCGGTAACTGCCTGATGGAGCAGGAGAAGTTCAAGGAGGCCGCCGACGCCTTCGAGGAGTATCTCGACGAGGACGATGCCAAACGCTACCGGGCGGACGCGTTGCTGAAGCGCGGGCTGGCGGCGAAGCGCGCCGGCGACGAGGGCGACGCCGCCGAGGCGCTGGAGCGGCTCCTCGAGAAGCACGGTGACACGCCGCTCGCCGCCGAGGCCGCCTACAACCTGGCCGAACTCCTCGCCGAGAAGAAGCCCGACGAGGCCGCCGCTCACTACCGCCGCGTCGCCGAGCGGCACAGCGACCACCGCCTCGCCCCGTACGCCCTGAGCGGCCTGGGGGACCTGGAGGCGGCGCGCGGCAACGGGGACGCGGCGATCGCGGCCTACGGCCGCCTGGTCGCGCAGCATCCGGAGTCCGACCTCGCCCCGCGGGCCCTGTACCGCAAGGCCACGCTCCTCGCCAAGGCCGACAAGCACGCCGAGGCCCGCGCCGCCTTCGAGCAGGTGGCCGAGGCGTTCCCGGACCACGACCTGGCGGCCGACGCGCTGCTGGGTCTCGGCCTGGCGCTGGAGGAGCAGAAGGCGTTCGCGGAGGCGGCCGAGGTCTTCCGCCGACTCATCCAGAAGACCGACGACGCCAAGACGGCCGAGCAGGCCACCTACGAACTCGCCTGGTCGCTCCAGCAGGCCGGCAAGGCCGACGAGGCCGCCGCGGCTTACAAGCAACTGGCCGAGGCGTTTCCCGAGAGCCCGCTCGCCGCCGACGCCTTCTTCCACCTGGCCGAGGCGCCGTACCGCGCGAAGCAGTACGCCGAGGCCGTCCCGCTGTACGAGAAGGCCCTCGCCGCCGGCGACGACCGCCTCAAGGACAAGGTCCTGTATCGCCTGGGCTGGTGCAAGTGGGCGCTGAAGAAGTACCCGGAGGCGGCCGCCCTGTTCCACCGCCTCGTCAAGGAGTGTCCCGAGAGCGACCTGGTGGCCGAGGCCCTCCTCCAGGCCGGCGAGGCGTACGCCAAGGCCGGCAAGCCGGCCGAGGCGATCCCGCTCCTGGAGAAACTGACCGGCGACGAATACAAGACGTTCGATCAGGCGGCCGAGGCCCGGTTCCGCCTCGGCGAGTGCCAGGCCATCCTCGGGCGCGCCGACCAGGCCCTGCGGACCTTCACGGAACTTCAGAAGGCGTACCCCGACTACAAGCGGATGGAGAAGGTCGAGTTCCAACTCGGCAAGGCCCTGTACGACCTGAAGCGGTACGAGCCGGCCCGGAAACGGTTCCGCCGCGTCCTGGCGCAGACCGACACCGAGACGGCCGCCAGGAGCCAGTTCTACATCGGCGAGACCTACCTGGCGGAGAACAACCCCCGCGAGGCGCTCAAGGCCTACCTCCGGGTCGTCGCCCTGTGGGCCGGGTACACGGAGTGGGCCGCCGGCGCCCAGTTCGAGATCGGCAAATGTTACCAGGCGCTCGGCAAACCGGAGGACGCCCGCGAGGCCTTCAAAACGGTTGTCGAAAAGTACAAGGACACCAAGTGGGCCGCGCCGGCCCGGGAGCAGTTGAAGTCGTGATTGTCATTCTGAGGCTCCGCTTGCGGAGCCGCAGAATCTCGCCGTGCCAAAGGCATCAAGGCGAGATTCTTCGTCGGCCTTGCGGCCTCCTCAGAATGACAACCAGGAAGGCACATTCACCCGCCGGGCCCGCCCTCGCCCTTTGGGCGACGGCGGGTAGACTTGTCCGGCGCGCGTCTTTATCGCAAAGGAGATTCCCGTGACCCGCCGCCGCACGTGTCTCCCGGCTGTCCTGGCGCTGCTGCTCGTGACGGCGGTGGCGGCCCCGTGGGCGGCCGGGGCGGTCCCCGCCGGCGAGCCCGCCGGCCCCGGTGCCGGCGCGCCGGCCGAGGCGCCCGCGCCGGACGCCG
>JAWODB010000002.1:0-16843 GCA_046483505.1 Phycisphaerae bacterium
TCACTTTTGCGGAAGCCAATCCAGTGATTCTTGCCGCAGTTTCAGGAACAGGTAGTCGAGGTTGGTCACGCCGCAGGCGCGGTGCATGATGCGGCTGATGAGGTTGTTGAAGCCTTCCAGCGGGCCGAGGGTGATGCGATGTTTGCAGAAGTTCAGGATCTCGTCTTCGGCCCGCTCCAGCGACCGGCCGACACCGCCGCCATCCACGAACGGGGCTCGCTCGATGACGGCCTCCGCCTCTGGGTCGTCCTCGACACGTCGCCTTCGACGGACTCGGTGGCCGGGGAGTTGCGGACCATCGCCCGGGCTGCCGTCGGCGCCCTACGGCCGGGCGACCGGCTCCGGCTGCTCTCGGCCACGATCACCTCGCCTTTGAATAATTGGAAGTCGTCGCTGCTCGTGACGGTGCCGACAAACTCGACCGATGCGTCGTCGGACTTGCGCACACGCAGGTACTGCGCCACGCAGTAGCCGTCGTATCCGGGGCCGGGGTGCTCTTGACGGATGATGTAGCCGCCACGCACAACCTCAACGCCGTCCGATTCAGGCGTCAGCGGGGGTTGGTCGTTGAGGAAGAACGTGTGTTTGTCGCCCTTGAGCCGCGTGGAAAAGCGCGTGCGGTAGAAACCGCCGCGCGCGACCCAGACGTTGCCGTTAAGCGCTGTCAAGGCAGCGGCTTCGAACTTTGCCTTGTGCTCGACGGTAATGTGCCGGCATGGGAACTTACCCGCGCGGCGGCAGTGATACTTCTCCGACGCAGCGGGTACGACGATGTCCGTGTCGCCGTGCCACCATGTGTCCTTGAGCCTGCCGTCTTCAGTGCTTTGCGGCTTCGGCGTGATGCGGCCGCCGGCTCCTGTCCCAACAGAAGCGGTGCGACTCTCCGCCTGACATACGCCGATTGGGTTGCGCCCAGGTGTCCGCCCATGTGGCCGAGTACCACGTCGCCCGGTTTCCAGCCGACCTGGGTCAGTTTCGCCTTGTACAATTCCACGGTGGCCTGGGGTGCGTCTTTTGGCGGCTTGAATGTCAGCAGGCCGCCGCTGGTTCCCTGTCGGCTGCGGTCCACAGTGCCCGCCCAGGTAACGCCCAGACTCAACACCGGGTCCACAGGACTGTAGAAACTGTAGACGCTGCGGTCGGTCTTACGAAGGACGGGGCCGAGATCATAACGGTGGCTCAGGCTGGAGGCGATAAGGACGGCGCCGCTGACGCGGTGGTCGGGAGGCAGTTCTTCGATCCCCCAGACAACCAGCCCGGTTCCCGCGGAAACTCCGATCAGCCACACGGGTTCCGAGGGATGTTCCCGCCGGTCCTGTTCCACCCGGTCGGCAAGTTCGGCGGCTTTCCCGGTTCCTGGCCAATCCCACCTGGTCGCTGAAGACCTCACCCCGAGACCAGCGGAACGCTTCGATGGCATACGCCACGCCGCTTTCGTCAAGTCCCCGGCGGACGCGGTCGACCTCACCCATCATACCCCCGGCACCGCTCAGACACACCACCAGCCCGCGGTCGTACCGTTCCGGCGCAACGAGGTTTGTGCCGCCGCATCCAGCGGCCAAGAACAGGGAGAGTCCAACGAGAAACCACTGCCACCTGGTCATCACATTCTCCTGAGGTATCTGCTGCGGCGCCACACAATCAGAGGACCCCTGCCACGTCACCTGACAGCCGTCACGGCGCGGGGGTATTACTCCTCCGACTTCGGCTTGGGCCGAAAATGCCATCCGGCCAACACGCCCAGAACGAACCCCAGGAGCAGCGTCACCAGCAGCAACAGGGCCCGCGACATAGTAACCGTCATGAAGAGAATCCGCGTCTGGACCTGCTCGGTGTTCTGGACGAACACGACAATGGCCAGGATGGCGAGGACGGCGGCTGCAATGATCTTCACGTGTTTCATGGTACGCTGTCTCCCGTCTGTCCCTCTGGT
Source organism: Phycisphaerae bacterium (assembly GCA_046483505.1). GTDB lineage: Bacteria > Planctomycetota > Phycisphaerae > FEN-1346 > FEN-1346 > BS750m-G62. The sequence goes on from JAWODB010000002.1 coordinate 1,934, forward strand.
TCGTGCGATGAGGTCCTGCTGGATCTTCCCGGACCCCGGTGCGGCGGCCCCGACCTCCGGCCCCGCCCGCGTGACCCGCCGGGACCGACCGACCACCTTCCAGGATACCGTGACCCGGCCGCGGGCGAAAGGCCCGGCCTGAACGCGGGTAGGTTTCAACGTTCCCCCGCACCTTGCGGCTGTGGAAGCGGTGGGTTATTATGCTTTACAGGTGTGACGTGGCGCCGGCTTCCCCGGCCGGAGTGGCTGCAGCGTCGGCCGGATGGGAGCGGGCCAACACGCGATCTCGTCGCCCGTCGGGGGGACGTCGGCGCGTTTCGCGCCGGGGGGTTCCCGTCACCGGCACGTCATCGGATGGAGGAATCCGCGATGGATCTTCCCGACAGGCTGCGCGAGTTGGCCCGGAACCTGTATTGGACCTGGCATCCCGAACTGGTCGAGATTTTTCGCGACCTGGACCCGGGCCTCTGGCGGGAGGTCAACCACAACCCGGTGGCGTTCCTCGACGCCTTGCCGGACGACACCCTGCGGAAGAAGGCGGACGAAGTCGCCCTCGACGCCCGCATCAGCCAGGCGTTCCACCAGATGCAGGACTACCTTGGGAGCCGGACCACGTGGGGTGCGTGGCACGCCGGGCCGCTGAAGGCCCGGCCCGTGGCGTATTTCTCCGCCGAGTTCGGCCTGCACGAGTCCCTGCCGCTCTACTCCGGCGGCCTGGGCGTCCTGGCGGGCGACCACATCAAGAGCGCCTCCGATCTGAACGTGCCGCTCGTTGGCGTGGGACTCTTCTACGCCGAGGGGTATTTCAGCCAGCGGCTCGACGGCAACGGGTGGCAGCACGAAGCGTACCCGGTCTCGAACGTCGACCTCCTCCCGCTGGACCGGGCCCGCGACGCCGAGGGGAACGAACTCGAGGTCACGGTCCGGACGCGCGGTTCCGAGATTCGAGCCCGCATCTGGACCGCCCGCGTCGGGTGCAACCGGCTGCTCCTGCTCGACACGAACGTCGAGGGAAACAGCGCGCAGGACCGCTCGCTGACCGCCACCCTCTACGGCGGCGACCGGCGGGTCCGGATACGGCAGGAACTGGTGCTGGGCGTGGGAGGCCTCCGGGCCGTGGAGGTCATGGGCATCTGCCCCGGGGTCATCCACCTGAACGAGGGGCACAGCGCCTTTGCCGTCCTCGACCTCGCGCGCAGCCTGATGGAGCGCGACGGCCGATCCTTCGAAACGGCCCGCGACGCCGCCGCCACCATGACCGTCTTCACCACGCACACGCCGGTCGAGGCCGGCCACGACCGGTTCGACCCCGGGCTGGTCGAGGACACCCTCGGCCCGCTGCGCGACCAGTTACAGATTTCTGCGGAGGACCTGATGGCCCTCGGTCGCGTCGACCCGGCCAACGGGGAGGAACCGTTCTGCATGACCGTCCTGGGGCTGAAGATGTCCCGCTCGCGGAACGCCGTCTCCGCCCGCCACGGGCGCGTCAGCCGCCGCATGTGGGAGAAGGTCTGGCCGGGCCTTCCCCCGGACATGATCCCCATGGGTCACATTACCAACGGTGTGCACGTGGACTCCTGGCTCGCCGTGCCGATGGCCCCTCTGTATGACCGTCACCTCGGCCCGGACTGGCAGCGGCACATGCACGAGCCCGAGACGTGGGCCGGCGTGGAGGACATCGATCCGGTCGAATTCTGGGAGCAGCACCAGATCCTCAAGGCCCACCTCACTGCGTACGTGGGACGCTGCCTCCGGCGGCAGCGCCGAGGCGGCGACGGGGATGAGACGGACCCGGACGAGGCCCCGGTCCTGGACCTGTCGGCCCTGACGATCGGCTTCGCCCGCCGGTTCGCCTCCTACAAACGGGCCGACCTCCTCATGCGGGACCTCGACCGCCTCGACCGTCTCGTCAACGATGCCGACCACCCCGTCCAGATCATCTATGCCGGCAAGGCCCATCCCGCCGACGACGCCGGCAAGGCGCTCATCCAGCGGCTGTTTGGCCTCATGCATGAGGACCGGTTCCGGGGCCGGCTCGTCTTCATCGAGGATTACGATATGAACGTGGCCCGGCACCTCGTCCAGGGGGCCGACGTCTGGCTCAACACGCCCCGCCGGCCGCTGGAGGCCTGCGGGACGAGCGGCCAGAAGGTCATCCTCAACGGAGGGCTGAACCTCTCGGTCCTCGACGGATGGTGGGCCGAGGCGTACGACGGCACGAACGGCTTCGCCATCGGATGTGGCGGCGAGCACGTCAACCCCGAGGAGCAGGACCGCCGGGACGCCGACGCCCTCTACGACGTGCTGGAGCAGGAGGTGATCCCCCTGTATTACGACCGCGACGCGGACGGTATTCCGCACGGTTGGATCGGCCGGCAGAAGAATGCGATCCAGAGCCTGGCCTGGCGGTTCAGCGCCCGGCGGATGCTCATCGACTACACGCTCCGGTGCTATCTGCCGGCCGCCGGGGGCGCCACGCGTTCGCCCCCTTGAAGGCGGGTCGCCACAAGCATCCGGCCGGTCCATCGAACGCAGGGGAAGCAGGCCCATGCCCGAGAAAGCGTTCTACCGGATGACCGCCCGGGAGGCGTTGGAGGCCCTCGGCACGAGCGAGGACGGCCTTTCGCGCGACGAGGCCGACCGCCGGCGCCGGGAGGTCGGCCCGAACGAGATCACCACCGACGTCACGGTGCCGAAGTGGCTGCTCTTCCTCTCCCAGTTCAAGGACCTCCTGGTGGTGGTGCTGATGGCGGCGGGCGGCATCTCGCTCGTCATCGGCAGTTACCGCAACGCCGTCGTCATGTTCGCCATCGTCCTGGTGGACGCCGTCATCGGCTTCATCCAGGAATACAAGGCGGGGCGGGTGCTGGAGCGGCTGCGGGAACTCATCCGCTCGCCCGCCAAGGTGGTGGTGGACGGCGACCTCCAGGAACTCGGTCAGCACCTGCTCGTGCCGGGGGACGTCCTCCGCCTGGAGGCCGGCGACAAGGTGCCGGCGGACCTGAGGCTGCTGGAGGCGTTCAACTTCCGGACCAACGAGTTCAGCCTGACCGGCGAGTCCACCGCCCAGGAGAAGAACACCAACGCCATCAGCGAGAAAGTCGTCCTGGCCGACCGCGTCAACATGGCCTACACCGGCACGACGGTGGCCACCGGCAGTGCCGCGGGCGTGGTCGTCCGGACGGGCATGCAGACCGAGATGGGCAAGATCGCCAGCATGACCCAGGAGACGACCGGCGCCGAGTCGCCGCTCCAGAAGGAACTGGGCGTGCTGGCGAAGTGGCTGACGGTCATCGTGGTCGTCATCAGCGGGGCGCTGTTCGGCGTGGCCCTGTGGCAGGGGTTCACGCTCTTCACGAGCATGGTGTACGCCTTGGGCGTGGCGGTGGCCGCCGTGCCGCAGGCCCTCCCCGCCCAGGTCACGGTCGCCCTGTCGACGACGAGCAAGCGCCTGGCGGACCGCCAGGCCGTCGTCAAGAACCTGCCGTCGGTCGAGACGCTCGGCTCCACCACCGTCATCTGCACCGACAAGACCGGCACCCTGACCCGCAACGAGATGACCGTGACGACGGTCTGGTTCGACGGCACGGAGTACGAGGTCGCGGGCATCGGGTACAAGCCGGAGGGCGACATCCTGAACGAGGACGGCTCGCCGCTCACCGACGAGCAGATCGGCGAGATCGAGATCATGATGGACGCCGCCACCATGGCCTCGAACGCCGAGATCCACCCCCCCGACGACGAGCACCACGGCTGGTACCCCGTGGGCGACCCGACCGAGGCCGCCCTCATCACCCTCTCGACGAAACTCGGCACCCGCAGCCCGGACGAGGACGAGGAGAACCCGGAACTGCACGAGTTCGCGTTCGATTCCGAGCGCAAGCGGATGAGTTCCGTCCGCCGGTTCGGCGACCGCGAGCAACTGGCCATGAAGGGCGCCACCGACAGCGTCCTCGGCATCGCCAAGTCCATCTACCGCGACGGCGAGATCGTGCCCATTACCGAGGAGGACAAGGAGCGGATCCGCGCGCTCAACGAGGCGTATTCGAAACGGGCCCTGCGGGTGCTGGCCATCGCCTTCCGCCCCCTGGAGACGACCGGCGAGGACTACCATGTCGAGGAGATCGAGAAGGACGTCGTGTTCCTGGGCCTGGCGGGGATGATCGACCCGCCGAAGGAAGGCGTGGAGGAGGCCATTGCCGCCTGCCACGAGGCCCACATCCGCATCATCATCATGACCGGCGACCACGCCATCACGGCCCAGGCGGTGGGGCGGGAGATCGGCCTCTCCCGCGCCGGCGAGCCGCCCACCTACACGGGCGTCGGGCTCGAGGAGATGGACGACGAGGAACTGACCGGCGTCCTCGAATCGACTGACGCCGTCATCTTCTCGCGCGTGGACCCCGAAGACAAACTCCGCATCGTCAAACTCCTCGAGGCCCAGGGCGAAGTCGTGGCGGTCACCGGCGACGGCGTCAACGACGCCCCCGCCCTGAAGCGGGCCGCCATCGGCGTGGCCATGGGGCGCACGGGGACGGACGTCGCGAAGGAGGCGGCCGAACTGGTGCTCCTGGACGACAGTTTCCCCACCCTCGTCGAGGCCGTCCGCGAAGGCCGCACCATCTACAACAACCTCAAGAAAACCGTCCTGGCCTCGATGACGACGAACATGGCGGAAATGACGATCGTCCTTCTCGGCCTGGCGGCGGTGTCGATGGGCGACTGGGCCATCCCGATCCTGGCGATCCAGATGCTGGCGGTCGACCTGCTGGCCGAGGTCGCCCCGCTGACGCTCCTGACGTACGACCCCTCCACGCCGGAGATGATGCGCTCCCCGCCGCGCGACCCCAAGAGCCACATCATGAACGCCCGCAGTTCGATAGAGGTGGCCCTCCTGGGCCTCTTGATCGGGGCCCTGGCGTTCGGCAACTTCGCCGTCTACATGGCCCGCGAGGGCGTCGCGCTGACCACCGCCGTCGTCCAGGACGCCGCCGACCCCGCCCTCCTCGCGCACTACGCCCGGGCCACCACGCTGGCGTACCTGACGATCGTGTACTGCCAGTTCGTGAACATCCTGTCGCGTCGGCATACGTACACGTCGCTGTTTGACCGGAACTTCTGGACGAACCGGATCCTGCTGGCGTCCATTGCGATCTCGGTCGGGATGGTGTTCCTAGGCGTGTACGGGCCGTACATCAGCGACTTTCTCTCGTTCGCCGGTCCCCGCGTCCACGACTGGGCGTACGTGCTGGGGGCGGCGGCGGTGTACCTCGGCACGTTCGAGGTGATGAAGGCGGTCAAGCGGGCCCGCCGCGGACGCGAGGCTCTGGCCACATGAAGACGTCGCTCGAAAACCGGTGGGAATCGCTGCGGACGAACTTCTGGTTCGTCCCGGCCGTCATGGTGGCCGGCGCGGTGGCCCTGTTTGCCGGCCTGCTCGCCCTCGACGCCGCCGTCCCGACGGCCGGCGCGTGGGTGCACTTCGGCACGGTCGAGGGCATCCGCGTGCTGCTGGGCGTCCTGATCGGGTCGCTGGCCACGGCGCTGAGCGTCGTCTTCTCGATCACGATCGTGGCGCTGACGCTGGCGGCCTCGCAACTCGGGCCGCGCCTGCTCCGCACCTTCATGCGGGACCGCCTGAACCAGGTGACCCTCGGCCTGTTCGTCTCCACGTTCGTCTACTGCCTGCTGGCGCTCGTCTCGATCGGCAAGGCCGAGCAGCGGCCCGAGACGCCCGACATCACGATCCTGGGCGGGCTGCTGCTGACGCTGGCCAGCCTGGCGGTGCTCGTGTACTTCATCCATCACGTGGCGGAGGCCCTCCAGGCGCCGAACGTCATCCTGGCCGTCTCCAGGGAACTCGAGTGGGTCATCGACCGCGAGTTCCCCGAGAAACTGGAGCCGTCCGACCGGGAGGAGGCCCCCCCGCCGACCACCGACCTGCCCCAGGAGGCGGGCGCCGTCACCGCCACCGAGGACGAGTACATCCAGGCCATCGACGTGGCTGGTCTCGTGGCCGTCGCCGCCGAGCGGGATCTGGTCATCCGCGTCACCCACCGCCCCGGCGACTTCGTGGTGCGCGGCGAGCCACTGGCAACCGTCTACGGCGCCGAGACGCTGGAAGGGGACGTGGAGCAGATGATCCGGCGGATGATGCGGACGGCGTTTATCCTGGGCGTCCGCCGCACCTCGGTCCAGGACGTGGAGTACGTGCTGACGCAACTGGTGGAGATCGCGGTCCGCGCCCTCTCGCCCGGCATCAACGACCCGTTTACGGCAATGACGTGCGTGGAGAAACTGGAGGCCGCCCTGTGCCATCTCGCCGGCCGCCGGATGCCGCCCGTCCAACGGTGCGACGACGAGGGACGCCTGCGCCTCATCCTCGACCAGACAACCTTTGCCGGCATCTGCAACTCGGCCTTCGACCAGATTCGCCAGCACGCCCGGAGCGACGCGGCGGTGACGATCCGGATGCTCGAAGCGCTCCACGTCATTGCCCGCTACGTCCGGACCGACGAGCAGCGCCAGGCCGTGTGGCGCCAGGCCGCCATGATCCACCGGAACGGCCAGAACCTGCCCGAACCCTTCGACCGCAAGGACGCCGAGGAGCGTTTCCACGCCATCGAGCAGGCCCTTCAGCCGGAACCCAAACTCCCGAAGGACTGATCCCTCCCTGTCTTCACCAGAAGCAGCAACCCCGCCCGCCAATAACCGATATGCCCGCCTTACGTGGCGCGCGGGAGGGCATCATGTCAGCGGTCACAGCACCTTCCCTTCGGAAGGACGGCCCCGATTCTTTCAGCGCATTTTCAGCGCGCCGCCTGCCCGTGTCGCCCTTCGTTGTCATCGGTTGCCAAGAGATGGAGCGGCGCAAATAAGAAAGCGACGGCGCGTAAGTGTCGTGGCCCGCAATGCTTGCGCGCCTTCGCCCTTGGTTGTCCATGGTGGGCCACCAGGGACTCGAACCCCGGACCCGCTGATTAAGAGTCAGCTGCTCTGCCAACTGAGCTAGTGGCCCACGGGCGTTCTAAGTCACGTCGTCGTCGGTAGTTAGGTCGCCTTCGCCGTCCTCGCCCCGACCGCCCGAACCGGCCGCAGGCACACGTTCAGGCACATGGTTGGCGCGGCTCCCGCGGCCGAGGGCCTCGAAGGCGGCCCGCGCCGCGCCGGGTTGGTCCTGACCGATGTAGTGAAGTGTCGTCTGCATCGAGGCGTGCCCCAGGACCGCCTGGACCTGGTAGGGGGTCGCGCCGGCGTCGGCCAACCGCCGGCCGACCGTGTAGCGGAGGCCGTGGCAGGTCACCGCCGGCACGCCCGCTTGCCGGCACGCCCGGCGGAGGTCGGCGTTGAACGTCCGTTCCCATGCGTCGGGGCCGGCCGAATGTCCGCGGCCGAAGACCCGGGCGTCGTTCACCAGCGCCCGGGCCGTCTCGGCGGGCAGGCCTTGGCCGACCCGCGCGGCGATGCGGCTCGAGCGGTAATCCTCAAGCAGACGGGCCGTCTCGGCCGTGAATGCGACCATCCGCTCCTCGGTGCCTTTGGGCCGCCAGCCGGACGCCTCCTCCGTGATCAGCCAGGCGCGGTTGGCGGTGTCCAGATGGTCCCACGTGGCGTGCGAGAGTTCGCCGATCCGCGGGCCCGTCTCGCAGGCCAGCGCGCAGGCGGCGTGAAACGTCGTGCCCATCCCGGAGGCCTCGTGGAGGAGGGCCGCGACCTGCCGGTCGTTCAGCCGGGTCGCCTGCCGGTTGAACCCCCGCAGGTACCGGACGCCGCGCCATGGGTTCTCGGCCGCGAGGCCGAGGGCCTGGAGTTTGGCCCACGCAGCCCGCAGGTGCCGCAGGTCGCAGTTGACCGTGTTCTCGCGGATCGTCGCCTCCTGGACCGTCCGGTCCTTGCCGCGGCTGACGCCGTGGCCCCGCCGCCAGCCCGGAAAGCCCGCGGCGACGTGGGGGGTAATCTGGCGGACGTATCGCAGGCGCCGCCCGTCGGCGCCCGCGCGGCAGGTGAACGTGTCGCCGGCGTAGAACTCCAGGAGGTCGAGCACCCGCTTGTAGGACCGGAGGGTGTCGCGCCGCTTCTCGGCCTTCACCAGCTCCAGGACCCGGCGGCGGGCCTCGGGCCACGGGACCCGGTCGCCGGGCCCGCGTCCCCGCTCGTTCAGGTCCCGCTCGCGGGCCTCGGCGCGCTTGTGGGCGTCGCGCTTGGCCAGCCGATTCGTCAGGTCCGGGACGGTCTCCCGCCGGCGGTCCCCCGTGAGCCGGTCGATGATGTCCAGCTGGAAGGGCCGCTCGCGCTCCGGGCGGGTGACGACGCGGACGCGGTATCGCTGGCCGTCCGGGATCGGGCCGCGTGTCATTGGCCTGCCCTCCTAGAAACGGGGCCGCCTGCCGTGGACCAGAAACCGGTGAAGGTCGGCGGGCGGCCCGCATTCTTTGAGGGGGTTCGGTTTCTGGTCCGGGTCCATGATGCGCCGGCCGGGGCGCGGCGTCAAGGGAAACCCCGCGGCCCAGCCCGGTCAGTCCCACCGGCCGTCGCCGTCGGCCAGGGCGGCGATGTACGCTTCCAGATCCTGCCGCAGGACGAGTAGCCGCCGGCCGTCCTCGATCACCCGAAGGCCGCGCCGCTGCAGGCCGCGAATCGCCTTGGCGGGGCTCCGAACCGGCCGTCGCAGGACGTCGCACACTTCCGCGGGGGTCAGCAGGGCCGGCAGATCGGCGAGGTCGACGTGGGCGTTCATGGCGTTCTCCCCTCCCCCGCTTCGGCCGCGGCTGCCAGTAGCGGCGCGTCGGCCACGGCGTCGAACCGCGCCGCAGCGGCCGCGAAGTCGAAAGTGAACTGCCCGCTCAGGGCGGCGCGGGCCGTCTGCTTGAACCGGTCGCACCGTCGGGCCTGGCGGCGGACCCGCTTGTACAGATTGCCGTATGCGGCCAAGAAGTCCTCTCGGCTCTCGCACAAGAAGGCGCCGGCCGGCCTGCCGGCGGTGGTGCCGATCGGCTGGCCATCGAGGACCAGGTCCGCCAGGAGGTCCCGGACGTCGCGGGCCGTCATCTCGACGCCGAGGCCGCGAAGGTCCGCCGCGATCTTTGCCTGAGTCCGAGCGCGCGCGCGGCCGCGGCAGTGGCGCGAAAGATACCCGAGGACAAGCGCTTGGTGGCCGGTCATGACGAGCCCTCCCGTTGCCGGACGGCCTGCGCCGGCGCGTGCCAGCCATTTTCCAGGGTCCGGCGAATAAATCCGCCCGGGTTATTCGGCGGAGGTTGCTGGTGCAGGGCGTACCGGACCGCCCCGACAATCGCTGTGTCGCCGAACCGGTCGCGGGCCGCCTTGGCCTGGTTGGCCGTCCAGCCGGCGGCCTGCAGGCACGCGAGGGCACGCCAGCCGTCGGGGCCGTCGGCCGTTTTCGCGAACGCCGTCTGCAACTGGGCCGCCGCGGTGGCGGTCGGGTCGGCGGTCGGCCGGGTCCGACGCGCCGGGGCCGTCGTGGTCGTGCCTTCATCCTGGTGCCTGCCTTGGTCGTGGCCGTCGTCGTGGTCGTTGACAGGACAGGCAGGTCCCGTCGCTGGGAATTCGGGGTCGTGGCCGTTTCTGCTGTTACGTCTTTTCTCTTCCCTCACAGGCTGTCTGTACTGTCTTTCACTACTACTGGGTGACAATCTGTCACCCTTTTCGGCGACATCTTGTCCGGCCGGGGGTGACAATCTGTCACCCTTCCTCGGCGGAAGGGTGACATCATGACACCCTTCTTCGTTCGGGAATGGCAAGGCCAGTTGGCCGCCCTCGTCGGGCAGGTCTGAGGCCGCAGTGGGGGCCGCGGGGGCCTTCGCCGGTTCGAGACGCGGGCGGTTCCAAAGGACCCGCCAGGCCTGCCCCGATTCCGCTCCAGCCCGCGGGCGGCCCGTGCTCCGAATCTCACGGGCTATCTCGCCGCGCTGTTCGGATTCTCGCAGCAGCCGGATGGTCTGGCGTCGACTGGCCCCGACGCGGAGGGCCATCGCGTCGTTCTTCATCCAGCAGAGGCCGGTCTTCCGCGAGACCTGGTCCATGAGGGCAAGGAGCGCCTTGGCGCCCCAGCCGATGTCCGTCCGCTGGGCGAGATCCGCCGGCACGACGATGGGCGGTGTGTCGTCCACGTGTTTGTCTCCTGCCGCTTGCGTCGCCCGCGGCGGCGTCGTAAGATTATGCAGACGCGAGCCGCCTTCCACGGCCGGTTCCGTCTTACCTCCCGCCGCCGGCCCGGCGCCCGACCGCCGGGCTGGCGGCCCATTTCCCCCCGTCTCGTGTCCGCCGGTGTCCAGGTCCGCCGGATGATCCACCCCCAGCGTATTCGCGCCGGCGGGGGTCGTCAATCGCAAAGTGGTGCATATCTAAAAAAGGGTGTGCAAGGTTGTACACCCCTTGTACACCCCCCCCGATCGGGGTGGCGGAGGTGCCCAATTCTGGCCCAGGATTGGCGAAAAGGGAGGCGTTCGGGGGTGTGCAGGGGGTGTACAAACTTGTACACCCCCGTTCTCGCTCTGGAAGGGGATTAGGTGGGTCGGAAGCCGTATCCGGGCTCGCCGTCGTCAGCCTGGGAAACGATGAGCCTGTTCCAGTCGGGGTCTTTGCGCAGCCGGCGGATGCACTGATGGGGCTGCTTGACTTGGTTGTCTCGATGGGGCATGCGGTCCGGGTGCGTCTGCCGCTTGATCTGGCCAGCCGTCATTCGGTCGGGCCAAGCCCTCGTGAGGCAGTGGAGCACATCGTATGTGTCGGGCGAGACCATAGGCTTCTGGACGGCCTGGCGGTTGACGTAGATCGTGATGGCCTTGTCGCGGCCGTGAAGGCGAACCGGGCAGGGTTGCTCCGGGGTTTCTTCGCGCCGGCGTCCCCACCGGCTTTGGCCGGGGTGCCTGCGTCGGCGGTAGCGCCAGGTGACGACACGGTCCTCCTCGTCCAGGACGCGGGTCTGGAGCCGATGGCCCTTGGGCAGGCCGAGGTCTTCGCGGGCTTCGGCCTCAAGCGATTCCCAGTAATGGGGGAAGTCCCGTTCCCATTTCCAGAGCGTTGTCTTGTCAAAGCCCATCTGGGCCGCGGCGTAATTGTGCGGCAGTCCGAGGACGCTGAGGCGGGCCCACTTGCGCATGCGTGCCCGAACGCCGATTCGTTGCGGCGCGTCCTCTGGCCTGCCGCGGCAGCCGAGACCGACCTTCGTCAGGATGGCCTCCCACAGCAGCGGATGCTTTCTGGCGGCGTGCTGCTGTTGGTTCCACGTAACGCCTTCCGCCTCCTTGGCGGCTTGGCGGAGCGATAGTCCCTTCTCCGCGACGATCTTCGCCAGGTCCCACATCGCCTTCAGGTGGGCCGGCCGTACCCCTGCCCGGAGGGCGTCCCGCACGATGTCGGAATCCTCGTGTAGCAGGGTGAGGATGGCGCCCAAGATTCGGCGGTTCTTGTTCACCATGTCCCGGTAGGCGTCCGCGTGGTGGCTCTTGTCGCGCCATCGCTGATCGCGGGATGAGGCAGGCAGCGACGGTTTCAAGTGCCGCTCGATGTGCTCGAAGCCGATGCCGAGAATCTCCGCCCAGGACATCGCCTCAAGCAGCGCGCGGGTGTCGTCTGTGGGACCCTTGGGATGCGGCATGGTCGGCTCCTGTTTCCGGCCTGATCGGGAAGGGCGTGGGGCAGGCGGTCAGGATGCCGCCGTTCGGTCCGCGGGACCTAGCCCCACGCGATGGATTCGCTCTCGGCCGGTGACGCGGCGCCGGCGTCTCCAGCCTGCGCTGGACCCTATCGCCCCCGCCGCGGGCCGTCAAGGACAATGGCGCTGCCGTCTTAAGGGGCAAGGTTTTTGCCCCTTTTCTCCCGGCCGGCGGAGGGGCGCGCGGGGGGTCCGGGAAAACGGCCGGCCCTGGAAGGCCAGGGCCGGCAATCGTACCACGCGGCGGGCGACGAGCTCGCCACAAGGAGACTCAGGTATCGACTTGGCTATACGCCGTCGCTGCGGACCGCGGCCCGCCAGTCGGCGAGGGCCGCCCCGTAATCGTGGTAGACCCGCCAGCGGACGCCGAGGGTGTCCGGGTCCGATTCGAGGCCAAAAAACTCGACGGTGGGCGTGCGCCGGCCTTGAAGGAAAGCGATGATCACGCCAGCGGCGGAGGGGGCGGCGAAGAGGAACCATGCCGTGGCGCTGCCGTTTGCGAACTTGCCCGTGTTCGAGATCCGGCCTTCCACCTCGAGGGCCGCGATGTCGCGCAACGCGTTGCCCGTCGGCTCGCCGGCTTCGGAGGCTTGAACCTCCATCGACGCCAGCAGCCGGCGGGCGGTGATCTCCAGGCCTGGCGGGACCACGAGGACCTTCGGGGCCAGGTCCAGGTCATTGCCGTCCGCGTCCCGCTGGGCCCGCATGAGGCCCACAGCCTGCTCGAGCGACGCGGCGTCGAGGTCCGTGTCGGCCCCGGTCATGAGGTTGCCATGATCGGCGTGGAAGAACCCCCCGGCGTTCGCCAGAATCACCGACCAGGCGAGGTCGGAGACGCCGCGGCGCGCCATCCGGCCATACGCCCTGGCCGTATCGTTGAGGAAACCCATGTCGTCGTTGATGATATCTTGCCGGGTCACGCCGAGAATCTTGCCGAACGTGTCGACCCGAAAACCGGTTGCCGCCTCGTCCAGGGATCCGTGCTTGAGCTCGCCGCCCGGGGCGACTTGTTCCATCTGGCCCGTCCAAGACGGCCGGATGGCTTGCTGCTCACGAAAATCCTTGGCGTCGCCGATGAAGGCGAATGACTCCCAGGTCGCCGGAGCCTCGGTGTAACTCTGGAGCAGGGTTTTCTCGGCCGCGCTGCCCAGGGCGGTTGGCAGCGCGTAAGTGCTGAACGCCGCCCGGATCAACTCGCCGGTCCCGCGCGGCACGTCGCGGCCCTCGAGACGAAGGGCGGCGGCGGCCAGGTCGATGAATGACCGGGCCCGCAGGTCGTCTGCCCGATTCCGCACTTGCTCGGGAAACTGTTTCTCGACGACGTCGCCGCACCCCGCCAGGCCGGCGGCTGCCGCGGCGATGACGTCCGTCGACGCGGGCGTCGCGCGATCGCTGAGGGGGGCGGGGGCGCGCGGGCGGTCAGCCTTGATCTTGTCGAGCAGTTTGCCATTCAGCTCGTCGAGGGACATTTCGCCCTGGATGGCCTCTTTGCGCCAGGCTTCGACGTCCGGGCCCTGGAGGCCGCGGCAGGCGGCGTCGATGGCCTGGAGCCGGTCGCGCTCGGCGGCGCGAATCTGGTCGGGGGTCTGCGTGTCGGTGGCGGGGGGGGTGGATTCCGGCATAGCTCGTCCTTTCTGACTCGCTTCGGCGGCGACTCGGGCGGCGCTGCCTGTGTCCGCTCCGCGCGGTACAAAGCTCACTTCGCCCAGGACCGACTGGTGCACCAGGTGGGCCGGGCCCCGGACGGTCTTTCCGTTGATCTTGGCCTCGCGGCCTTCCGCGAGGAACTCGACGCGGTCCGGCCGGGCCCCGAGGGACGCCTGCCACGGGAACCCGTTGCGGGCGTCCGCCAGGACCTCCTTCGCCGCGGCGGTGGTGCAGCTGACGACGCCGGCGACGTAGAGGGTGCCGGCGGCGATCTCGATTTTCGTGGCGTGGCCGACGCGGTCGGCGGGCTTGTGATCGAGCAGCAGCGGGTGGCTGCCGGTCTCGTAGTCGAGGCCGTCGAGGGCGATCACCACCGGGTACGGCCAGCCGCGGAGGGTCATCGGGCCGCCGGAGTAGACCCGCATCGTGACGCGGGGGAGTTTCCGCGGGCCCCCGTCGCCGGCGTCGGCGGCCTCGAGGTGTTGCCACGACACCGCGTCCGGCCCGATCGGCAGGGCCAGATCCTCCGGCAGGGCGTTGAGGTCGTCCGGCATGGCGATGGTCTCCGGGCCTCGCGTCACCCGTCGCGGGCGTCGAGCCCTTCTTCGGCGTCGGCCTCGGCGTCCGCGGCGGCCTGGTCGACGGCGGCGCGGTATGCGCGCCGGAACGCCGGCGGCCGCTGCTCGAGCAGCGTCTCCAGCTGGTGGCGAAGGCAGGCGTTGGCAGTGGCGGCTTGCGTGACGCCGTTCAACGTGCACCAGACCTTCAGCATCGCGACGGTCTTGACCGGCAGGCGAACGTTCACCTGCTGCACGGGCACGACGGCGGGCAGGCGGTCGGCGGCGGCTTGCTTGGCCATTGTGTGATCCTCTCGGTCCGGGGTTCGGTTCTGTCTATCGGCAGCCAATGCTAGCAAGGTAGCCGGAATCCGAGAAATTTCTGGCGGGGCCTGGCGGTGTGGGAGTTTTGGGAGGGGTGGCGCCCGGGCCGGCGTCAGGTCGCGGCCGGCGGCGGCTGGCCGTCGCCGATCGGGCGCTCGTGGGTGACGATGCGCCTGCCGCAGTGCCGGCACTCGCGGCAGCGGATCGTGACGGTCCGGCCGCCGATCGTGCGGTGGCGGGTGTAGACGACCAGCAGGTGCCGGCAGCCGCACGTCGGACATCGGAGGCCGTCCTCGGGCTGGGGCGGGCGGGTGGCCATGCTGCCAGTATGCCGCGCCCGGCCCGCCGGCGGAAGGGGCGGCCGGCGGCGGGCGGCCGGCGGGGGTCTCCAGCCGGTGCCAGGACCGGCCCGGACGTCGGCGGGACGTTGCGGCTGTCCGAGACACGTTAAACTGGGCAAGATAGCCCCCTCGCCCCCACGTGACCCGGGCCGCATGGCCGTTTCTGGCCTGGAATCGCCGAAACACGAAAAAAAGTTCGCGAAAGAAAGTCAGGCTGGGGGCGCGGGTGTTCTGCGTGCCGTCACGCTTTCCGGGCCCGTCCGGTAGTACCTTTTCCCGATCGAGCGGCGCGTCCGCTGCGGCCGCGGGGTGTGGCCGCTGGGCGGTCCCGCCGCGGCGCCCGGGCGCGCGGGGCCTGGCCTGG
>JAWODB010000071.1:0-23269 GCA_046483505.1 Phycisphaerae bacterium
GGACAAGCCAACCGGGCCACACCGTGCCTCGCCCCGGTGAGGCGGTTCCCTTTCCGGGGGGAGTTGCGGGCCGGGGGTGCGGCGGGTATCATCGGACGCTCAACAGGCGTCCCGGCGGCGCGGATTCGGCCCCCGCCGCCACGGGTGTCGCCCGGTCTCTGTGGACCACCTCGTATGCCGCACGCGGGCAAGACGCGGACATCCGACAGGCTCCAGGCCGTCCTGGCGGTCGGGCTGCTTGCCGTCAGCGCCTTCGTCCTGCTGACGACCGCCGGCCCGCAGGTATGCAGCGTGTGGGTGTGGCTGGCGGTGGCCCCGGCCGCCGTCGGGTACCTGCTGGTGCGGCGGCCGCGGTGGAGCCTGGGCCTGCCCCTGTGGTGCGGCTTAATCGGCGCGGTAGGGGCCCTGCTGATGGTGATGTCGAATGGGTCGGGCGCATCGCCGTGGCAGTGGCCGTCAGCCGCCGTGACACTTGGCGTGGCGTACGCGGCGCTGCTGCTGACGCTGGCGAGCGCGGTCGTGGGGAGCCTGGAACTCCGCCCCGCCCGCGACGCCGTGCGAAGCGTCCCGCTGCTGCTGTTGGCGGCGGCGCCCTGGGCGGTCCTGGCGTACCTGGTGCTTGAAGGGACGGACGCCTTGGGCCTGGCGTGGCGGGTCCGGGCCGAGCCGCTTCCCGGCGGCGTGTTCCTGGTCCTGCTCGTGTTCCTGGTGGGTCTGAACGGAGCGGCGGTCGGATACGCCCTCCGTTTCCCGCGGTTCGGCTTCGTCGCCCTGCTCCTGCTCGGGACGTTCCTGCTGCTGGGCGTCGGGTACCTGTTGGCCGGCCTGGCGCTCGAGCCGGACAGCCTGGCCGGACCGGAGTCCGTTGCTGCCGGGGCGCCGCCATCGCCGGGGCCCGGCCTGCCTTTCCTCCGATGGGCCGCCGTCCAGTTGGGGGCCGTGTGGTTTCTGGCACTGGGCCACTGGATGGTGTTGAGCCTGGCGGGGCGCTCGGCCGCCAGGGCGAAGGAGGACGCATCGGCCGCCGCGGAACGACGCGAGGAGGAAGGGTCCGGCACGGCGGCCGCGGCGCCGGGCCGCCTCTATGCCGTCCTGGCGGTCGTCTACGCCGTCCTCGTGGTCTACGGTCTGCTCGTGCCGTTGGAGTATCGGCACCGGCCGTTCGAGGAGGCGTTGGAGGCCTTTGCGGCCACGCCGTACCTCGACCTGGGCGTGGCCAACCGGGCGGACCTGGTGGCGAACCTGCTGCTGTTCATCCCGCTCGGGTTCTTCGTGATGGGGGCGCTCACGCGCGAGGACACGCGGCCGGGCCGGTGGCTGATGGCCGGCCTGACGCTGACCGGGGCGGCCGTCCTCAGCCTGGCGGTGGAGTTTCTCCAGTTGTACTTCCCGCCGCGGACCGTGTCGTGGAACGACGTGCTGGCCGAGTGGGTCGGCGCCCTCGTCGGGACGGGGCTGTGGCTCGCGGCCGGGGCGGGGCTGACGCGATGGTGGCGGCGGGCCATGGCGTCGGCCCGGCCGTCGGACGTGGCGCGGCAGCTGCTGACCGCGTACGTCGTCGGGCTGTTCCTCTACCAGTTGTTCCCGTTCGACGTGGTCCTCTCGGCCGAGGAGTTGGCGATGCAGGCCGACCAGGGCAAGATCGTGTTCCGTCCGTTCAGCGAGACGATGCCGGACGCGGTTCTGGCCGCCAAGGTGCTGGCCCTGGTGCCGGTCGGCTACTGGGTGGTGGTCCGCCGGAACGGGGGCCGGCTGCCCGTCCTCGGGGCCGCGTTCGTGGGCGCGGTGTACGTGGCGGCGATCGAGGTGCTCCAGGTGTTCGTGTTCTCTCGCTATTCGAGCGCGACGGACGTGGTGCTGGGCGCCGGGGGGTCGCTGGTGGGCGGGATGCTGGCCATCCGGATGGGCCCGGCTGCGGCGAAGCCCCTGCCGCAGGGGCTCGGCCGGCGGGCGATCGCCTGGCTGGTCCGCCTGGGAATGACGGCGGCGTTGGTGGCCGCCTGGGTCCGGGCCAAGTGGGCACCGCTGGATCTTCACTGGCCGGAGCAGGGGCTGCTCGCGGCGCTGGCCGAGCGGGTCCACGTGCCGTTTTATTACCAGTACTGGAACTCGGAGTTCGAGGCGGTCGCGCAGTTGCTGCGCGACGTGGCGGCCCCGGCGGTGCTGGGCCTGCTGCTGGTCAGCCTGATTCCCTCGCGGGTTCCCGGCCGGCGGGTGGCCGCGGGCGCGGCGGCCGCCGCGGTGGGCGCCGGGCTGGAACTCGGACAGATCGCCTTTCCGCCGCACGTGCCGGACGTGACGACGGCGGTTCTGGCGGCCGGAGGCGGCGTCGCGGGGGTTTATCTGTATGGGCCGTTCGTGAGGGCCTTTATCCATCCGGGCGGCGCGGATGATACGGACGTCGGCCTGGAAGACCCGACGTGAGGCGCCGGGCGGGGCTCAGGCCGCCGGGCCGGAGCGCGGTGGCAGGCGGGCCCGGCACGAGGGGAGACGGTACGGACGAGGCGCCATGAGGTTTGCTGCAACAGCCTGTATGTGCCTGACACTGCTGGCGGTGTGGCCGCTTGCGCTTCCCGGCCGCGCGGCCGCTGCCGACGCCCGCGACCTGGCCGCCGAGGCCAAAGACCTGGCCGCGGTCTACCGGCGACGGTTCGGGGAAGGGTACACGACGCACATCGACCGGCGCCGGCGGATGGTCTACGTGTCGGCGCTGGACGGGAAGACGTTTCGGAAGGTCGAGCGGATGCTCGGCCATTACGCCGACGCCCAGCAGGACCTCCTGTTTCCGCAGCCGCTGCTGTGGAACGTGGCGGTCGTGCTGCCGACGCTTCGCGACTATCGGAAATCGGTACCGCCGGACGATGTATCGGGTTATTACCAACCCGCCACGCGAACGCTGACGAGCATCAGCGTCAGCGACGTGCTGATTCACGAGTTCACGCACGCGCTGCATCACAGCGACCAGGTGCGGCGGAACCAGCGGCACCCGGTGTGGATTACGGAAGGCCTGGCCACCCTGTTTCAGGGAGCGTGGTCGGAGAGCGGCCGCATCGCCCCGCGCGTGGACCCGACCCTCGCCATGCTGCAGGGGGCGGCACGCGAGAAGAGGCTGCCCTCGCTGGCCGACCTCTGCGACATGACGCCGCAGGCCTTCCGGGATATCGCCGAAATCGCGTACCCGTACGTCCGGTACGTGATGCTGTACCTGTACCGGCAGGAGAAACTGGAGGCGTTCTACGAGGCGTACACGTCGGGCTACGCGTCGGACCCCACGGGCCGGAAGGCCCTGGAGACGGTGCTCGGCAAGCCGCTGGAGGCGGTCGAGAGGGCGTGGCGCCAGTGGCTTCTGGCCCTGGACCCGCCGTGGACGCCGGCCCATCCCGTGGTGGCGCACCTGGGGGTGCGGATGCGGCCGGCGGAGCGGGGGGTCATGGTCGACGGGTACTTGCCCGGCTCGGTGGCCGAGCGGGCGGGCGTCCTGCGGGTCCAGGACGTGATCCTCTCGGTGGCCGGCCGCGCCACCCCCACGCCGCGGGACCTCGGGCCGGCCGTCCGGGCGTGCGAACCCGGCGAGACGGTCGAGATCGAGATCCTCCGAGGCGGCGAGCGGATGGTCGTGACCCAGGTGCTCGGGGCCGTTCGCCGGACAGGACGCTAGCGCGGTGTGATGCTGAATGGCTGGGCGGTGGTTCTCCGTAACCACCGCGCCTCGTGGGGCTCAGGCTTCCTGCGCGGCGGGTACGGAGACCCGCCGCGCCACGTGTGTTGTATGGGGAGCCGCTCTATCCTCCGCCCGCCGAGTCGCCATAGGCGTACGTTTCCAGGGGCCGGGACTGAAGGTCGTCCAACTGCTCCGCGACGCTGGTGAATCGGAATCGTCCGAGGAGCCAGCGGAGTTTCTCTTCCGCCTTCCGCAGCCCTACCCTGTGACGGAACCGGCTGAGCCGCGACATCGGCAGCACCGGCTGGTCCGGGTCCAATTCCCAGGGATGCATGTAGAGCATGCCGGGGGTGCGACGTCGGGCGGCCTTGCGAAGCGCCCGGGCGGGCAGGCGCCGCGGCAGGAGCCTCAGGTATCCGCCGCCGCCGACGGGCCAGTTCGCGCCGGCGACGCGGAGCGTGAGCGGCGGAATCTCCAGCAGCGTGCCGCCGCCCGGCCCGCGGGCCCGGTGCGGCCCGGTCGGCGCGCCCGGCACGCCGTACCGGTCGTGCGCAATGGGGAAGACCGACGAATCGTAGGCGAAGCCGGCCTCGGCGAGGACGTCGACGGCCCAGGCCGTGTCGTGGCCGACCGAGAACGTGGGCGCCCGGTAGCCTCGGACGGCCCTTCCCGCCAGGTCCTCGAGCAGGCGGCGCGACTCGCGCAGGTCGTCCCGAAAGGCGGGGGCGTCCAGGTGCTGGAGCATCCGGTGCCCCATGCCGTGCGAGGCCACCTCGTGCCCCAACTCGGCGATGCGACGGACGACGTCCGGTTCGTGCCGGGCGACCCATCCCAGGATGAAGAAGGTGGCGGAGGCCCCGTGATCGGCCAGGGCCTGGAGGGCGCGGTCGACGGCGGGGGCCAGGCGGCGGGGATACGTGGCCCAGTCGTCGGGGGTCACGCCGCCCCGGGCGGCCGCCTCGACCTGGAAGTACTCCTCGACATCGAAACTCAGCAGATGGGGCGGCCCGGCCGGCGATGGGGCGGCGGCCTGCGCGTCCGGCGTTTCGCTCACGGTTCGGGAGACCCTTTGAGTTCGGCGAGGGCGGCCTTGGCGAGCCGGCCGGCCTCGGCCTCGGTCTCGGTCAGTTCCTGCTTCGCGGAGTGGGCGGCTTCGGTGAGGTCGACGGCGGCCTGGAGGTGCCACTGCGCCAACGTGGTGTGGCCCGTCTTCTGCTCGGCCATCCCGAGATGGTAATGAATCTCCGGCGCGTTGGGAATGCGCCGGACGGCCTGCCAGAGTTCGCGTCGGGCCTCCTCGTAGTCGCCGAGGAGGTAGGCGATCCAGCCGCGCGTGTCGCGGAACGCCCCGACCTGCGGCGCGTTCTTGACGGCGGCCTCGGACCACGCGAGCGCCTCCTGAAGCCGCGGCTCGTTCTCCGGGTAGAGGACGGAGGCCAAGTAGGCGGCGTTGTTGGCGGCGGTGGGGTCCTGGGCCTTCTGCCATACCTGCTCGTACAGGGGCAGGGCGTCCTTGAGGCGGCCGGCCTCCTCGAGGGCGGAGGCCTGTGCCATCAGGAATTCGGGGTCGCCCTGGTGCGCCTGGGCGAGTTCGCCCGCCATCTTCGCCGCAGCCTCGAAGTTGTCTTCCAGCCTCAGGATCGAGAGGCGCAGCATCCGGTCCGTCATGCAATCGTCCGGTTTGAGGAGATCGGCGACCTCGCGGAGGGCCTTCGGGTCGCTCATCCCGCGCGCGGCCAGGGAGGCTGCCCACTGCGAGGCGGGCCGTTGCCGAAGCGTCTCCAGGGCCCAGCGCCGGCCGAACTCCGGCAGGCCCAGTTCGATTGCCAGGGAGGCGCCCAGCAGGGCCGCCGCTTCCTTCTGCACCGCGGGGTCGGCTTTGGCGGCCTGCACGAGTTCGCGGGCGACGGAGGGCTCGGAGGCGTCGGCGGCGCCGGCTTCGGCCAGGAGTGTGTCGGCCTCGGCGGGGTCGCCTGCGGCGACGGCGGCGAGAACGCCGCTGGCGACGGGCAAAGGCAGGGGCAGCCTGACCTCGGCGGCCTGCCCGCGAATGGCGGCCAGCCGCTTCGCCCACGGTTCCGTTTCATGGTCGGCCAGGACGGCGCGGCAGAGGCCGAGAAGGACATCGGCCGGGCCGGCCCGTTCGGCCGGAGGCAGCAGATCGGGGACGGTGCCCGGGTCGACCCGCAGGGCCAGGAGGGTGGCCGCGTGACGCATCTCGACCTTGCCCGTCTGCTTGGCGACGCGGATGGCGAGGTCGGCCGCCTCGGGCCGCTGTTGGTTATCAAGCAAGGCGAGGATTCCGGCCATGGCCACGTTCAGCGGCGGGACGGCGTCGTCTCCCTGCTCGGCCATATAGGTTTGCAGGGCCTTGACGGCCTCGGCGGGGCGTCCGGCCTCCCGCAACAGGGCGATTCGCTGAGCGGCCAGGGCCGGCGAGGGTTGCTGCTTCTCGGCTTCGGCGAGAATGGCGAGTTTCTGCTCGTCGGAGTCGGCCAGTTGAGCCAGCCTCTGCCGGGCGGGCACGTACGCGTCGCTGTGGGGGGGGATGGCGGCGAGTTGCTCGCGGGCCTGCTCGGTGCGGCCGAGGGCGGCCAGGGCGTTTGCGAGCGCCAGGCGGACGCGCGGCGTTTCGAGCAGTCCGCGGTCGGCCAGGTCTGAGAATGTTTCCACGCCCCGCTTTTGGAGGCCCCAGCGGAGGAACATGCGGCCCTTCTCGTACAAGGCCATGGCCTGGCCGGTCCTGCCCTGTTGTTCGAGAGCGGCCAGCGCCTGGAGGGCGTCGAGCCGCCGGTTGGCGTTCTCCAACGCCCGGGCGAGTTGCGTGTGAAGCCCGAGGTTCCCCGGCTGACGCGCGACGGCCTGGCGGAGGCACTGAATGGCCTCGTCGGTGCGGTCGAGGCGTTGCAGGGCGGCGGCCCGGAGCAGGAGTGGCTGGGGGTTCTTGGGCGCGATGTCGGCCGCGTCCTCGGCGACGGCGAGGGCCTCCTCGGGCTGGTTCAGCCGCAGATGCAACACCGCCACCCGCCCGAGCGTCGTGGCGTCTTGCTTGGCGACGGCGGTGTCGCGGACCGTTTTGAGGGTGTTCAACGCCTCGTCGCGTTTTCCCGTGCCGCCGAGGAGGGTGGCCTTGTGCAGCATCGCCTGCATGTGCAGCGGATGATCGGTGGGGACGCGGTCGAGTTCGAGGATGGCGAGGTCGTGGTGGCCGGCGGCGGCGAGGCAGCGGCCCTTGTGAATGCGGGCGATGGCGCGATAGTTGGCGTCGGCGTCCTTGCCGTCGGCGACGCGGGCATAGGCCTCGGCGGCGGCTTCGTATTGGCCCCGGCGCTCCAGCAGGGTGGCCGACGCCAGGTTCACGAGGTCCGGCCGCGCGCCGGGGATGGCGCCGAGGGCCGCCTCCACCCGGGCCACGTCCTGCTCGGCGCCGAGGACGATGGCCAGGGACTGGTAGAGCGGCAGATAGTCGGGCGCGTCCTTCAGGGCGGCGGTCAACTGCTCGATACAGCCGTCCCGGTCGCCTGCAAGGAGGAGGGCCCGGCCGAGCAGCCAGCGGGTGGCGATGTCGGCGGGATCCTCCTTCAAAACGTTCCGGCAAATCTCAATGCATTTTTCGGCGTTGCCCCGGGCGAGGTAGGCCTGGGCGAGGGGGCGGCCGCTTCGGCCGGCCAGGCCGGCCTCCAGCCCGTCCTCGGCGTCGGGCGTCTCGCCCCGGAGGACCTGGATCTGGTTGGCCAGCAGGAGGGCGTCGGCGTTGTCCGGGTTGCTGCCGAGGACCGCCTGGACGTGGTCATTCGCTTCCTCCATGAGGCCGGCCCTCAGCAGGGCCCGCGCCAACGCCAGGCGGTAGGCGCCGCGGGCCGGCGCCAGGCTGACGGCTTCCCTGAGTTGCTCGATGGCCTGCATCACGCGTCCGGTGCGGAGGTAGACGTCGGCCATCAGGGCCCGCGCGTGATGGGACTGGGGGTTGGCCTGGAGGGCCTCGCGGAGAACGCTTTCGGCCTCGGCGGGCCTGCCCAGCCGGATGCGTGCCTCGGCCGCCATGAGGTGGTCTCGGAGGTCTTCGGGCACGCCCGCCGCCATGCGCTCCGTGGCTTCTTTGGCCTCCTCCGATTTGCCCAGGGCCGTATAGCAGTCTGCCACCGCCGCCTGAACGGCGGGGTTGTCGGGAAACGCCTTTGCGGCTTTTCTGAGGACGGCCAGCAGAGGGCCATGGTCTTCGCCGGTGGCCAAGGCCCCATGGACGCGGAGCCGGAGAGCGTTGGGGTTGCCCGGGTCTTCCTCCAGCGCGGCCTGGGCCGCGGCTTTCAAGGTCTCGAAGGCCTCGGCCTGCCGTTTCTTCCTCTTCTCTTCAGAGTCTTTGCTGGGCTCGGAGGGTTCCAGGAAGCCGGGGTATGTCAGGAGCAAGCGGACGAAGCCCGGTTCCTTGGGGTATTGCGCCAGGCCTCTGGCGAGGGGTTCCTTGGCCAGGCCGGGCTGGTCGGCACAGACGGCGCTCCAGAAGTACAGGTAGAAGGCCTGCGGGGGGACCGTTGAAGAATCCAGCACGTGCTGGACTTCGTTCAGCGCCTGCTCGGCGAGGTCGTCGGCGAGGAGGCTTTGGGCCAGCATCATGCGAGCCTTGGTGACCTCGGCGGCGAGCCGCTTTTCCCCGGGGGTCTCGGGATTGTCGAGGATGGGCCGTTCCGTGACGCTGCGGAGGGCCTCGCGGGCCCGTTCGCGGTTCCCGATTTCGAGGGCGGCCCGGGCGTAGTAGATTTTCACCGCGGTCCAGTTGCGGTTTCCGCGCTCGGTCTTGAGGGCCAGGAGTTTTTCTTCGGCCTCGGCCATCTTCCCCCGCTCCATGGCGATGAGGGCCTTCAGGAGGCGGGCATTGCGCTGGTGGGGCAGGTCCTTGAGAATCGCGTTGCACAGCGTCTCCGCCTTCTCGAGTTCCCCCAGATCCATCGCAAGCCGGGCCCGCACGAGCCGCACCTGCATGGCCTCGGGATGGGCGGCGTGCCGCTCCAGCAGGAGGTCCAGTTGGTCGCACGCCTGGCGCACCTGTTTCGTGTAGCCGCTCGAGCCGCGGGGAAACGGGCTTTCGTGGAGCCGATGTTCCAGGAGGGCCGTGACCGCCACCAGGGGCGGGTTCGTGCTCTCCAGGATGCGCGGAGCCAGGGCAAAGGTATCCGGCCCTTCGAAGACGAGATTGCCGACGGTCCGACGTATCTTTTCCTGTTGCTCTTCACCCTGGAGGGGCAGGTTGACGAGCACGTTGGTGGCTCGCCGAAGGAGGGCGGCCTTCTCCTCGCCTTTACCCTTGGCGGCCTCGGTGACGGCCTGGAGCAGGACGTGGCCGGCCTCGCGGAAGTACTGCCGCGCCTCGGCCCCGGCCCGGTCGGCCTCGGCCTGCGCTTCCTGGGCCTTCGCGTCCTGTTTGGCGGTCCTGAAGGTCTCGACCTTGGGCAGCAGGCGGTACCGGATGCTCTGGTTGAGCCGTCCCAGGTCGGTCAGCAGGAGGCCGAGGGCCTCGCTGACGGCCAGCGGTTTCGGGTGGCCGGGCGGGTAGGCGTTCTCCAGGACCCGCCGCGCCTCGTTGAGGTCGTCAATGGCGCTGCGGATGACGTCCAGGGGAAGGCCGGGGTCCTCACGCAGTTTCCGGAGGGTGGCGCGCGCCGGGTTGGCGAACGTATCGCTCCGGAGCAGGAGGATGTCGGTTTCGTTCGGCGCCACCTCGGCCGCGTCGTCCAGGAGCCTTCGGGCCTCCTCGTACCGTCCGCTGGCGGTATGCGCCTGGGCCTGCACGTAGTATCCGCGCCAATCTTCGGGGTTATCGTCGGCGTACTCGCCGGCGAGTTCGATGGCGCGGCCGTATTTCTGGGCCCGAAGAGCCAACTGGGCCCGGCCCAGCAGTCGGGCACCGCTGTTGCGGTGGAGGTGCCACCAACCGCCTCCCGCGATCAGGCCGAGCACGGCCACGATGATCAGAACCAACACGATACGCCGCATGACAGACCTCTCCTTCGATCAGGGCAGATTGCGATCCAGGTACGGCACGACGGCGGCCATGAAGCGCTTGGACCCGCGCCGGGCCTCCTCCAGGTTTCCTTGGACGGGCATGGAGACCTCGATCAGGGCCCCGCTGGCGTTGCGCCTCAGAAGGCCGTTCAGGAGGATCCTCAGTTGCTGCTCCCAGAAACTGGGTGTGTACGTGTCGCCGCAGCAGTACGTGTACAGATGATAGGCGCGTTCAGCGCCCTTCTGGACAATGATCTCCCGGCAGGGGACGGTGCCGCGGCCGTCGACGTCGTGTACCGCCACGGGGGCCTTCGCCACGATGTCCCACCCGCCGCCTTCCAGGCACACGTCCGGGGGATGGGTCCCCTTGCGGTTGTCTTCGCTGAAGACGAGTTGGAAACTGACGGGCGGGCCGCCCGTCCCCAGGTACTGCCGGAGAAGAATGTCCTTGGTCTCCAGGATATCCATCACGCTTTGCGGGACCGGGCGGTCGTGCCCGCGCAGTTGGCGGCCGGCGACGGTCAGCGTCTTCGGCACCGCCGACGCCGCCACCTCCCCGGTCCACACGGGCGGCACGGACCGGTTCAACCAGTTCGCCCCGGCGGCTGCCGCCAGGACGACGACGGCCGCCGTCCATCCGGCGGGGCTCGCCGCCGCGCGGAGCATGCGGGGCCACTGGTCCTCGTCGTCGGCGCCGCGCTGGATGCCGTCGAAGAGCGGCGCGATCGTCGCGGGGAACCCGATGCCTTTCCGGACCGACAGCACCAGGTGCTCCAGACCGAACATCATCCCGAACGCCAGCCCGTAAACCATGAGGCCGGAGAAGTCGTGAAAGAAGCCCGTGGCGACGTCGGTGTCCCACACGTCCGCCACAACGATGAGCGTGACGATGCGGATGGCGTTCGCCGCCACTGCGACCGGCACGGACATCGCGAACAGGCCCAGGCGCCAGCCCCCCCGCAACTTGCAGACGTAGGCGTACAGCGCGCCGAACGCGATAAGGCTGATCAGCGTCCGCAGGCCGCCGCACACGTTCGCGATGGTCAGGCTCTTGCCGCCCAGCAGCAGGACCGTGTTGCTGTTCTGCTCGGCGGCCACGCCCAGGACGTTGGCCGCGGCCACGCCCAGTTCGGACGCCAGCATCTTCAGCCGGAAGTTCAACTGGTAGATGCTCACCTGGGGCAGGGGGACCATGAAGAACAGGAAGGCGATGGGAAACCACAGCCGCCGAAGGGCCGTCGCCCCCCACAGCATCAGGACGAGCCCGGCCACCACGGCGATGATGCTGAACCCGCTGGCGAAGTTCACCCGCGCCAGGGAGGCAAACAGGTGAAACAGCAGGCCGGCGCCCAGCACGGCGCCGCCCAGCACCGGCCGCCGCTGCACGGGGATCCGCGTGTGACGGATCAGCAGGATGGCCATGATCAGGCTGACGAGCGGCACCAGGGGGGCGTGGGTGTAGTAACTCTCGCCTTCCATCAAGCGGTCGTAGAGGCCGAGCCCCTCTCGGTGCCAGGCCGGAAACCAACGCCGCCACATCTCGGAGAAGTTATAGGCGTAGGCCGCCACCAGGCCGATGGCCAGGAGCACCCATGGCACGGCTCGGCGCCAGGGCGGCGCGTCGGAATGCAATTGTGGGTCCACCACGTGGCCGAATCCCCCCTCGGGGAAGGGTCTGTCCGCACATACAGGGTAATGATAACGCGCTGGAGGCTATATGCAAATCGGTTTCGGGGCGTGTAACACTTTACTCAGAAAGGTTTTGGGCGCCGGAGCGGCAGCCGACCTCCCTCTCGGCGGGTGTCCGGCCTCTCCGGTGCCGGCTCGTCGCCGGGCGGCTGTGGGGCCTCGCGGTCCCAGGCGATGGTGTCGTCGGCGACCTCGCGCATGATGCCGGACGTAATTGTGGGTTGGCCCCGCGCGTACCCCACGAGGAGGGCGTTGTCGCACAGGACGTTGATCAGCCGCGGCACGCCGCCCGTGACCGTGTGGGCCGTCTTCAGCGCGTTGACCGTGAACTTCAGGAGGCACCCCTCGTCCTTGGCCACCTTCCGGCGATGGAGGATGTAGGCCATCGTCTCGTCTTCGCTGAGCGGGCCCAGGTGATACCGCATGACGATCCGCTGCCGCAGGGCCTCCCACTCCGGCCGGAGCAGGCGGTCGCGGAGTTCCGGCTGGGCCAGCAGGACGATCTGGAGCAGCGGTTGGCCGGACGCCTGGATGTTCCACAACAGGCGCAGTTCCTCCAGCGCCTCGTCGCTGAAACTCTGGACCTCGTCGAGGATGACGACGAGTTGCCGGCCGCGGCGGTCCTGCGCCAGCAGGTGCCGCTCCAGTTCCTCCACGAGGGCCATGCGGTCGCTGCCGGCGTGCCCGTCCAGGCCGATGGAGCGGTTCAGCGTCCGCACCAGGTGCTTGGCCGTGTCCTGCGGATGCTGAAGTGCCGCCACGCGGTACCGCCGGCCCAGGCGGCCGGCGACGATGCGGCCGAGGAACGTCTTGCCGGCCCCCACGTCGCCCGTCAGCAGCACCATGCCGCGGCTCTGCTGGACCGTGTACAGCAGCCGGGCCAACGCCTCCTTGTGCCGCCGGCTCTTGTAGAAGTACCGCTCGTCGCATCCGAGCGCGAACGGGTACTCGCGGAGCCGGTAGAAGTCCAGGTACATCACGTCCCCCCTTACGGGGTCGGGGCCTTCAGCGGTCCCACGCGCGCCGGCGGCCGCTGGCTGGAACCGGCGGCGGATGTTCGCATGGCTTTTGACATCCCCGCACGACGGCATGCCGTCACCGGGCACCCTCTTAGCATACCTTAGAATGGCCGCAAGTCAAACAACTCTGGGCCTTCCGCCGGGGTGGGCGGCGACGCGGTGGGGCTGTATCGTCGCCGGCACGCTGCCGTTCCGGCATGCTCAGTGGCAATGGGTTCGTTTCGCGACAGGGCCCTCCGCCCGGGGGGTGACCGCACGCCACGGAACGGGGTTTCCGGGGTGGCCGCTGGATTTCGTCCCGTTGCCCCCGTCGGCGGCCACATGGGTTCGTTCCACGGGGGCGCTTCCCGCCGGGTTCTAGCGTAAGTGCCTGCCAAATCCACACTTAGCGGCCCGGGCCCGACGGGCCGAATGGGTTCGTTTCCGGTCGAAGGCCGCGGCCTGCAAAGTTTGCAGGCATACGCGTGCCGATACCTTGATCCCTCTGGCCGCCTTGGCCCCGCTCGGTCGCATCCGCCTCAGCCCTCCCCCTCCTCCGGCGAGGCCGGGCGCGTCAGGAGCCACGGGTTCGCCTTCAGCCACGCCAGGTGCCGGAGGCTCCGGTACAACTGGTTCTGCCACCGGCGGGCGAATTGCCAGACCCGCCCGAGCGTCGGGAGGAGCTCGGCGACCCGGTCCTCGGCCACCCCGTTTCCGTGGCCCGGGAGGGTGCTCAGGTCAACCATCCCCCCGAAACCTTTGCTGATGTCGGGCGGCGTGTAGCCCGGCATGTCGCTCGGCGCTCGCAGCCCCGGCGCCGGCGGCAGCGCGGCCAGCCGCGCCATCTCCTCCAGAAGGTCCTGCCCCGCCCCCGGCACGATCGGCGGCGCCGAGGCCTTCCCCGCCGCGGCCTCGCCCCGGGCTTGCCGGATCGCCTGGGCCAGGACGAGGCGCTCCAGGTACGGGACCCGGCGCAGCTGCCACAGGCAGTGGACGACCTGGTCGGCGACCGTCCGCTGCAGGAATCCCTCCGGGGCCAGTTCCTGCAGCACCTCGTCCCGCAGCCGCCGGTACGCCTCGGGGTCGGCCTCGGGGAGGAGGACGTCCCGCAAGGCATCGAGGCCGTGCTTCAGGGCGTTTTTCGAGGACCGGGCCTTGCCCTCCGGGGTCTTCGGCCCGGTCGACTTTTTCGCGTTCCGCCGATTGGCCCGTCGCTGCTTTTCGCTGGACATAAAAACGCCTCCTAAAGACAGAGACTCCACGTCCCTGGCTTCAGGAGGCCGCGCCGCGCGGCGCTGCGTTCAGCCCCCAGTTTCGCTTGAATTCTACCCCGCCCGCCGCCGGCGTCAACCCCCCGGCGGTGCATCAACGGTCCGCCCCACGACGGGCCCCGGTCACGCATCCAGCCTTGGCCAACCGTGCGGCTGCAAACTTTGCAGGCGGCGTTTCCTCCATATGTTGCCGGGCGACCGGGAGGCACCGCTCCCACCGTCCCGGGACCCCGCTTCCCGCGGGAGCCCTTTCCCCGCTTGCCCTAATCCTAGCCTAACATAATGCCGAACCGCCCCGGTGTCAAGGCCGAAAACCGGTTTTTTGCCCTTTTCCAAGCGCACCGCGATGGCCAGCCCCAAGGAGGCCGCCGGCCAGACCGCGGCCGAAAGCCCCGTCCTTTCCCTTGCCAAAGATCCAGCCGTTCTGATGGGTTGGACTGCAAAGTTTGCAGTCAGCGTTGCTCGATGTGTCGGCCGTCCTACCGCCGCCGGCGGCGGACCAGCCACTCCCACCGGCCGATCGCCGGCCACATGCGGAGGTCCTCCGCCTTCTCCTGCAAGACCGGCTCCACCTTGGGATTGGCCGCCTCCAGCCGCAGGCCGCCGCCAGGGAACTGAAGGACTCGGCGGAACACGGCCTGCCCCTCGCCAAGGTCCACGAGGGCGGGGGCCCCGTCGGCCACCTCCTGGACGAGGGAGAAGACCACCAGGTCCCCTTTGCCGAACGCCGGGGCCATGGCGTCGTCGGGCAGGTAGGCGGCGAAGGCGTCCCGCCCCCGCACGTCCGGCAGGCAGAGGACCCGCTTGGAGTCGCCGACCGCTTGGCCGTTTTCCAACGTCGGGGCAGGCAGATTCCGTCGTGACTTCTCGTTCAGGATTGGAATGCCCTGAGATCTGCCCTCGGTTTGGAGATCCTCCTTTTCCGACATTAGCAGTTCTGCGGGCGAAACGCCGAGTGCGTGGGCAATCTTCTCTACGATTGCCATAGAAGGATAAAACGCCCCCCGTTCAAGGCTACTGATATAGCCCTGCCTGCACCCGCACCGTTCGGCCAATGCTTGCTGGGTCAGACCTCTTGCCTCTCGATGACGCCGCAGGTTATTACCAAAAGGTAAGGCTGCCACAACTAACCCCTGGCCAATAACTCGCAGCATACTATACCTGCCCAGCGCTTCCTCGCAACCGAAATCTCATCCGGATTTTTGATTTTCTCGCTTGACATATCGGCTGGGCGTGTTAGTATGGTATCAGAAATACGGTTTCCTAGTCATCAGAAAGCTGGCCCGACCTGCAAACTTTCACCCGAAAGGAGGTCCATACGATGCAACGCCCCGACGGGCCGTACCACCAGTCGCAGATCAACGACTACCTCGCCTGTCCCCAGGCCCTGTTGCTGAAGATGGAGGGTGTCGAGCCCCTTTTTCGCCCCCTCGGCCTCGTCCGCGGGGGTGCCGTCCATCGGGCCATCGCCCGCCTCCACGAGGAGCAGACTTGGGACCGGTGGCAAGCGGTCTTCGACCAGGTCTGGGACGAGGCGTTCAGCCAGCCGGGACCGCCCGTCGACGGCCCGCCCGAGAAGGTCGAAGACGAGTACCGCAAGTGGCAAACGGCCCTCGGCCACTACGTCGGGCACGAACGCGAGGCGCCCGTCCTCTACAGCGAACTGGCCGTCCGCGGTGTCGTGACCAGCCGGTCCGGCCGGGAGTACGCCGTCGAGGGCACGGTCGACCAAGTCCGCCCGGGTGCCGATGGGCACGGCTTCGAACTGTACGAACTCAAGACCAACGCCAGCCTGCCCGGCCGGGCCAGCCTGGAGCGGAACGTCCAAGTCTGCCTCTATGCCTGGTGCTGCGTCACCGGCGAGGTGCACGTTGATGGGGACTGGGTCCCCGCCCGGGAGGTCCTGCCGGGGTTCCTGCGAACGTGCGTCGTCTACAAACTCTCCAGCCTCGTTCCCTACAAGCGGGCGGGACGGCGGTCCGACGGCACGCGCTACCAGAAGGGTGACCTGCGGGGCGACCCGCGGGTGCCCGTGACGGTCGACGCCGACCGGCTGGTCGAGGGCACCCGGGCCATCGCGCGCATCATCGCCGCCATGCGCGCGGGAGGCTTCTTCTGGAACCCGTCCTCCCTCTACGGCGGCTGCGACACCTGTCCGTACAAGTACGCCTGCGGCACCACGTTTTCGTCGAACCGCGAGCCCGCGGCGGCGATGCCCGGGATGATCGCGTGAACGAGTCGCAAGAACCTGCAAACCGAAAGGAAGGAGGCCCCGTCATGGCCAACGGCAACGGCAAGACGCGAAAGCGTAGCGCGACGAAGACGCCCGACAGCGCCCGCCTGCGGGCAGGCGAACTGATCGTCCCCCGGTTCGTCCTGAACCAGCCGAACAGCCGATTGGGCGTGGAGCCCGGGTGGTTTCGGAACACCTTCACGGGGGAAGAGCACGAAACCCTGCGCCTGAACGTCCTCCTGTGGCGGCGGGGCCGGGTGTACTTCGAGGATGGCGAGGACACCTTCCCCGTCTGCAAGAGCAACGACGGTCTCCGCCCGGCGCCGTTCCTTCAGGCCCCGAAGAACGAGGCCTGCGGCCACTGGAACGGCACCGGCCGATTTGTACCCTCGTGCAGGCTGGCCGCGTGGCGGTTTGCGGACGGCCGCCGCATCCCGCCGCTTTGCAAGGCCACATAGGACTTTCTGGCCGTGATGGATGGTGATGACCTGCCGTTCTGGACCAGCCTCAAGGGGCGGTCGCTCCGGTCGGCCCGGCGGTTCCTCTCGATGTGTTACGAGGTGACCCGCCGGGGGAAGCGGGTTATAACCCCCGGCGGGGACATAGGTACTAATCTGCTGACGCCCTGTTCCGAGTGTCATTGGGCCGTCCACGCAGAGCAAATCAGCGTTGGCCCAATGGCCTAGAGAAAGGTCCGATTCCACAACTCAAACATCAAGACTGCCCAGAGCAGGGGTGTGTAGTCCCGCCTGCCGGATTGGTGCTGGTCCCACGCCTTCTGGACGGCCCCTTGCGAGATGTAATCGCTGTATCGGCGTCCGCGCCCGACCAAGAGATCTCCTGCCATGTCGCGCAGCTCGTTTCGAAACCATTCGCGGATGGGTGGGGTGAAGCCCTGTTTTGGTCGGTAAAGCGTTTCGCGATCCAGGTAAGGCTCAAGCGCGGTCTTGAAGACGCGCTTGCCCTGAGAGCCCGCGAGTTTCATTTCGGGGGGTATCCGGTGGACGAACTCAACGAACTCGTGGTCGAGCAGGGGAACGCGGACTTCAAGTGAAACGGCCATACTCGCCCGGTCGACTTTGGTCAAGATGTCGTCGACCAGGTAACTCTTGATGTCCGTGTACAGCAGTTGGTTGAGGCCGCTTCTTTCCCCGCGGCTCATGTAGCCCCGAATGATCTCGGCGCTCTGGTAGTTTCCCAATAGAGCGTCGGCGTCGGGATTCAGGAAGTGGTGTTTGTCGTCGTCGTCCAGGAAACCGACGCTACGACAATACGCACTCGCGGGATCGGTCGCAACGTTTTTCAGCGTCACCTTCGCCCGCAGCGGGCGCGGCAACCAGTCAGCCTTAGGATATACGCGTCCGAGCGGCCCGATGGCCCATCGCCGACACACAGCGGGGATGAGGCGTCGGAGGGATCGCTCAAACAGATCCAGTCTGTACCTGCGATAGCCTGCGAAGTTTTCGTCTCCGCCGTCGCCCGAGAGGGTGACAGTGACGTGCTTCCTCGCGGCAGCGGACACGTAGTACGTTGGGACGGAAGAGTAGTCTGCAAACGGCTCGTCGTAATGCCAAGCCAGTCTTTCCACGATGCGCGTAGCCTCGGGCTGGACGCGCTCTTCGTGGTGACGGGTCTGATACCGCTCTGCGACCCGCGCAGCAAACGGGAGTTCATCATAGCGGGCGTCATCAAACCCCACGCTGACGGTGACGAGCGGGTCCTGGCCGGCTTGGGCCATCATGGCGACCACGGAGGACGAGTCGACGCCGCCGCTGAGAAACGCCCCAAGTGGAACGTCGCTTACCAGCCGCATGCCGACGGACTCGGCGAGGCGACGGATTATGCTTTGATGGAGTTCGGCCTCGGTGAGGTTAAGGGGCTCGGCAGGTTCCAGGTCCCAGTATTGCTGACGGTGGATGCCATTGGCGTCGAAACGCAGCCAATGGCCGGGTTCCAGTTTGAAGATGTCCCGAAACATCGTCTTCGGGGCGGGGACGTACAGGAAGGTCAGGTAGTCGGAGAGCGCATCCGCCCTGACCGCCCTTGGCACGTCTCGGTGTGCGAGAATCGCCTTGATCTCGCTGCCAAAGAGGAGGCGACGGTTCAGTACCGTCCAGTAAAGCGGCTTGATGCCCAGCCGGTCCCGCACCAGGTACAGAGACTGACAGCGCCCATCCCATATCGCGAACGCAAACATCCCCCGAAGCCGGTTGACGCACTCGATTCCCGTCTCTTCAAACAGATGGACGATGACTTCCGTGTCGGTTTCCGTGCGGAACTGATGGCCCTTCGCTCGGAGTTCCGCCCGCAAATCCTTGAAATTGTATATCTCGCCATTGTATGCGATCCATACTGTGCCATCTTCGTTAGACAGCGGCTGCCTGCCGTCCGTTACGTCGATGATGCTGAGACGCGCGTGCCCAAGGCCCACGTGATCGTCCGCATAGGTTCCCTCCTGGTCCGGGCCCCGATGACGAAGGGTCTGTATCATGGCCGGCAGTCTGGCCTCCAGATCGGCGGCTTGGGCGCTGAAGTCGATCATACCGCAGATTCCGCACATGAGGCTGCCTGACCTTTCTGTCGGCGCGAGGAGAAAGCCGCGCTATCTCAGTTTCCCGATTATCTGCGGGCCGAGCACCCGGGCCGCGAAGACCGGCAGCCGCCGCCAGGCACCCACGAGGAAGCGGTATTTCGAACCCTCCGGGTCGATCTCGGGTGGGCTTTCGCCTTCCGGCAGGAGATACTGCCAGCACAGGGGCACGTCCTCAGCGCCCCATTGCTTCTTGAACCGGTGTGTGCCGGAGCCTTCCGTGCTTCGGCCGAAATCGAAGCAGGGGGCGCCGCGCTCGCAGCCGTCCTTCAGCATGCCCCAGTAGAGGAGCATGTTGGCGCCGAGTTTGCGGTACCGCCAGTCCGCCGCCGCCCAGGGGACCCGCATGGCTTTGTCGTCCGTCAGCGTGAACGATGCCGCCAGCGGCGTCTCGTCCTGGCGCACGCTGAACAGGCGGACCGCGTCGCCAAAGTGATCGCGGATGATTTCGAAGAACCATCGGCCGTGCGGCGGGCTGCCGAGGTCCCGCATGGTCCGCACGTAGACGGCGTGAAACTCTTCCAGCGTCGCCTCGCCCTCGCCGTGCAGCGTCAGGCCCTCCTTGTCCGGTTTGCGGACTTGGCTGCGGACCTTGGATTTGAGCGCGTCCCAAAGCGTGTCCGGATCGTCCGGCAGGGGCAGATGGAGCGTGACCTTGTCGTCGCGCCGCGGCAGGTCGCCGGGCAGGGCGGTCGTGTGGCGGAGTTCAACCGAGTCCGCCCCCGTCTGCGCCCGGAGGCTGGCGGCCTCCGTGAGCAGCGCCTCGGCCGCAGCGTCGTCGTGGGCCAGGATGCCGGAGGCGTCGAAGTACGGCAGGCTCGACAGGTGCGTGCCGAACAGCAGGCTCTTCTGGAGGACGAGTTGCAGGATGCCGACGACCTGCTCGCCCCGCCGCGCCGTCAGGTAGTACGGTCGGTTGCCGTAGGCCTCCTGCATGACAATGCCCCACCGAGGATCGTGCAGGAGCGTGGCGCCCTCGTGCCGGGCCAGGTAACCGGCCCAATCGGGCGGGTTGCTGGAGACGGCGACGCGGACTGTCTCGGGAGACGGCGCGGACGAGTTGGCGGGGTTGCGGTTCGTCACACCATTCCCATCGTCAACGGGACCGGCGTCGCTTGGGCCTTTCCACGCGCAGCGGAGCCGCCGAACGCGCGGCCGAGAGACCTTTCCATGCTACGCCATGCGGCCACCGGAAGCAAAACCTTGCCGCCGCGGCCGCGGGTCCTTTACACTTCCTGTCGGCCGGGCGGCGTGCTCGGCCTCCGGCACGTCCCGTGGAGCCGTCATGGCTGGCGATATGCCTCACAAACCAGACGATGCAATTCGCGTGGGAGCCGTGGGCGATATTCTGCTCGCCGACGCGACCGTATCCGGCGAGGGCGCCTCGCGCGAGCTCGGCGATGCGCTCCGACGCCACCTGGAGGCGTGCGACGTCCTCGTCGGGAACCTCGAATGCACGTTGCCGGGAAGCGGCGAGACGGTGCCCACCGAGCCCCGCGTGGTGGCGACGCCGGAGTCCATCGAGGCGGTCCTGGCGTGGGGTTTCGACGCCGTGACGCTGGCCAACAATCACACCTTCGATTGCCTCGACGACGGGTTCCACGCGACGCGCGATCTGCTGAATCGGCTCGGCGTCGCATGGTTCGGCGCCGGGGACGACCTGGCCGAGGCCTCCGCCCCCGCCGTGCTCGAAGTGGGCGGCGTGCGGGTGGCGTTCGTGGCGGCAGTGGACCACCGGAGCGGGCCGGCACGGTTCGCCGCGGAGGACGATTGGGGTGTCGCCCCGCTCGACGTGCCGCGCCTGGCGAAGACCATCGGCCGGCTTCGCGGCGAGGCGAACCACGTTGTCCTCTCGGTACATTGGGGCGAGGAGCGGTTCCTCATTCCCTCGCCGATGCAGATCGAACAGGCCCACGCGCTGGCCGACGCCGGGGCCACGCTGATCCTCGGCCACCATCCTCACGTGGTGCAGGGCTTGGAGGTCCACGGCGGCGTGCCGATCATCTACTCGCTCGGCAACTTCGTCGCCGACGACGTTCCGTTCTCCGACGGCGACGTGATGACGTGGAACCGGACGGAGCGGACCGGGTGCCTGCTGACGGTGGACCTCGGCCCGGACGGCGCCACGAACGTGACCCAGACCCCCACGTTCGACTCGGGCCGGACGGTCGACGTTGACGAAAGCGGATTCGGCGAGCGGCGCTTCGCCCGGGCCAATCGCGCCCTGGCCCGCGGTGTCACGCTCGGCCGGTATCGGCGCGAGTACTTCCTCGTGAAGACTCTGAAGCCCGCCCTCGACCATCTGCGCTGGTCGCGGCTGAAACGCCTGCGGCTGCGGAACTTCCGGAACGCCCTGGCCGGGCTGTTTCGCGGCCGAAAGGCCGAATAGCCTCGCCTCATTGGTTGCCCGGGGCCTCGAAACGGCGCGATCCGCGGAGCGATTCAGCCACCTTGCCGACGACCGGCCGGTACTTGCCGGACGGGGCTGGGTGGATGTCCTCGACCTTCTCAACCTTGATCGCGTCGTCACTGCCGAGGCGGGCGCGGACCTTCTGCGTCACGCGCTCGACGCCGTCGTCGGGAAAGTGCTCGTCGGTGACGAGCAGGACGCGGATCTTGCCCATCTCCTCCTGGCGGACCTGAAACTTGACGATGCCCGGGACAGACCGGCAGATGTAAATAAACGAGTATCCAACGACCCACTTTCCGTTGCTCGTGACGACGAAGTCGGCGATGCGGCCGCCGCTGATCTCGATCCGGCCGAGCGTCCGGCCGCACTCGCACGGTGCGTCGGACAGCGTCACGATGTCGCCGGTGCGGTACCGGATGACGGGCATGACGCGGCTGATGAGGCTCGTGGCGACGAGTTCCCCCTCGCCGTCGGTCGGCTCCAGGGTGTCCGGGTCGATGGTCTCGAGGATCACGTGCTCGTCGTTGGTGTGCATCGTGAAGCGGTCGCACTCGTGGCCGATGAGCCCGACCTCGCGGGCCCCGTACGAATCGTAGACGGGCACGCCGAACGCGTCCGCGATGATCTTCCGGTTGACCTCGCCGAGCATCTCGGAGGTCGTCGAGATGACCTGCAGGCCGCAGCGCTTGACGTCCCGCAGATCGATGCCCTGCTTCTCGGCCATCTGGATGAGCAGGACGAACGAGTTCGGGTAACCGAAGATGCACTTCGGTCGCCAGCGTTTCCACTGTTCGACGTAGCCGGCCACGCGCTCCGGGGTGAGTTCGAAGCCGTTGGTGAGTGGCTCGTTGACCAGGCGGTCGCGGAGGTGCTTCGCGCGGGTCTGGGCGTCGAGTTCGACGGGGCTGCCCCAGAACCAGACCTCCATCTCGCCTTTCTCGACGCCGATCCAGCGGTGCCCGCGGATGCGCGCGGCGTTGATCTCGGCCTCGCGATTCGAGTTCGTGTAGAACTGGAGGGCCTCGTTCGTCGACCCGCTCGTGCGGACGAGCCGGAGCCGCGGCCCTTCGTCGCGCCAGACCATGTCCTCGCGCCGCGACCGCAGCGTGGGTTTCTCCAGCAGTGGAAAGCGCGCGAGGTCCTCCAGCGACCGGACGTCCTCCGGCCGGAAGCCGCGCGCGTCCATCACCTCTCGCCAGTACGGCGTGTGTTCCCATGCGGCGGAGACGAGGTCCTGGAGGCGGCGGAGTTGGAGGTCGCGGAGGCGCTGGCGCGGCCACCACTGGCTCGCTTCGAGGTCCTTAAGGAACGCGAACGTCCGCCGGCCGAGCAGCCGTTCCTGGATGCGGAAAAGCGTTCTGGCGAGAACGGGCAGCATCCGATTCTCCGGCGGGACCACAGGTTCCGTCACGTCCAGTACAGGTTGTCGTACGCCTGGACGGCCTTCCGCACCAGCGCCCGGCCGAGCGAGAGGCGCGGCGGCGGGGCCGAACGGGCCTCGTATGTCCCTTCATCGACCGCACGGGCCAGATCGCTGAACGTATACACGGGCACCGCGCCGCGGCGCTCCGCCAGCCACTCGCACAGCCGGCGGAACCGGCGCGTGACGATGCGGTCCGGCCGCCCCCCGTTGTACTGCACGTCGCGGACCTTGAACAGGCTGAAACTGTGCAGGATGAGGCAGGCGTCGGCACCGGCCTCGGTGATGCGGAGGATGGCGTCGCGCATCTCGGCAAACGAGATGCCGCCCACGTCCAGCGGTTTCGCACGATGCAGGCCGGGGAAGGGGGCCTGCGTGAAGCCCGACAGGGCCACCTCCAGCACCTCGCCGTACCAGCGCGAGCCGTTGTACGGCTCGCCGGGACGGAAGCGGCACTGCCCGCCCGCATACGGGAACGTGTAACTGGAATCGATGCGGATGCCGGCGGCGGCCAGGTGTTCGAGCGATTTCTCCGAAGCGGCCATGTTGCCGGCGCGGAAGGCGACGGCCCGGCGGCCGGTCCATCGCTCGAGGCGGTCGCAGCCTTCGTCGAGAAGGAAGCGTTGCTCGTCCGGTTCGCACTCGGCGAAGCAGTCGGTGCGGCGAAACGGGCGGCCCTGCTGCTTCAGCCCGTAATGCCAGTGGTTCGGATGGACGTGCAACTGGACGTCGTGTCCGTGGCCGGCCAGGAAGCCGCACGGCCGTTCCATCTCGCCGGGGTGGCCCTGCTCGTCGGCGAACGGTTCGACGAAGAAGGTGGCGGCGAGGTCGGCCTCGCCGAGGATCTTGCAGATGCGCGGCAGTCCGAGTTGCCGGTCGCCGCAGGCACCCATGACGGCGCGGGCGGGCGGGACGGGCCGGAGCGTGTCGTCGGCCCACGCCCCGCCCATGCTGCATTCGACATCGACCGTGATGAAGACGCCGGGTTTCACGCGGG
>JAWODB010000271.1:0-35818 GCA_046483505.1 Phycisphaerae bacterium
CGCAAGGGCGACGCCGTCCTGTACCTGGCCGCCCCCGAGGGTTCGGACTCGTAAGCGGTCCAACAGGACATCGCGCGGCGGGTCTCCGCGCCCGCCGCGCTCCGCGCCATGTCGCCGTGGAAAGGAGGACGGTCATGCGGTCCCTTCGCGCCTTGTCACTGATGCTGCTCGTGATGGTCCCCGCCGCCCGCGGCGGCGAAGGCGACGCGTGGGAGACGATCGCCCCCTACACGAAACCGCCGGCCGAGTTCGCCGGCGACACGGGCCCGTACCGCTCGCCGCTCGTGTTCGACGACGGCACGCCCGTCCGGACGCCGGAGGACTGGCGCCGGCGGCGGGCGGAGATCCTCGCGTACTGGCACAAGGTCATGGGCCCCTGGCCGCCGCTTGTCCGGGACCCGGCGGTGGAGGTGCTGGCGTCCGCCCGCCGCGAGGACTTCACCCAGAAGAAGGTCCGCGTGCCCATCGGCGAGGGGCGGACCACGGACGGCTACCTCCTCGTGCCGGATGGCGAGGGGCCGCGGCCGGCCGCCCTGGTCGTCTACTACGACCCCGAGACGGGCGCGGGCCTCGTGCCCGGCAAGGAGACGCGGGCCTTCGGCTACGGGCTCGTCAAGCGCGGGTTCGTCGCACTCTGTATCGGATGGCCGCGCGAGTACACCGACGGCGGCGGGGCGGCGGTCCAGCCGCTCTCGCGCCTGGCGTACGTGGCGGCGAATGCCTATGAGGCGATGGCCCGGCTGCCGGAGGTCGACGGCCGGCGCGTGGGCGTGGTCGGACACTCGTTCGGCGGGAAGTGGGCCCTCTTCGCCGCCGCCCTGCACGAGAAGTTCGCCCTCTGTGCCGCCAGCGACCCCGGCATCGTCTTCGACGAGAAGCGGCCGAACGTCAACTACTGGGAACCGTGGTACCTGGGCTTCGAGGCCGGGCGGACCCGCAAGCGCGGCATCATCACGGACGAGAGCCCGCGGACCGGGGCGTACCGGCAACTCGTCGCCGACGGCCGGGACCTGCACGAACTGCACGCGCTGATCTGTCCCCGGCCGTTTCTCGTCAGCGGCGGGGCCGAGGACCGGCCCGAACGCTGGCGGGCCCTGAACCACGCCCTGGCCGTCAACCGCCTGCTCGGCGCCGAGCACCGCGTGGGCATGACGAACCGCAAGGGCCACGGCCCGACGCCGGAATCGAACGCGGTGCTGTACGCGTTCTTCGAGCACTTTCTGAAGGCGGGGAAGTGAAGGTTGTTCCCTGACCCCCTCTCCCACGAGGGGAGAGTGAATAGAGGCGGCCGGACAACCACTGGCTGGACGGCCTCGTCGGCTGCGCCGTGGCGGCGTCGATTCAGGGTGCGGCCCTGGCGGGTATCGATGCCCGCTCGGCCGCCCCCCGGCGGCGGGTGAGACTGTCGGAGCTCCAGCGGCGAAAGTAGAAGTGATGCACCCGTAGGTGCATTAGGGGAAAGAGAACGGGCCTGAATATCGCGCTTGTGGCAACGGGCGTTTCCAGTTAGTCTATCTGCGGGAAGCTCACGTGGCGCTGTAGATTCGATACAATCGCTGCGCAGACTGCGCGAGTGCGTTCGAGGCATGACAGCATGCCGCGTCAACACTCGGCATGTGGAATGCGATGCTTTCATACGCACAGCGATTTACGATCCGTGGGACTTACAGCACCATTAGCGTGTTGCCATCGCGTGACTTGCGTCGCTGCTGCAGCGTCTTAGGGTTGCTATTTATTGTCGCGAGCCGCCTTGGGGCAGAAGGGAGGCAAGGGGGATGCCCATGAAGGAACACGAACCATATGTGGACTTTACGACACGCCTGAAGCTGCTGGTTAGCAAGCACCCGGATCTGATCACAACAACGCTAAGCAATATCTTCACCATGCGCCTCATAGGCAACAAGACGCACGGCGACCTCGCCGAGATCGCGGTAGCCGAGTTTATCAATCAATACATGTATGATTTTCGCTCCATTCACGTGGGCAAGGACCTCTACCGCGCGAAGTCGCGAGAAGAAGACATTAAGATTATCAATGAAATAACGAAAGATGAGTTCCCGGTGAGTTTAAAGGCCTACGGGGACGGCCCGCTTCAGCTCTCTACAGACAAAAACTTCCGTATGTTTCCGAGGTTGGAGCAAGAGGGGGAAGGGGTTGAGGGTCGCGATTCTGTCCAGGCCGTCCTCGAGGGCCCCGCTTTTTCGGAGTTTAGGCATATAAATGTTCTGCCGTTAATTTATGACGAGAAAAGGAAGAGGTGCAATATCCTTGTGTTTGATTACCAGCGAGCCGTTACTCAGACGGTTCGGATTTCGAGAGAGGAAGGCGGTAGGGGCAGGAAACATCCTGTCTACCGATTCTATGATTCTGAGGGTGGGTATGTTTGTGAAGTGCGATATGGCGACGCGGCGGCCAACGCTTTGCAGCGGGGGCTTTGGACGCATACGAAGAACGGTCTGAAGTACTTCGACAGCATTACTGGCGGGTGGATCGACTACTCGCACAACTTGATTCTCGTGAAGCTCTTTTCGCACGCCCTAGTTTCTTCAGGCGCCGGCCACGAGTCCGCGCTTGAGAAGATTAAAGAGGACATTGTACGATTGAAGCAGCAGTCGGGGTTGAAACAAGAATGAAAACACTTCCGCTTTTTGAGGACGGGGTGCTGGATGCGCCAGCAACCGAGGGAATCAAGTACGCTGGATCGAAGCTGAAGCTTATTCCCCACATTCTCCAACTCGCAAAGCGTGTTGATGCTGGGTCAGTTTTCGAAGGGTTTTCCGGGACAACGAGAGTCTCACAGGCTTTTGCGAAATCTGGCTACAGGGTCCTGTGCAATGATACTGCTGTTTGGTCAGAGGTTTTTGGTACTTGCTACCTGCTTAATAGGAAGCCGCGCCAGCACTATCAGGAGTTGATCGAGCATCTCAACGGGGTTCCGCCGGTTGACGGCTGGTTCACTGAGTTGTATGGAGGTCAACCCAATGGGGGCTGTGCCATCCAGCGAGACGGCCTTAAGAAGCCATGGCAGGTACACAATACCCGCAAACTTGACGGCATCCGGCAGGAGATTGAGGCGCTCAATCTGAATGGGGTCGAGAGGGCTGTCGCACTGACGAGTCTTATTTTAGCACTGGACAGAGTGGATAACAGCCTCGGGCATTATGTTTCTTACCTGAAAAATTGGTCTCCCCGCTCGTACAACCACCTCAGGCTCAAGGTGCCAAGGGTGTTCGAGAGCCAACATGCCCACCAAGTCTTCCGGGAAGATGTTCTGGAGGTGGCGCCGCGGGTCTCCGTTGACCTTGCCTACTATGACCCGCCCTACGGATCGAACAACGAGAAGATGCCACCTTCTCGGGTTCGCTACGCATCATACTATCATGTGTGGACGAGTGTATGCCAGTTTGACAAGCCGGAAGTCTTCGGCAAGGCGAATCGCCGAAAGGACAGCTCCGATAAAGTTGCCGCGTCTGTCTTCGAGGAATTCCGCAGAAGCGGAAGCGGACGCTTCGTGGCTGTCGAAGCCATCGACGAATTGATTAGGTCCACACAATCGCGGTGGATTATTCTATCGTATAGTTCCGGCGGCAGGGCCACCGCCGACGAGCTGAACCAGGTTATCCGGAGCAATGGCAAGCTGCTCGATGTTGTCGAAGTGGAGTACAAGAGAAATGTCATGGCAGATATGAAATGGACTAATGAATGGGTGCGGGATGCTGAGAAGCCCAACCTTGAGTTCCTATTCCTAATTGACAAGGAGTAGGTGCGGTAACGCGAACCTTCGAATTGCTGTTTCGGCACACGTCGTGGCAGCTGACGTGATCCGCCCAGAGGGAGTTCTTGCCCAGTCTACAGCGGGCACGATTTCAAGTGACGTGGTATCCTTTACCCCCCCCTCCTCCCAGATTTCGCGCATCAAATCCGCCCCTCAGGAAGATGTAGAGGGCAAACGCGGCCTGTGTAGCCGCCGCTGAGCCCGGCCGCGGGCGGAAATCTTCCGGCCTCCCGATTTTCTACGCAAAAATCGGGGCCCTTCCGCAAAAAGACAATGGTGAAAGGACCGCGCCTCTGGCCGACCTCGACACCGCCATCCAGGAAAACGCCGCCGGACCGAAGAAGGCCTCCGGCGACAGCGTGAGCGTCGAGCAGCACGACCTCGCAGGCCAGATCGCGGCCGACAAGTACCTCGAATCCAAGCGGGCCAGCCGCCGCGCGGGCATCTCCGTCGCGTTTCCCCCTCACCCTTGCCCTCTCCCACGAGGGGAGAGGGGAAATGAGAAAAGGGCGCGGTGGGTCGGGGGACGCGGCCGCGCGGGAATGATCGTCTTGATTCCCCCTCACCCTAACCCTCTCCCGCGGGGGGAGAGGGGGAATAGGACGAGCGCGGTGGATGCGGAGATCCACCGCGCCCGGTTGTCCTGCCGCAAGGACGTCCTAGTCCGTGATCGCTTTCCAGCCCTCGTTCAGGTCCTTGAGGCAGTCGATGACGTCCTGGATGCGCTGGGGGTCGCGCCGGGTGTTGGCCTCGCTCAGGTGCCGGATCATGAAGTGGTAGAGGCGGCGGAGGTTCTCGGCGACCTCGCCGCCCTTCTCCATGTCGAGGCAGGCGTCGAGTTCGTTGATGATGGCCAGCGCCTTGTTGATGAAGGTGCCTTTCTCGGCGAAGTGGCCTGCGGCCAGTTCGCTCTTGGCCT
This sequence comes from Phycisphaerae bacterium, assembly GCA_046483505.1. Classification (GTDB taxonomy): domain Bacteria; phylum Planctomycetota; class Phycisphaerae; order FEN-1346; family FEN-1346; genus BS750m-G62. The sequence goes on from JAWODB010000271.1 coordinate 4,695, forward strand.
GTTCGAGGAACTTGATGGCGCCGTCGTACAGCAGGACGACCAGCCGGCCGCGCGTCTGCGTGCCGACGGCGTTTTCCTGGTAGGTTCGGATGCCGCCGTTCATCTGGCGTTTCCTTTCTGCCCTATTGGGCACTGTAGAATAGCGACGTCAAGGCGCTCTGCTGGGCCTGGATCTGGGAGAGCGTGCTCTCGAGGCGGGCGAACTGAAGCGTCAGCCGTTCCTCCATCGCCGCCAGGCGCTCCTCCTGCCGCTCGATGTTCTCCTCGAGCGAGTCCAGCATGTTGGCGCAGCGTTCGTCGACGTTGGCCAACGCGCCGTCGAGCGGGTCGAGCAGGTCGTCGAGCAGGTCGTACATGCGTCCGGCCACGCCTTGCCGCACCCGGACCGAGGCCTCCACGGTGCCGGTGCCGCTGTAGTCGGCGGTGATCTGGAGACCGGCCTCGGGGTGATCGGCGTCGCCGGTGATGGTATTGCCGTCGACCGTGGCGTCGCGCCAGGCGTCTTCGCCCTCGTCGGCGCCCTTGATCTGGGCCGAGACGAGCGTGCCGGCGTCGAAAACGGCCTTTACGTCGTACTCGCCGGCTTCGGTCGCGGACGTGGCGCCGTAGAAGCGCAGGTTGTCCGAATCGCTGGCTCCCGTGCGGTCGGCGCCGAAGAGGTTCAACACGCCGAGGTAATCCTCGGCCAGGGCGTCATCGAAGGCCTCCTCGTCCAGTTCCAGCGTGCCGTACCGGTCGATCGATAGGCCGACCTCGCCGGCCAGGATGTAGGGGTCGGTCCCGTCCAGGAAGCCGGGGGCGGCCTCGATGATCGGCAGGCGGGTCTGGTGGCGGACGTAGGAGGTCGTGTATTCGCCCATCAGGATGCCGGCGGTGCCGGTGGCCTCGTCGTAGGCGGTCTGCTCCTGGATGTAATCGGTGGCGCTGTTGTAGGCCTGGACGAAGGCGTTGACCTTGTCCTTGAGGCCTTCGGTGTCGCGATTAATGCTGATGCGGACGGTCTCGCCCGCGTCCGTGGGTGCGTGAAGGTGCAGCGTGACGCCCGGCAGGATATCGTTGATGGTGTTGCTGCTGCGGGTAATCCAGTCGGCGGCAGGGTACCCGTCCACGCGGACCTGGGCGTCCTGGGCCGACTGCGTCTCGGTGAAGGTGGCGGTGCGGAAATCGACCGTGCCGCCCGTGCCGTCGAGCGTGGTCTGGGCGTCCTCGATGGCGACCGTATAGTCGGCACCGGTGTCGCCCGCGCCGAGGACCAGGTGGTAGACCTGGTCGCCGCCGGCGTCGTACTCGAGGATGCTGGCGGTGACGCCGGGGTTGCCGGCGTCGTTGTTGATGAGGTCGCGGAGGTCCTCCAGGGTCGTCTCGGTGGTCGTCTGGACGGTGCGCGTGGTGCCGTTGTAGGTATAGGCCAGGGTGCCCTCGCCGACGAGGGTGTCGAGGGCGGCGACGCCGTCGTGGACCTCGCGTTCGGCGGAGGCGAGTTGGTTGACGGTGACGTCGTGGGCCCCCTCGCCGGCGCCGGCGCCGACGTCCAGGGTCAGGCGTTCGGCGTCGTTCGTGGTGGCGGTGTAGGCCCGGAGGTCGGCGGTGGTGCGGATGTCGTCGACGGCGGCCTGGAGGGCTTCGAGGCGGGTCTCGAGGGTGTTGAAGGCGTTCCGCTTCGAGGTCCACTCGCTCTCGCGGGCCTGCAACCGGTTCAGCGTGCCGCTGGAGGCGGCCACGAGTTGCTGGACGATGGCCTCGGTGTCGATGCCGGTCGAGAGTCCGGAGAGGCTGATGGTGGACACGGTATCCCCACCCCGGGCTTGCGCCCGCTCTCACATCGGGGTCAGCGGCAGGCGGCCTCGTCTCGTCGCGGAGGGGTATGTTGGACGGACGAGGCCGCCTCCGCTTGGGTCGTCTGTTACTGAAGCAGCGACAGGGCCAACGACGGCATCGTGTTGGCCTGGGCGAGCATGGCGACGCCGGCCTGGGCGAGGACCTGGTTGCGGGTCAGGTTGGTCATCTCGGTGGCCGTGTCGACGTCGGAGATGCGGCTTTCGGCGGCGCTGAGGTTCTCGGCCTGGATGTTGAGCGTGTCGATGGTGTTATCGAGCCGGTTCATCTTGGCGCCGAAGGCGGCCCGGGCCGAGTCCTTCGTGTCGATGGCCGCCTCCACGGCCGCCATGGCCGACTGCGCGCCCGCGACGGTCGAGATGTCGAGGCTGTCGACGCTGAGGCCGGTCTTGGAGACGTCCACCTTGTTCAGCGCGATGTAGTCGACGTTCGCGGTGGAGCCGGCGCCGACCTGGATGTTGACCGCGGTGGCGGCACTGTCGTTGAGGAGTTTGATGCTGTTGAACTCGGTGGCCTGGGCGATGCGGTCGATCTCGTCGACCATCTCCTGGAACTCGCTGTCCATCAGGCCGCGCTGCGTGGCGGTGTAGGTGCCGGTGGCGGCCTGCTCGGCGAGTTCCTTCATACGGACGAGGGACTCGTCGATGACCTGCATGGCGCCCTCGGCGGTCTGCAGCATGCTGATGCCGTCCTGGGCGTTCTTGGCCCCCTGCCTCAGGACGGCGATGTCCGCCCGCATGAGTTCGCGGACGGCCAGGCCGGCCGCATCGTCCGCTGCGCTGTTGATGCGCAGGCCGGACGAGAGCCGTTCCACCGACTTGGCCAGTGAGTCGTAAGACGAGGCCAGGTGGCGGGCCGCGTTCAGCGACATGATGTTGTTCTTAATCGCGAGCATGGTTGACTCTCCCTTTCACCAGATCGAAGTTCTGTTCGTGCGAGCCCCAGCAGCCCACACCTCTTACACGGGTCGGCGTCGGCGGCCGCGCGGCCGTCTGCCTTCGGAGTACCATTATCGGGGGCGTGAAACGATACTTTAGGATTTTCGGGGGGAGAGGGCGGAGGGACGGACGTCTCTGAGACGGGGTGCGGCGGCGACCGCGGGATCCGGCCGAATGGGCGCAGAAGCAAGGCGGCTCGGTGCCCCGACATCTTGGGTCCGAGCCGCCTTAGGGCCGTCTATACAGTATCCTGCTAGATGCCCAGCGTCAGAATCGTCTCGGCCGCCTCGGCCGCCGCTTCCGGCGTGTCCAACTCGCCGGATTCCAGGAGGCGCCGGGCTTCGGCGACGGCATCCGGCCGGACCTCGGCCGCCGCGGCCGCCCGTTCCACGTAGGAGGGCGGCACGCCCTGCTCGTCTTTGGGGGTTTCGGCCGCCTCATCCCGTCCGGCGGGCGGGACCTGCCCCGGCTGCGGGGCGTTGCGGGGGCCGTCCGGCGACCCGAGACCGTCAAAGCCTTGTGTGGGCTCAATATGCATGGTTGCACTCCGCACATCGGTGACCATCATCATTGTCGGGCCCGGCGCCGGGGACTTGAGAAAAAATCCGTCACGGCGCCCGATTTTTTCTAAAGTTCCTCGCCAGGCCCCTCTGGCTGCCGGGCGGCCGGCGGCCGGGGAGCGTCTCGACGACCTCGTGGGCGACGAACTTCTGGAATGCCCGCGGGCTGACGGTCCCGAGTTCCCAGCCGAACGGGTCGGCGCCGCGGCCCATCCGGCGGGCGAAGAACCGGCGAATCCGCCGCTGCGTGTGCTCGTCCGTGGCGTCCCAGACGTGGTCGACGGCCCAGAGGACCTCGCCGCTCCGCAGGTCCACCAGCCGCAGGTACAGGCCGGTCTGCATTCGCGGGTACGGCTGCCAGCGGGTGACGGCCCCGGCGAGGACGGCGTCGGTGCCGAGGGCCCGGCGGAGGCGCTGGAGGTCGGCCAGGGTGAGCGGTTCACTGCCGACGGGCGGCAGGGCCGCCGCCGCGGGGGCCTCCGGGTCCAGCGGCCGCACGTGGAACAGTTGGCACCCCTGGACCGCCCGGAAGAGTTCCTCCGAGAGGCCGGTTTCCGTGCCCGGATGGTCGCTCTCGTTGGCCAGGGGCAGCATGGCGACGCGGCGGACGCGGACGAGGTCCCGCCGCGGCGCGGTGTAGTAGCCGAGGCGGTTCTCGGGCTCGACGCCGCACCCGGCCAGGACGAGGCCGGCCAGGACGATCGCTGGCGAGGCCATGGCCTTACTCGATCGTTGCACCGGTCTCTCCTTCGGTAGCGGCGGCCGCCGTGCGCGGGGCCTCGGTCGTATCGGCGGCCGTCTCGCTTGTGGCGGGAGCGGTGGCGTCGGCGGCGGCGGGGGCGGTGGAGGCGGGATCGGTCACCTCGCCGCCCAGCAGGCGGAGCACCTTGTGCAGGGCCTCCAGTTCGGCGCCGTGGGCCTTGCGCATCTCGTCGCGGTAGCCGAGGACGCTGGTCTTCCAGTCCTCGTTGGCGCGGCGGAGGTCGATGAGGAGGTCGTTGGCGTCGTTCAGTTCCTGGCGGGTTTTGGCGAGTTCGCTCTCGAGGGAGGCGATCTTCGTTTCCAGGGTGCGGTTCTCGTCGGCGAGTTTGCTGTTGGCCTCCTGCTGGCGGGCGAGTTGCTCGACGGCCCGGGCGTACTTCTCGGACCAGGCCAGGGCGTTCTCGACGGCCGTGCTCGAGGCCGCCTCGGGCTCCGGCTGGACGGCCGTTTCCTTCAGATACGCGGCCTGCTGGGGCGGTTCGGGGCGGACGGGGGGCGGGTCCTCGTCCCTCTGGAAGAGGGAGCAGCCGCCCACGGCTACCGCCAGCATCAGGGCGAGGGATGCGATGCGTCTCATTGGGTTGCCTCCTTGTTCGGTTGGGGCGCGTCGGGGGGCTCGGGGGCGTCGGCCTGGCCGACCGCCGTCGGGACCTCCCACCGGCATTCCACGTGAATGATGTTGCCGCACGGGCACGAGACCTCCAGAACGGCATGGTCGACCTCTTTGCGGACCAGGCGGACCTCGGCCTGGGCGGCCGACGCCGCGCCGTCTGTCGGCACCGCAACGGGAACGGCACCGGCCGGCGCCTGGCGGACGCGATGTTTCTTGATGACGCCGGGAGCGCTGGTGGCCATAGCCGTTGGTTCCTTTCTCCGAATGCGGTCTCAGGCGAGGGTGTCAATGACGTGGTCGTCGCCGCCCGAGGCGGTCTCGTCGGTCTGGCCGCCTTCGGGCGTGGCGTCCGCCTCGCCGTCCCTGGGGGGCGGGGCATCGTCGTCGGCCGTCCCGTCGGGGTTCCGGTCTCGCCGGCGCCGGCTCCCGGCGGGCGCGCGGCGGGGAAACCGTTTGTCCTGGTGGGCGACGGGGGCGGTCTCGTGAATCTCCCGGCCCCGCTCGGCCCGGGGAACCGACCAGTCGGACGAAGCGGTCATGAGGCGTCCTCCTGGAGTTTCATGGACAGTCGGAACAGGGCGCCGGCGTGGACCTGGCTGACCCGCGACTCGGTCACGCCGAGCGTTTCGGCGACCTCCTTCATCGTCAGATCGCGCTGGTAGTAGAGGAGGATGACGTGGCGGTCGCGCTCGGGCAGGTCCTGGATGGCGTCGGTCAGGCGGCGGACCATTTCGCGTTTCTGGGCCTCGTGCTCGGGTGTGGCGGACTCGGCCGGGATGAGGTTGGCCAGGCACGGGCTCTCCTCGTCCATGCCGTGGATGGAGAGGAAGTGCTGGCGGCGTCCCTCCTCGACCGTGCGGTAATAGGCCTGGAGCGAGAGGCCGGCCCGTGCGGCGATCTGATCGTCGTTCGGCATGCCGCCCGTCTCGGCGAGCAGGGCCTGGTAGGCCTCTCGGATCCTGCGGATCTGGCGGTGGATCTTCGTGGAGGCGAACGAGCGGCTGCGGAGTTCGTCGATGACGGCGCCCCGGACGCGGATGTAGGCGTACGTCTTGAACTCGGCGTGCTTGTCGGGCCGGTAGGCGCGGGCGGCGCGGACGAGGCCGATGGTGCCGGCCGAGATCAGGTCCTCGGTGTCGACCCGCTGCCGCAGGCTCGCCGTCACCTTCTGGACGATGTGGCGGACCAGGGGCAGGTAGTCGAGGATCCGCTGGTCCTGGCGGGCCTTGTCCGACTCCTGGGCGTAGGCCTCGCGGGCCTGGCTCTGCGCCTTGGCGACGGGCGGGTCCGAGACGGTCGGTTCGGTTGGCGCGCTCACCGGGTGCCTTCCTCAGACGGGTTCGTGGATCTCGCGCGGTCGGTCATCAGGTCGACCATGATGCGGAGGACGACCCGCTGCACAACGGTCGCGAGGGCGTACGCCGCCACGGCGCCGACCAGCGCCCGCGTGGCGCAGACCATGGGCGGCACGCCGCAGGCCGCGCCCACGCCCGCCAGGGCGAAGAGCGTGACGACGGCGGCGGTGGTCGCGGTGGCTCGCATGCGATTGAGTCTTCCTTACGCACCCTGCAAGCAGGGCGGCTGACTGTTATGCCCCGGCGACGGCGGGCTGGACGTTCGGCGTCTGGGCCGGGGCGGCGGCCTGGCCCGCCGGCGCCGCCTCCGCGCCGGCCGCCTCCAGCGAGACGGTGACCACGGACTCCACGTTCGTGCCGACGGCGATCTCATCGTACGCGAGGATCGGCAGATCGGGCAGACGGCGCGAGAGCATGGCGGCCAGGTGCGGCCGCAGGCGGTAGTCGCACAGGAGGACGGCCTTGTCGTGGCCGTCGCTCATCGCCTGCCGCCACGCCTGGCCGATGCGGCGCGACAGGTCGAGGGCCCGGTCCGGGGGCAGGGCGAGGGTCTCGCTGCCGCCCTGTTCCTGGAGCATGCCCCGGAGTTCGTACTCGGCGTTCGGTTGAAGGACGATGGCCCGGACGGTGCCGTCGTCGCCGCTGTGCCGCTCGGTGATGGTCCGGGCCAGGGCCTTGCGGACGAGTTCGGTCAGGACCGCGGGGTCCTTGGTGGCGGGGGCGTGGTCGCCGAGCGTCTCGATGATGCGCGCCAGGTTCCGCACCGGGATGCCGTCCTTCAGGAGGTTCTGGAGGACGCGGTGAAGAAGCCCCAGGGGGACGGCCTCGCCGACGACGCTGCCTACCAGGGTGGGCGCCCGTTCGCGGAGCCGGTCGACGAGCGTCTGGGCGTCGTCGCGCGAGAGGATCTCGTGGGCGTGCCGGCGCAGCGTCTCCGAGAGGTGCGTCACGAGGACGCTCTCGGGATCGACGACGGTGTAGCCGGCCACCTCGGCCTGTTCCTTCTGGTCGGGCGTAATCCAGATGGCCGGCAGGTTGAAGACCGGTTCGACGGTGGTCTGTCCCTTGATGGGCTGGGTCACGGTGCCGGGGTCCATGGCGAGGAAGCGTTCGGGCTCCAGGCGTCCCTGGGCCACGATGTGTCCGTGGATGCGGATTTCGTAGGAGTTCGGCTCCAGGGCCATCTGGTCGCGGAGGCGCACCAGGGGCAGGATGATGCCGAACTCCTGGGCGAACCGCTTCCGGAGCGGCCCGATGCGGTGGAAGACGCTGTCCTTCCGCCGGGGGTCCACCACCCGGATGAGGCGGGCACCGACCTGGACGGCGACGCGGTCGACTTCGAGCATGGCCTCGACGGGGGCTTCGTCGGCGGCCTCGGCGGGCCGGGTCTCCTCGGGCGGGGGTTCGCTGCGGCGTTCGCGGTCCCGAAGGGCCCGGGCCAGCAGCCCCGCGCCCAGCGAGAGGACGACGAAGGGCACCTTCGGGAAGCCCGGCACGAAGACCATGGCGCCGAACAGGAATGCCGCAATCCCGATGGGCCGGCTGCGGGCGAGCATCTGGCGCAACAGGTCGTGGCTGAGGCTCTCGAGGGTGGAGGACTTCGAGATCAGGAACCCGGCGGAGGTGGAGATGACGACGGCGGGAATCTGGCTGACCAGGCCGTCGCCGATGGCCAGGATGGAGTACGTCTCGGCGCTCTGGGCCATCGTCATGCCGCGCGTCAGCCCGATGACGATGCCGCCCACGAGGTTGACGGCGGTGATGACGAGGCCGGCGATGGCGTCGCCGCGGATGAACTTGCTGGCACCGTCCATGGCGCCGTAGAACTCGCTTTCGCGGACGATCTTCTCGCGGCGGGCCTTGGCCTGCTCCTCGTTGACGAGGCCGGCGTTGAGGTCGGCGTCGATGCTCATCTGCTTGCCGGGCATGGCGTCGAGGTTGAAGCGTGCGGCGACCTCGCTGATCCGCTCGGCGCCTTTCGTGATGACGATGAACTGGATGACGACGAGGATGATGAAGACCACGAGGCCGATGGTCAGGCTGCCTCCCGCCACGAACTGGCCGAACGTCTGGATGATCTGCCCCGCGTCGCCCTGCATCAGGATGAGCCGCGTGGACGCCACGTTCAGCGACAGGCGGAACAGCGTCAGGAAGAGCAGCAGGGACGGGAAGGCGGAGAGTTCGACCGATTCGCGCGTCGAGAGGACGACGAGCATCGTGCCGACGGCGATGGCGATGCTCGAGGCCAGCAGGAGGTCGAGCAGAAAGGTGGGCAGGGGAATGAGCAGGGTGGCCAGGACCATCGCCAGGCCGCCGGCAAACAGGATGTCGTTGTGGGCGACGAGGCGGCCGAGGCCCGTCCGGGCGGGGTCGAAGCCGGTCGCGTTGGGAGTCGTTTTGGCCATTATGCGGCTGCTTTGCGTTGGACGGCTGGTTCGTGCCGTGCAGGGGCACGCGCGGGGCAAGCCCCGCGGCTAACTGTGTTTACGTCCCGCGGCGCTGGCGGCGGAGGCGGTAGATCATGGCGAGGATCTCGGCGACGGCCACGTAGAGCGGTTCGGGAATCGGCTCGCCCACCTCGACGGTGCGGTACAGGGTCCGGGCGAGTTCCGGCCGACGGACGATCGGCACGCCGTGGGCGCGGGCGATGTCGCGGATGCGTTCGGCCAGGTAGTCGGCGCCCTTGGCGGTGACCTGCGGGGCGTCCATCGTATCGGTCTCGTACTTCAGGGCCACCGCCACGTGCGTCGGGTTCACCAGGACGACGTCGGCCTGGGGCACCTCGTGCAGCATGCGCTTGCGGATCATCTCGATCTGCATGCGGCGGAGGCGGGAGCGGACCTGCGGCGAGGCCTCGTGCTGCTTCCGCTCCTCCTTGACCTCCTGCTTGGTCATCTTCAGATCCTGCCGGTGCTGCCACTTCTGGTACAGGATGTCGAGGAGGGCGATGACGACCATGCCGGCCACGAACCGGGCCACCAGGCCGAAGACGGCTTCCATGATGACCGAGAGCGAGGCGACCGGCGAGGCCCACGTCAGTGCGAGGAACTGGTCCAACCGGTCGCGCAGGTACGTCACGGTCAGGGCGACCATGATGCCCAGTTTCACCCACGCCGCCAGGAGTTTGACGAGCGAGCGGACCGAGAAGAGCTGCTTCACGCCCTCGACGGGGTTCAGGGCCTCGGGCTTCGGGTGAAGGGCCTTCGGGCTGAAGACCCAACCGCTGACCAGCAGTCCGCTGGCGACGCTGGCGGTGACCATCGCCACCATGAACGGGGCGATGAGGATGAGGACGGCCCATCCCTTGTCGGCTAGGAGGTCGGCCATCGTGCCGAGGTCCATGCCGGGCCTGGCCGCCGCCGTAAAGCCCGCCACCATCTGGTTGGTGAACCACGCCCAGATGTTCTCGGCGGAGAAGACGAGGGCGAGCATGAGGACGCCGAGGGTCAGGGCGAGGGCCACCTCCTGGCTGGTCGGGACCTTGCCCTCCTCCTTCGCCTGCCGCAGGCGATGGGCGGTGGGCGGTTCGGTCTTGTTGGCGGCAGCCTTGGCCATGCGTCGGCTCTATGTGACCAGCAGGCGGTTGATCCAATCGCCCAGTTCGCTCGTGAACTGCTGGAGGGTCGGGAGGATGGCGGCGGCCATGAAGAGGCCGAGGCCGATGCGCATCGGCAGGCTCGCGATCAGGATGTTCATCTCCGGCAGGATGCGGGCCAGGATGCCCAGCGCCACCGCCAGCACCAGGAACGCCGCCAGCATCGGCGCCGCCAGCCGCAGCGCGAACAGCAGCATCGCCAGGCCGGCGTCGAGGACGGCTTCGGCGGCGTGGCCGACCTCGGGCCATTGCCCCACCGGGAACACCTCCCAACTCCGGACGATCAGCCGCAGCATCAGCCGGTGTCCCCCCGCCGCCAGGAAGAAGACCGCAAAGCACATTTCCATGAGCATGCCGACGGGCTGCGACTGCTCGCCGGTCATGGGGTTGACCTCGCGGGCCACCGCCAGGCCCATCTGCCGCTTGATGATCATGCCCGCCTGCCGGACCGACGCGAACACGATCGCCACCGCCACGCCCAGTCCGATGCCGGTCAGCACCTCGCGCACGACAAGAAAGGCGACGGCCGGCCAGCCGGTCTCCACCAGCGAGGCGTCCACCGGCACCACCATCGCGAACACGAGCGTCAGCACGAGCGCCATGCCCACCTTCACCCGGGCCGGCGCCATGCGCCAGCCGAAGATCGGCAGCGAAACCAGGAAGCCCGACACCCGCGCCAGCACGAGCACCAGGGGAACGACCATCCGGCCGAGCGCTTCCACGGTCAGTGTCCCAATGTGCGGACATGCGAAAAGACCTCGTGAGCGAACTCCACCACGACCTGGAGCGACCAGCCGGCCGTCACCATCAGCGTGATTCCCACCGCCGCCAGTTTCGGCGCCATGCTCAGCGTCATGTCGCGCACGCTCGTGACGGCCTGGAGCATGGCGACCAGGACGCCCGTGAGCATGGCGGCCGCCAGGATCGGGGCGGCCACCAGCAGGGCCGTCTCCAGCGCCCGTCGGCCCAGGTACAGGACCAGGTCGGCATTCATGGGTCTGCATCCTTTCGCGTGTTGATCTTGAGTCGCGACTCGGTACGACCCGCGACCTGACGGTCGAGGCTCGTGCGCGGCGGGTACGGAGACCCGCCGCGCCGTCCTGCGTCAGTAGAAACTCGTGACGAGGCTGTGCGTCAGCAGGGCCCATCCGTCCACCAGGACGAACAGGATGATCTTGAACGGCAGGCTGACGATGATGGGCGGCAGCATCATCATGCCCGCCGACAGCAGAATCCCCGCGATGACCAGGTCGATGAGCAGGAACGGGATGAACAACAGGCACCCCATCTGGAACGCCGTCCGGAACTCGCTGATGGCGAACGCCGGGATCGCCACGTGCAGCGGGACGGCGTCGGGCGACTCGGGCGCCGCCGCGCCGGCGAAATCGAGGAACATGACGAGGTCGTGCTCGCCCGTCTGGCGGATCATGAACCGCTTGACAACGGCAAGCCCGCGGTCCATCGCCGCCTGGAACGGCACGTCGCCCGCCAGGTACGGCTGGAAGGCCGCCTCGTTCAGTTCCGTGAACGTCGGGGCCATGACGAACAGCGTCAGGAAGACCGACAGGCCGACGATGGCGATGTTGGGCGGGATGTTCTGCGTCGTCAGCGCCCGCCGGATGAACGACAGGACGATGACGATCCGTGTGAAACTGGTCATCATCACCAGGCCGGCCGGCACCAGGGCCAGCCCCGTGAAGACGACGGCCAACTTGACGGGGGCGGACCAGTCCTCGCCGCCGTCCTCCTCGCTGGTGACCTTGTTGACGGCCCGGAGGACGTCGCCGAGTTCGGGCAGGCCGGCCGCCTCGCCTTTCTCCTCGGCCGCGGCGGCGGGGTCGCCGCCCGGCGCGGGCGAGGGGACCTTCGGCATCGCCGGCGCCTCGGCCCGTTGGGCAGCCCCGGCCGGCGCAGCGGCGAGGAGCATGGCAGCGAGCGCGCCGGCCAGGGCGATGTAAGGTATCCGGCCCATCAGGCGTTCTCCGGTTCGGTGCCGGGGATCCGGAAGCGGGTCGCCGGGGTGCCGGGGGCGGTCCCGGGGGCGGTTTCATCGGGCGGGGGCACGGAGCCCGTCACGTCGGCCAGCAGGCCCAGACGTTCGCGCGTGCCGGAGACCAGCAGCGTCCGGTCGCCCACCTGGACCACGTACAGGCTCTTGCGCGGGCCCAGGTACACGGTTTCCAGGACGCGGACCTGCCGGCCCTGCGAGATGCCCAGCCGCGGCAGCAGCCGCTTGACGACGAAGATGGCGGCCGCGCCGAGCACCAGGATGACGAGGACGGCGGCCAGCGAGTGGCCGAGAAGGTCCGTCGGCTCCGACGACGTCTTGCGGTCGAACGGGGAGGCCGTTTTCTCGCCGGACTTCCGGCCGAGCGTCTCGTTGCCTTCCTTTTCCGATGGCTTCTCCGGCGGGGTGTCCGACGGCGTATCCGTATCGGAGGGAGCGTCCGCGCCGGGCGAGGCGACGGATTGGGCGCCCGCGTCGGTGGCGGACTTGACCTCGGACGCCGCCCAGAGCGTGCCCGCCCGGTCGGCGGCGGCGGGGGACGCCAGGGCCGCCGTCGCGAAGACGGCTATTGCCAGGGCGATCGGCCACAGGGTTTTCGGCGTCATCGCGTGCTCCGGCCGTACAGAGAGTGCTCCGTCGGCCATCAGTGCACACGGTGTGCCAAAACGAAAAAGGGCCTTCACGGCCCAAGAACGGGGGTTCGGGCGGGCGGACGGACCGAATAATCAGACGGCGCCCAAAAAGTTGACACCCGCAGGCACAGGCCGCGGATACGGCGGGACATCCTCGCCCGCCGTGGCTCGTGCCACGCCGGATGGAGATGACCGGGACCTTCCGGTCCCGGCTCGAACGGCGCTGCGCCGGGCCTCATGCGCCGTCGGAGGCCTCGCCGTTGCCGTTTGCGGCCTCGGCGGGGGGATCGGCGTCCGCGTCGCCGGGGGTCTCGACCTCCGTGAGGCGGACGCCCAGGCGGTTCTCGACGACCACCAGGTGCCCCTTGGCGAACGGGACGCCGTTCAGGAGGAGGTCCACGGGCTCGCCGGCCTCGCGGTTCAGCGGCAGGACGGAGCCGGTGCCCATCCGCAGCAGTTCGCCGATGGGCATGCGGATCGTGCCGAGCACGGCCGAGACGTCGACGCTCGTCTCGAGCAGGAGGTCGATTTTGCCCGAGCCCCGGTCGTTCCGCCGCGGCGGGGCCTCGGCGAGGCGGGCGTCCTGAACTTCGACGGTGTCGGGGGCATCGGCGGCGGCGGCCTCCGCGGCCGGGGCTGCGGGCTCGGTAGCGCTCTGGGTCATCAGGGAATCCCTTCCATGTGTTTGTGCGTGCTGACGTTCAGACGGCCAGTTCGAGCCGCGGCTGCCGGCGAAGGTCCTGCACGTCGACGCCGTACCGGCCGGCCGTGACGACCGGTCGGGCCCGCAGCACGACCTGGTTTCCGACGGCGAGGTCGATCGTCTCGCCGCACTGGCGATCCAGGACGATGACGTCGCCCGGTTCCAGGGCGAGGAAATCGCCCAGGGGGACGGAGGCGGTGCCGAGTTCGGCCTTCATCGTGACGGGGGCCGCCTCGATGCGCGCCCGCACGCCTCGCTTGAACGCCTCCGGGTCGGCCGGTCCGGACCGCGCGTCGGGGTCGGACTCGGCCAGGGGTTCCAGGAAGCGGCTCGTCAGGACGAGGGCCGGGGCGGGCGGCCGGTCGGCCGGCGTCGGCGAGGGCCCGTCGTCGGACCCTTCGGTGGCGTCGGGGATGCCGGCGTCGGCGAAGTCGGCCTCGGCGTCGGCACCGGGCGCGTCGGTCTCGTCGGAGGCTTCCTCGCCGCCCTGAGCGCCGTCGCGGGGTCCGTCGGCCGTTTCGGCCGTGCCTGTTTGGGCCGCCGCAGCAGCGGCGGGGTCCATCTCGCGGAAGACGAAGCGGCAGAGTTCGGTGCTGTCGTCGGTCGGCAACGCCTCGGCCCACCCGGTGACGGAGGGCTCGTGGCGGACCTCGCCGGCGCCGGCCTGGGCGAGGGCCTCCGAGACGGCCCGGGTCATCCAGGAGGCGATGTCCAGGAGCAGCCCGGCCTCCAGGGGCGAGAGGTCCTCGCCGCCCGCACGGGCCGAGGGCGTTCCCCCGAGCAGGCACTCCACCCAGGCGGTTGCCAGCGAGGTGGGAAACCGCAGCGCCCCGCAGGGAGTGCCGGCGGCGTCGCGGAGGGGCACGTAACAGGCGGCGCCGTTGTCATCGACGGCGGCCGGGTAGCATTCGTCCGGCGGGTCGGCCGCCAGGACGGTGCCCGCCTTCAGCAGGTGGGCCAGGGCCTTGCTCAACTCGCGCTGGAGGCGGCGGGCGACCTCGCTCAGCCGCCGGTGCGCCGCCGCCGTGAAGTGGTGCGGCCGCGACCAGTCGTAGGCCGTCACGTCGGGGGGCGGTTCGGGCGGCGGACCGAGGCGCCGGGCCGCTTGCCGGAGGCGTTCCAGGAGGGCGGGTATCGCGCTGTCGGCCTTGGGGCTCATTTGACGGCGAATTCCTTGAACAGAACCTTGCGGATCAGCGGCTTGCCGTCGGGCCAGAGTTCCTGGTTGAACGCGTCGAGGATTTCGCGACGGATGCGGTTGAGGTTGGCGGCCCCGCGGACGTCCTCGAGCGTCAGGCTCGTCAGGTACACGGTGAGCCAGTCGCGGAGGACGCGGGTTTCGGCGTCGATGCGCTGGGAGGCCGCCTCAAAATCCTCCTGCGCGACGCCCAGCGTGATCGTCGCGTGGACGTACCGGGCCAGGCGCGGTTCGTCGAGGTTGACGGTAAGCGGCTCGAGGTCCTTGTAGGCGTAGTGTTCGGCGTCCTCGGCCGGCTTCGGGGCGGGGAGTTCATCGGGGGCGGCGGCTTCCGATTCCGTGGTCTGGTTCTCCCCGGCCTCGGCGGAGGCGGGTGTCAGCGGGCCCTCGCCCCCCGTCAGGAAGGCGACGGCGTAGCCGGCGCCGCCCGCCGCCACGGCCACCGCGGCGCACAGGATGAAGAAGAGCCGACGTTTGCGGGGCGGTTCGGTGCCGTCGGCGGCGTCCTCGGGCGGCCGGGTCTCGGGGGCGTCCTGCGGGGTATCGGTTTCGGGATCGGGCATGGCTAAGGCTCCTTGGGCGGCGCGTCCATCATCGCCAGCACGATGAAGGTCTGGTGGGGTCCGGTCTGCGGGACGTCGAGGTCGGGCCCGGCGGTCCCCGCGCCCCAGGAATCGACCGAGGTGCCGTTCTCTCTTAAGCGTTTCGGCAGGTGCTTGCGCAAACAGGCGCGGACGGCGGCGGCGCGGCGGGCGGAGAGGGCCCAGCGGTCGGGCCGGTCGGCGGCATCGGGGGCCAGGCCGATGACGTACATCAGGACCGCGCCCGGCCGGCCGCGCAGTTCCGCCGCGAAGTCCGCCAGGTAGGTGCGGTCGCGCGGCCGCAGGCGGTCGGCGCCGGGGTCGAAGACGATGGGCGTGGCCAGCAGGCGGGCGGGCGGCCCGTCGTAGTCGGAGGCCTCCATCTGGTGAAGCCGCCGGAGGTCTTGAAAGACGCGGCGGATCTTCTCGTCCTCGGCGTCGATGATGCGGCGGCGGTCGAGGTTCTCCGGTGCCTCCGCGACGGGGTGCTTGCGGAGCATGAAACTGCGGCGCGGGGCGTCGGGCTTGCCCCACAGCCAGTTGGGTATGCCGAACCCCTCGATGGCCCGCCGGAAACCGCCCTGGCCGCGCTGAAACAGTTCCGGGTCCCGGGTCGTCGAGAATGCCTGGAGCAGGATGAAGAAGGAAAGGAGGAGCGTAATCATGTCGGTGAACGAGACGAGCCAGGCGGGCGTCCCCTTCTTCTCGGACTTGCGTTGCTTTCGGGCCAGACTCACGGGTACACCTCGCGGTTGAGCATATCGACGCGGAGGACGGCCTCTTCGTCCGATTCCTCCGGTGCGGGGCCGGCGGCCGAGACGGCGAAGCGGTCGGCCGGCAGGTCTTCGGTTTCCGTGAAGTACCGCATGACGGCGACGGCCCGGCGGAGCGAGGCGTCGGGCGGCCGGCCGGGCCCCGGAATCTCGCGAATGGCCACCCGGCACGGCATCAGCCGCAGGAACCGGGCCACCTCGCTGAGGATGTCCTTCGACTCCGGCTTCAGCGCCGCGCCGCGTCCCCAGAAGAGGAGGTCGCTGGGGATGTGGAGGACGCGGCGGTCTCGGTAGGCATCGCCCGAGAGGGGGTCCTCCGGGGCTCGCGGCGTGCGGTTGGCCTCCAGGTGGTCGAAGGTGGGCGTTTCCGACCCGTTCTCGGTCCGGTCGACCAGCGACTCGTCCGGCAGGTACGATTCCTTGGGCGGCCGCTTGTTGGCGAACGGCGAGGCCTGGGAGGCCTGCTCGAACCCTTCCAGAACGTTGGTCAGGTCCGTCGGGTCGAACGAGGAGAACGAGAGGAGCATGACGAAGAAGGTCAGCAGGAGGGTCATGCAGTCGCTGAAGGTGACCATCCAGTCGCTGCCGGGCCCGTCGTCACCGCCTCGGCGTTTGGCTGGCTTAGACACTGGGCTTGATCTCCTCGCGTTGCTTGGCGGAGACGTAGGCCTGCATGCGTTCGCGGACGGCGGTGGGGCTTTCGCCGCGCGCGATGGCCAGCAGCCCCTCGGTCATCATCTCCTTCTGGAGCGTCTCCTTTTTGGAGCGGAGGCCGAGTTTGCCGGCCAGCGGCAGGAACACGAGGTTCGCCAGCAGCGCCCCGTAGAAGGTGGTGATGAGGGCGGTGGCCATGCCCAGGCCGATGGAGTCGGGCGAGTCCAGCGACTGGAGCATCTGGATCAGGCCGATGAGCGTCCCGATCATGCCGAACGCCGGGGCGCTGCCGCCCATGAACTCCAGGATCTTCTTGCCGTCCTCGTGCCGGTCCTGGAGGTACATGACCTCAATCGAGAGTTGCTGATGAATGGTATCCTCGTCCTGGCCGTCGATCAGCATCTGGAGGCCCTTGATGAGGAAGGGGTCGGAGGTCTCGGCCATCTGCTGCTCCAGGGCCAGGGCGCCGTCGCGCCGGCTGATGGCGGCGTAGTCGACCATGCGCTGGATGACCTCCTGCTCGGACCGCAGTTGGTCGAACAGGGTCTTCTTGGCCAGGGAGAAGATCTTGAGCACCCGGCCGAGCGAGAAATGGATGAGCGTGGCCGAGATCATCCCGCCCACCACGATCATGACGCTCGGGATGTTGCAGAACATGCCCGCCCCGCCGCCCGAGAAGATGGCGACGGTGATCAGGCCGAACCCGGCCAGCATCCCGATCACGGTTGCAAGGTCCACGGCATCAACCCCCTTGTCCCGGTTCGCGGATACGCTTCATCTTCTGGCACAGGTCGGCCACCAGGTTGGGGTCGCTGATGGCTGCCAGTAACTTCCCGACGGACCGTTCCTTCATGAAATGGAGGATCTTGGCGGCGTCGTCGTGCTGCTGGTTCTTGCACATGTTCTCGATGATCCGGGCGGCCGCCTCGGCGTCCATGACGTCGTAGATCTCGGCGGTGTGCTTGAGGTTGCGCTGCTCGTCGGCCTGGACGGCGAGGCGGCTCGCCTCCAGGGCCGCGCGGCTCTCCTTGAGCCTGGCGGCGGCGGCGGCGAGGCGGGCCCGCAGCGTCTCCAGGTGCTGGGCCTCCTTCCGCAGGTCCTCGCGGGCCACCTGGAGGCGACGTTGATGGGCGGCCAGGTCCTTCTCGCGGAGGCGGCACTGGTCGAGTTTGCCCCGGACCTGCTGCACCAGGGCCATGAGGTGCTTCTCCCCCAGGTGGGCGGTGGCCATCTTGGGGGCCTCGGTCTCGGTGGCCTTCTCCGAGCGCTCCTCGGCGATCTTCTGGGCCACCTCGGCCGTCGCCGTGCCGGCGCCGGTGCCCAGCCACAGGCTCACGCCGTAGGAGGCGCCGAACGTGGCGGCGCCGAGGCCCATCAGGATCAGGATCGCGAACTTCGTGTTGGCCATGATTGTCTCCTCGTTCCGGCTCGCGGCCTACGTGGGCCGGCTAGACGGTCGCTCGTGGCATGGCGCCGGCCCAGCGGGCGGGCCAGTCCACCCGCCCGCCCTCGGTGGCCGGCGTCCGCTCCTGTTTCCGGGCGTGGGCCAGGTGGGCGGCTTGGTCGAGCAGTTTCTGTTCGTCGCGGCCCACCTCGTGGAGGTACCGGCGGTACGCCTGCTCGCGCAGGCGGGCAAGCATCTTGCACGTGGCCCGGACATCGAGGAACCGGCGATGCGTCTCGGTCCGGGTGGCTTCGAGGTCCGCCCGGCGGGCCGTCAGGCGCCGGATGGCCTCCTCCTCCACCCCGACGAACTGCATGAAGACGCCCTGGTCGGCGATGCGGTCGGGCAGGGGCCGGCCGGCCAGTTCCTCCAGAAGCCCCCGCAGGCGGCTCCGCCGGTACAGGATGGCCTCGCGGACCCGCGCGATTTCCTGGGCCAGCATGAACAGGTCGCTCCGCAGCGCACGCTGCCGCTGCTGCTTGACGTCGAAGACCCGCTCCAGTGGCCAGCGGAACTGTTTCACGGCGTCTCACTCCCGGCGGCGGCCCCGGCCGGCGCGGGCGCCTCCTCGTCGGACGGCATCAGGTAGTCCCACGACTGCGTGATCTCCAGG
Organism: Phycisphaerae bacterium; assembly: GCA_046483505.1. Lineage (GTDB taxonomy): Bacteria > Planctomycetota > Phycisphaerae > FEN-1346 > FEN-1346 > BS750m-G62. The sequence continues at coordinate 22,960 of JAWODB010000271.1, forward strand.
AGACGGCGCACCGTTTGCTCCATCGTCGACCGCGTGCCCAGCGGCTGGATGAGGAACGCGTTGACGCGGTCGATGAGGCTGACGGCGGTGTCGATCCGCGGGTTCGAGCCCGACTTGAACGCCCCGATGTTGATGAGGTCCTCGGCCCCCTGGTACGTGGCGTAGACGGCGCGGAGTTTCTGCGCGGCCTGGTAATGCTCGGCGCTCGTGCAGGCCCCCATGAGTCGGCTGATGCTCTGGAGGATGTCGACGGCCGGGTAGTGGCCGAGTTCCGCCAGCCGCCGCGACAGGACGACGTGCCCGTCCAGGAGCGACCGCATGCAGTCGGCCACGGGGTCGTTCATGTCGTCGGCCTCGACCAGGACGGTGATGATGCCGGTGATGGAGCCGACCTCGGCCGAGCCGAGCCGCTCGGTCAGGCGAGGCAGGAGGCTGAAGACGCTGGGACAGTATCCCTTGGTGGTGGGCGGCTCGCCCGCCGCCAGGCCGATCTCGCGCTGCGCCTGCGCCAGCCGCGTGACCGAGTCCATCATGAAGAGGACGTCCTTACCCTGGTCGCGGAAGTACTCGGCGACGGCGATGGCGAGAGAGGCGGCCTTGACCCGCTGGATGGGGGCGGCGTCGCTGGTGGCCACCACGACGACGCTCCGCGCCAGACCCTGCGGCCCGAGGCTGTGTTCCAGGAACTGGCGAACTTCGCGTCCCCGCTCGCCCACCAGAGCCAGCACGTTGACGTCGGCGTCCGAGACGCGGGCGATCTCGCCCAGCAGGGTGCTCTTGCCGACGCCGCTGCCCGAGAAGATGCCCATCCGCTGCCCCTTGCCGACCGTCAGCACCCCGTCGAAGACGCGGATGCCCAGGGGCAGGGGCTCCGTGATGGGCCGGCGGCTGAGCGGTGGCGGGCTGGCCCCGTCCACCGGCCGCACGTCCGGCCCCCGGAGGGGACCCCGGCCGTCCATCGGCCGGCCCAGGCCGTCGACGATCCGGCCGAGCACCTCGGGGCCCAGGCGGATGGACCGCGGCCGGCGGCGCGCGACGACCGCGTCGTTCGGGCTGATGCCGTCGACGGGCTCCAGTGGCAGGAGGACGCGGTGCGCGTGGTGGAAGCCGACAACCTCGGCGCCGATGACGCGGCCGTCGGCCAGGTGGATGTCGCACAGCCCGCCCGTGCCGACCGGCGGCCCCTGCGACTCGACGGTCAGGCCCGTGACGCGGACGACGCGGCCGCGGCAGGCGAGGGTTTCGGCCTGCCGGGCGCGCTGCCGGTACCGGTCCCAATCGATGGTGCTCATGGCGATTCCGACGGAGTCATGGCGGCCCGGACCTCGTTCAGCCGGTCGTCGATCCGGGCCTCGACGGTGCCTTCGGCGGTTTCCACGACGCATTCGCCCCGGCCGACGCCGGGGTCGGCCTCCAGGCGCAAATGGGCGAGGTCCGGCGTGGTCTCGCCGGTCTTGTGGAGGGTGGCCAGGTCGTCCGGATGCAGGTGGACCACGCATTCGCGGTTGGCCGGGGCGCGGTCGAGGGCCTCGCGGACGATCGGCTCGATGTCGCACCGGCCGGCCTGGATTTCCTGCGCGACGACCTTGCGGGCGATCTCGACCGCCAGGTCGACCAACTGCGCCTCGGCGTCGGCAAGGATGCCGGCCAGGTGGTCGGCGACCTGGGCGGCGGCGGTTTCCAGGGCCCCGCGGACGCGGGCCAGGGCCGCCCGTTCGGCCTCCAGGGCCCGGCGTTCGGCCTCCAGGGCATCGGCTTCGGCGGACGCAGCCGCGGGGCCGTCGCCGGATGCATCGCCGCCGGCAGACGGGTCGTCCGGTCCGGACACCACCCGGACGGCGGTCAGCGGGGCGGGCAGGTTGACGCAGCGCCTCTCAGGCACGGCCGGGCGGCTCCTCGAAGGTCAGTTCGCCGGCGGCGTTGAGTTGCCGGAGTTCGGTCAGGATCTTCTCGCGGGCGGCCTCGACGTCCTCGATCTTGGGCTGGCGCATGAGGGAGATTTCCTCCTCGACCATGGCGGCGGCCCGTTCGGAGATGTTGTTGCGGATCTTGCGGTCGATTTCCTCATCGGCGCCGTGGAGGGCCATCGCCAGGCCGCCCGCGTCCATCGTCCGGAGGATGTCCTGGAGGCTGCGGTCGCTGAGGACCGGCAGGTCGTCCCAGGTGACCATGAGGTCCTGGACCTCGCGGGCCTCGTCGGGGCTGCGCTGCTTGATGCTCTCCAGGAGGCTGTCGCGAAGGTCTTTGCGGAGGCGGCGCATCAGCAGGGCGACCCGGCGGAGACGCGCGTCCGGCGACCCGCTCGCCGCGGCGGGGGTGTCGCTGCTCGAGGCAAGGTCCTCGAGGCGGTCGCGGACCATCGCCGCCACCCGGCCCTGGGCCTCCGGCGACACGCGTTCGCCGAGGATCATGCGCCGGACGGCCTCGCCGCGGATGGACTCGTCCAGCAACGGAATCAGCGCGGCGCTCTTCTCGGGGTCGAGTTCCATCAGGACCAGGGCCGCCGCCTGCGGGTGCTGGCCGCGAAGCGCCGCCGCCAGCAGCGACACGTCGGCCTGGCGAATCGGGAGGAAGGGGTCGCGGCCCTTGACGAGGCGGTCGACCTCGCCGAGGATTTGCTCGCATTTCTCCTGGCCGACGGCGTTGGCGACGACGTCGCGGACGAAACTCTGGAGGTCGGGCCGCCTCGTGCCGGTCAGGAGTCCGAGGAACTCGGCGGCCGGGTCGGACTCGGCGCCCGCCTGGCCGGTGTTGTCAATGGAGACCAGTTCGGAGGCGATCTGCTTGACGGCCTCCGGAGGGGCGGCCGCGAGGAGTTCCCCCGCCGTCTGGGGGTCGAGGCTGCGGAGGAGGAGGGCGGCTTTTCGGAGGGTGCTGGGCACTTACGCGGCTCCCTGCTGCTGGACCCACGTGCGGAAGAGGCGCTTGACCTCGTCGGGATTCTCTTTCAGGGCGGCGGCGATGCGCCGGTTGACCTGGGCGGCGTCGGCGCGCGTGCCGGTCCCGGGGGGCAGCAGGTTGCCGCCCACGGCCGCCTCGCCGCCGGCCACGGCTCCCTCGGCTTCCCCGGCCTTGAGGCCGGCGGGACCCTTGCGCCGGGACCCGCCGAACATCTTCAGCGCCAGCAGGGCCCCGATGACCAGGATGCCCAGCGATGCGTGCCGCGCCACGTCCAGGTAGAACGCCGGGTCGGAGAGGAAGTCGCTTTCCGCGGCCTCTGTGAGGGCGGCGGGGCGGTGGAACGTGGTCGAGACGACCTTCAACTCGTCGGCTTCCGTGAGGCCGATCGCCTGGCGGACGACCTCTTCCACGTCCTGCGTCGAGAGCGTCGGCGCCGGCGTGGCGGCGGGCGTGGCGGCTTCCTCGCCTTCTTCGGCCGGGGTTTCAGGCGCAGGGTCGGGCGGCGAGAGATCCACGAACGCCGCCACCGACAGCGACAGGATCTTGCCGGGCATGTTAATGGTCTGCTCGACGGTGCGGCCGACCTGGTACTCGGTGGTGGTGGTCTCTTCCTTGCTCTCGCCGCCGCTGGGGCCCTGGGCGGTGGCGGCGGGGGCCTCGCTCTTGGAACTGATCTCTTCCTTGATGGGCACGCCGCCGTCCGGGTTGTACTCTTCCTTGGTCTTGTTGACGGTGCTGGTCTCGACCTCGGCGCTGACCTTGACGGTGGCCCGGCCGGGGCCGAGCACCAGGGTGAGCATCTGCTCGGCCTTCCGGGCGAGGTACTCTTCCACCTGGGACTTGTAGTCGAGGACCGTCCCGCCCGTGCCGCCCGCGAAGTGGCTCTCGGCCCCGGTCGAGAGGAGGGTGCCCTGGCTGTCGACGACGACGACGTTCTCGGGGCTCAGATGGTCCACGCCGCCGGCCACCATGTGGACGATAGCGGCCACGTTGCCCTGCGAAAGGTGGCGTCCGGGCCGGAGACGGACGGCGACGGTGGCGGAGGTGCCGGCCTCGTCCTTGCGGAAGAGGCGGCTCTCGGTCCGGACGACGTGGACGCGGGCGTGTTCCACGCCCTCGATCAGGGCGATGGTCTTGGCGAGTTCGCCCTCCAGGGCCCGGATGTAGTTGATGCGCTGCGTGAACGGGCTCGTGCCGATCTTCTCAGTGTCCAGGATGCGGTAGCCCTGCCGGCCGCCGGCGGGCAGGCCCTCCCCGGCCAGTTGGAGGCGGAGGGCGTAGACCTTCTCGGACGGGACGTAGACGCTCGTGCCGCCGTCCTTGAGTTCGTACGGGGTGCCCGACTCCTGGATCTGGGCGACGACCTCGGCGGCGTCCTCCGGGTCGAGCCGCGAGTACAGCAGGGCCATGTGGGGCGCCCGGGCCCAGCCGATGAGCAGGGCGGCGGCCCCGATGCAGGCCAGCACCACCGAGATGAGCGTGACGCGCTGCACGAGGCCCATCCGACGCCAGGCTTCCATCACGCCTTGAAGGGAGTTGGTCACGGTTTGTCACCTGTTGCTTGTGGGCACCCTCTTGGTTCGACGGCACGCGCCGGGCAAGCCCGGCGGCTGAATAAGTTGCTTGCGGCTTGTCGCTTGTAGCCTTTTGCTTGTGGCTCGCGGCTTGTTGTTTCTCACACCTGCATGTTCAGCGTGGTCTTGTAGGCCTCGATCATCTTGTTGCGGACGCCGATGAGGAGTTTGAAACTGGCGTCGGCCTTGGCCACCGAGGTGACGACCGGCAACAGGTCCTGCTGCTTGCCGGTCAGGAGTTGCTCGATGGCGCCGGCGGAGGCCTGCTGGTCCTGGTCGACGGTCTCGATGGCCTTGGTGACGAGGTGTCCGAAATCCGTCGTGCCCTTGGCCCCGCCGGCCGCCCGGCCGGTGGGCGTGGCCTGGGGCGGTTGGATGACCGGCGGGGTCCCGATGCCGTGGATGCCCGAGATGTTCATGGCGCGTCCTTCCTTAGCGGAGCAGTTCCACCGTCGTCTCGACCATGTCCTGGTACCGTTTGAGAACGGCGACGTTGGCCTGGTAGGCCCGCGACGCCGTCGTCATGTTCATCAGTTCGACCGGCAGGTCGACGTTGGGCATCTTGACGAAGCCGTCGTCGTCGGCGTCGGGATGACCGGGCATCAGCACCTGCCGGAAGTCGCTGGCGTCGCGGGCGATGTTCAGGACCGTCACGCCGCCGAGGGCGTCGCCGGTGGTCTGCAGGACCACGTCCTGCCGCCGGTACGGTTGGCCCGTGACGGTTCGGGTGGTCTGGGCGTTGGCGATGTTGCCGGCAATCAGATTCAGCCTCAGCGACTGGGCGCGGAGTCCCGAGGCGGCGATGTCGACCATCGGGGCGATCGCGTCGATTCCCATGGGCGTCTCCTTCAGGGTCATGTCTCGGTCACCATGGCCCGCTCCACCTGCTCGTACATGCGGCCGAGGAGGCGGGCGTAGGTCTTGTACAGCAGTCCGTTGCGGACGAGGTCGGCCACTTCGGTCTCCAGGTGGACGTCGTTGCCGTTGTCGTTGACGGGGCCGTCCATCGGCCGATGGAGCCGCTCCAGCAGGCCCTCGGTCGGGATGGGTTCGCCCCTGGCCAGGGCCTCGGCGAAGACCTTCTCGAACGGGACGGCGTGGCGCCGGAAGCCGGGCGTCGCCATGTTGGCGATGTTGTTGGCGATGGCCGTCTGGCGGAGGTTGGCGGCCCGGAGGCCGGCCTCCAGGTAGTCGGTCAGGCGGGGGCTTTGATCCATTGCTCCTCTTCCTCCCGCTGGGGCTCGTGTTCCTGGCGGTAGCGGCGGAGTTTGGCGCGGAGCGTCCGGTCGCTGATGCCGAGCAGTTCGGCCGCCCGGGCCTGGTGGCTGTCGGTGAGGCGCAGGGCCTCCAGGATGGTCCGGCGTTCGACGTCCTCCAGGCGGAGGCTGCGGGCCGCCGGCCCGTGGGCCGACTGGGCCAGTTCCGCCGCCAGCCACGGCGCCTCGGCCAGCGAGAGCACCTCGCCCTCGCCCAGCACCAGCGCCGTCCGCACCACGTTCCGCAGTTGCCGCACGTTCCCCGGCCATGCGTAGCCGGTGAAGAGGTCCATCATCTCGGGATCGAACCGGGTGACGCGGCGCTGCGTCTCGCCGGCGAACTGGTTGACGAAGTGGCGGACGAGGACGGGCAGGTCCTCGCGGCGGTGACGGAGCGGGGGGATGTGAATGCGGACCCCCGCCAGGCGGTAGTACAGGTCGGAGCGGAACTCGCCCTTCCGCACCAGGGCCGCCAAGTCCCGGTTCGTCGTGCTGACGATCCGCACGTTGACCCGGACGGGCGTGGACCCGCCCACCCGCTGGAAGTCCTGCTGTTCCAGGACCCGGAGCAGTTCCGCCTGGAGCCGGGGCCCCGTCTCGGTAATCTCGTCGAGCAGGAGGGTGCCGCCGCTGGCGAGTTCGAAGCGGCCCTTGCGGCGGGTGACCGCCCCGGTAAACGCCCCCCGCTCGTGGCCGAACAGTTCGCTTTCCAGGAGCGATTCGCTGACGGCCGCGCAGTTCACCCGCACCTGCGGCCCGCGCGACCGTCGGCTCGCCTGGTGGAGGAGGTGGGCAAAGAGTTCCTTGCCCGTGCCGCTCTCGCCCGAGATGAGCACGGGCACCGACGTGGGGGCCACCTTGCGGGCCAGCGCCACCGCCTCCCGCAGCCGCGGGCTGCGCCCGACGATGCGGTACGCCTTCGAGTCGGCGTCGGCGGCCACAGGCACCTCGTGCCCCGGCACGACCCGGTCGAGCAGGGCGTCGAGGGCTTCGCGCTCCACCGGACGCCGCAGCACGTCGTCGCATCCCTCGCGGACGGCGCGGACGGCGGTGTCCTGGTCGCACCCGTCGGCCAGAAGGACGACGGGCAGTTCCGGCTCGCGGTTCTTGATGCGGCGGACGACCTCCATCGCGTCGCCGGGCACCGCCAGGTCGCACAGGACGAGGTCCCAGCCGCCCGCCTCGAACCGCTCCTCGGCCTGCGCCAGGTCCCGCGCCACCACCCCCCGCACCCCCCGGCCGGCGAGCACTTCCAGCACCGTCCGGGTGGTCGAGGCGTCGGGTTCGACGAGCAGCACGTTGTGACACGGCGCGGACGTCATGGAGCGGTTCCTCCCGGTGTCGCGTTCGGGTCGGGGGGTTTCACGGAGGTGAGCAGGGCCTGCGGCTGGGCCTTCTTCCACCACTGGAGGACGGCCTGGCGGGCCTTGGCGGCCTCGGTCCAGAGCGAATCCGGGTGTTGGGCCAGGAGACGCTCGTACAGGGTGAGCGCCCCGGCCGGGTCGGCGGCCCGCTTGCAGCCGGCGGCCTGGAACAGGCACCACGCCTGGTCGCTCTCGGCAAGGTCGGCCTCGTCGAGCAGCCGTTCGTACAGCGTGCAGGCCGCCGTCAGGTGACCGCCCAGGAACAGCGAGTCGGCCAGGGCCATCGGGTCGCCCAGGTCGGCGAGCGGAAGTTCGCGGATCCGCTGGAGTTGTTCGGGGGAGAGCGGCGGCCGCTGCGGCGCGGGTTCCGGCGCCGGGACGACCGGCTGCTCGCCGGCGGGCGCCGCGTCGTCCGGCGAAGCAGGCTTGACGATGGGCTCTCGCACGGCCTCCTGGAGTTGCCGGATCGCCTCGTCCAGATTCACCGACGTCTCCGTCGGCGGGGGCGCGGCCGTGTGGGCGCTCAGGAGCCGACGGCGGTTCCGGCGGACCTGCTCCAACAGGTCGTCGGCGGCCGGGTCGCCGTCCGTGGCCGGCTCGGCGGCGGCGGCGACGCCCACCGCCAGCGCCAGAATGGCCGCCATCAAGAGGCTCCGCCTCACGGCTGGTCTCCTTCTCTCAGGTCGGGCACCTTGCCGGCGAACGCGATGGCCGCCCGGTCGTAATCGCGGCGGGCCAGGTACGCCTTGCCGAGGGTCTGGAGGGCGTGGCGTCGGACGCCTGGGTGGGTTTCCTCGGCCAGGACGGACCGGGCGAGGCTGGCGGCTTCCTGGACGCGTCCCAGGGCGAGGTGGACCTCGGCCAACTCGGCCGACACGCGCCGCGCCAGGGGACCCGGGTCCAGGTGCGCCGCCGCCCCCGCCAGCAGGCGGCGGGCGTCTTCGGGGTGATCCAGGGCCACCGCGCACCGGGCGATCTCGATCTCCATCTCGACCGCCGCCTGCGTGTCGGCGGCGTCGGGTCGTCGATCCTTCAGGCGGTGCATCGCCCGCTGCGCGAGGCCCATGTCCTGGAGCAGCCGGCCCTCGGCCAGGACGGCCTGGTCGATCCGGTCGGCGGGGGCGCCTTGGGCCTCGACCCGGTGCAGCAGGGCCAGGGCCTCGGCGAACTCCTCGGCCTTCGCCAGGACGCCGGCCAGGGCCAGCGTGGCGTCGGCCCGCAGGGGTTGGGGAGGCTCCAGGGCGAGGCAGCGGCGGAGGGCCGCCTCCGCCCGTTCGGCCTCGCCGAGCGCCAGCAGGCTCTTGGCCAGCAGGTATTCGGCCTCCGCCCGGTCCGCGTGCTCCGTGCGGTGCGCGATCTTCCGGTACTTCCCCAGCCACTCGACGGCCTCCCGGTGTTGGCCGAGGAGGTAGTAGCCCTTGCCGGCGCCGAACGCCGCGCCGATCTGCGACGGCCGCGAGAGTTCCCAGTAGTAGAGTTTGCGGAACGTGGTGAGGGCCTTCTCGTACAGGCCGGTCTTGAGGGACGACTGGCCGAGGCGCAGGTACACGAGGTCGGAGTCGGGAAAATTCGGGTGCCGGTTCAGCAGGTCGAGGAGTTGTTCGCGGGCGCCGGCGTAATCGCGAAGGCCGATGCGAATGCCGGCGCTGCGCAGTTGGGCCCGGGGCGCCAGCGGCGAGGAGGCCTGCTGACGGGTCAGCAGGTTGAACTCGGCCATGGCGGAGGCCGTCTCGCCCCCGTGTTCGTGGAGCAGGCCGAGGGCGTAGTGGGCCCAGGCGTGGCGCGAGGCCGCGCGGTTGTCGAGCAGTCGGCGGCGCCACATCGATTCGGCTTCCTTGGTGAGCAGCGACTGCAGCGCCTGGGTGGACCGGAAGTCCCGCGGGTCGTGCACCTGCACCTCGGCCCCGCTCAGGCGGGCCACGAGCCCCGCCGAGCCGCACGCCACTTCGATGGCCCGCGGGGCGGAAACGTCGCGGACCGCCATCAGGACGGCCCGGCGGCGGGCGGCCGGTTTGGCGCTCGCCCACATCACCGCCACCTCGGATGAGCCGGCCAGCCGGTGCAGGATCTCTTCCAACGGGGCGCCGACACTCGTGATCGACCAGAGAGGAATTCCGCCCCGTTCCGGCTCGTTCCGTTCGGCCCGGAGACCTGTGGCCGCATCCTGGAACCGGCGGAGGCCGGCCTCGAGCGCGGAGCGGATCGCCCGCTCGCCGGGCAGCGAGGAAAACGGATCCGGCGGCGCGAGGTCGGCCTCCGGCAGCAGGTCGTCGGCCCCGTAGAATGCCAGGACCTTGCGGGTCAGCGCCTCGGCCGTCAGGAAGTCGCACGTGTCTTTGAGCGCGGCTGTTCCGACCACCGCGCCGAAGGCCCCCAGCGCCCGGTACGCCTCCGTGCGGGCGGTCAGGTACTGGCGGTCGGCGAGCGAGAGTTGGGCCAGTTCCAGCAGCGCCAGGCCGCGGACGATCGGCGAGGGACTCTCGGTGACGGCCAGCAGGCCGTCGCGGGCGTCCTCCATCTCGCCGAGCCACTTCTGGGATTGGGCCCGGCGGAGGCGGAAGAAGTCGGCCAGCAGTTCGTCGCGCGGGTTGCCCCGCGTGGCGGCCAGCAGCCGGTCGCACTGGGCGACGGCCTCGCGGTACCGTCCGCCGGCATAGGCTTCCTCTTCCAGGTGGAGCGAGAAGGCGTCCTCGACGGGCGGCTCCGCCGGCGTGACGCCCGGCGGCTGCTCCCGCGATGGGTATCGGCCCGGCAAAGGACCTGCGTACCCGGGCGACGGTTCTTCCCACGGCTTCCAGACAAGGAAGACCGCCGCCAGACCGGCCAGCGCCAGCACGTTGCCCGCCACGATCAGGTACCACATGCCCCGGTGGGATCGGAGCCCCGCGGTGAACTCCGGCGGCAGGCCGTCGTCGAGGAGGGCCGCCCCGTTCGCCGCGGACTCACCGGCAGGGCTTCCGACGGTGGGCGCCTCAACCGGGGCGGCCGACCCGTCGGCCGGTGGCGTGGGGTCCACGTCGGCGAACGGGTCGGCCTGCGACTCGGACTCGGGCGGGATGGCGTCGTTCTCGGGTTGCTCGGGTTCGGTCATGGGCGTTCACCGGTCGATACGGCCCGCTGGCACCGAAGCCGCGGTGTTCGGCGCCAGAGCGCGGGCGCAGCGTTGTAAGGTGACGTGCAAGGGGGATGCCAATCGCCTCGCACCGGACCGAAAGCGCCGGAATCTGCGTTTGCGGCCTCTCAGGCAGGGTGGAGGAGGGCGCGCATCGCCGTGTGGCACGGACGCGGCGCCCGAATTTCGGGCGCGTGTCTGCTTTTCAAACGCGCCGCAGCCGTGGACGGATGGTTGCGAGAGGGCCACCACGGCGTCAGTCGGGAGCAAAGAGGGACCGGGTCAGACGCCGGCTTCCTGGAGGCGGGCGCTGCGGCTGGACGACTTGCTGCCCGCGCTGGACGTGCTGTCCTGGCTGTCGGGAATCCGGATCTTGTACCGCTTGAGTTTGGCGTGCAGGGTGGCCCGCGTGATGCCGAGCAATGCGGCCGCACGGGTCCGCTGCCAGCCGGTCTCGCGCAGGGCCCGGGTGATAAAGAGGCGTTCGGCGGTCTCGAGCGAGAAATCGTTTTCCGGGACGGGCACGGCGGTTTCCGTCTCGACGGGCGCTTCCTGGTGGTCGAAGATGAGGCTGCCGGGCGTGATCTGGTCGGCCGTCTCGGTGATGAGGGCCCGCTCCACCACGTTTTTGAGTTCGCGGACGTTTCCGGGCCAGGTGTGGGCGAGGAGGCGGACGCGAGCCTCCGGTGCCAGTCCCGAGATTTGCTCGGCGCGAGGCAGGTTCGAGGTTTCGATGAAGTACTCGGCCAGGAGGGGGACGTCCTCCCGCCGCTGCGGTGCGCGCAGCGGCGGCAGGTGAACCGGGAAGATGGCCAGCCGATAGTAGAGATCCTGGCGGAACCGTCCCTCGCGGGCCTCGACGGCCAGGTCCCGGTTGCTGGAGGCGATGACCGCGGCCCGGCAGGAGATCGTCTCCGTGCCGCCTACCCGCCGGAATTCGCGTTCCTGGAGCACCCGCAGGAGTTTCGCCTGGAGGCCGGTCGGCATCTCGCGGATCTCGTCCAGGAACACGCTGCCGGTTCCGGCCATTTCGAAGAGGCCCTGCTTGTCGCGGTCGGCCCCCGTGAAGGCGCCCTTGACGTGGCCGAAGAGTTCGCTTTCCAGGAGGTTGGCGGTGAGGGTGGCACAGTTGACGGCCACGAAGTCGTCGGCCGAACCGCCGCGCAGCACGTGGAGGGCGCGGGCGGCCAATTCCTTGCCGGTTCCCGTCTCGCCGACGATGACGGCGGGGTTGCACCGGCTCTCAGCCACCTGGTGAAGGGTCTTCAGCACCTGCCGGAGCCCGTCACTTTGTCCGACGATATGGACACCGTCGGGGCATTCCGGGGCGAGAAAACGTGCCGCGTCCTCCCTGCGGCGGTGGAGGGGAGCCAGTGCCACGGCCCGCTGCAAGGCCTGCTCGTCGGGCGGGGCGGCCAGGTAGTCGCTGGCCCCGTTCCGGATGAACAGGATGGCCTCGTCCACCGCGGGCTCGGCGGAGAGGACGACGAGCGGCCGGTCCGGGGCGGCCAACCGCGCCTGGCGTACGAAGGCGAGCGCGGCGTCGCGGGGGACGGTTTCGCGCACGAGAACCAGGTCGGCCTCCGTGGCCTGAGCCGCCCGCAGGCCCTCTTCGGGGGTCCTGACGGCGACGACCTCGCGGGCGACCCCCTGAAACGGGCATGTGCCCGCCTCTGGCGGGTCGCCGACGGCGACGACGGTCTCCAGGCTCACATTCGAGGTGAGTCCCATCCCCCATACTCCAGCCATCCGGCCGACCGGCTGACACACCGGCCGCCACATCCCAGGTGTGAGGAAGGGGCTCGTCGGATGAAGCCGACGAGGCGGGCAGGGTCCCCTCCGCGTGCTTTGCCGGAGTGCGTACCTTTTCGACCATTCGCCGAATCCGGCTTTAACGGAATTATCGGACGAGACGAAAAACGTCGGCGGCGGATCCATACCCAGACAGCCATTCTGCTCGATTTCCGCCGTCTGAGGCGGATCGACCGCCCCCCGGCGTCGGGGCCCGCAGCGGCGGATTCTGCCGCGCGCCGGAAGATTCTTCCGGTCCGCGTCGGATCTTCGCTCGGTCTCCGCGGCGTCACCGGCGGGGCGGATGAATTGTAACTCTTTGACTGGCAAGGGCTTGCGGCTTCTCAGGCACGGCCGTCCTCGCTTCCGGCACGGTGTTTGCCCCTTCACCGCCCACGGGAGCACACCATGCACATGCCCACACTGACACTTGAAAACGCCGTGCTGCCGGCCGGTCGGCCGGTGACGGCGCGGCCGGGGGTCGGACGCGATGCCTTCCGCCCCGCCCCGCGCGACGTCGGCCCCCAGGACTACCAGGAAACCTTCCGCATGCGGCTGGACCGTGCCTCTCGTTTTCAGGCCGAAGACGGCCCTGCGGGACCCGAGAAGCCCTCCCACAAGGATCGCCACGAGGACGTCGTTCGTGGAGACGACATCCGCCCAGGGCAGGAGCGGGAGACGGCGGAATCGGCCCGGAAGACCGCCAAGTCGGCTTCCGAAGCCTCTCAGCCCGATGCAACCGAACAGGATGGAGGGGGTGCACAAGGTCCGTCAGGAGATTCGGACGCCCTTGGGCCAGAGGGTGAAGCGAGTCAAACTCATGCCGGGGAAGGGGCTGCGGCCGGGGGAATCCCAGGGGCC
>JAWODB010000279.1:0-5333 GCA_046483505.1 Phycisphaerae bacterium
TTTCAGGAAAGTCTGGTCTGGCTGGCATTCACGCAGCTGTTCACGATAGATGACTGGCTGGACGGCCGCCGCGCAAAGTTCACCCCCGCCGCGCAAAGTTCACCCCCGCCGCGCAAAGTTCACCCCCGCCGCGCTACGGAAACGGCGCGCGGCCCGCAAGCGGGCCGGCGAACACGGGCCTGCACGAGTAGGCGGCGCGGCCCCGACGTTCGCCGCGCATCAGGCGCGCGCCTCGTCATCGCCCGACGTCTGGGCGGCCGAGGACTCTGCCTTCCCGCCCTCACCCCCCTTCTCCTTCTCGGCGGCTTCCTGGTCGGCCTCGTCGTCGGCGCTCTCGACCGGCACGGCGATGCGCTCGATCCGTAAGGCCCGGCCCGTCTCCGTATCGGCCGTCACGAGCGCCCCGTGCAGGCGGAGGTCGCCGGTGGCGACGTCGAAGTGCCGCGGCATGCCGGTGATGAGCGTCGGGATGACCTTGTCCCGCCGGCGGCCGAGCACCCCGTCGTGCGGGCCCGTCATGCCCAGGTCCGAGATGAAGGCGGTGCCCTGCGGCAGGACGCGCTCGTCGGCCGTCTGCACGTGCGTGTGCGTGCCGTAGACGCACGTCACCCGCCCGTCCAGGTGCCAGCCCATGGCGATGCGGTCGCTGGAGGCCTCGGCGTGGACCTCGACGAAGATGAGTTTGGCCCGCTCGCCCACCGCCTCCAGCACCGCCTCGACCGCGTGGAACGGGCACGAGGCGGGCTTCATGAACGTCCGGCCCAGGACGACGGTCACCGCGAACGGGAACCCGGACTGGCTCTCGTGGACGGCCCACCCGCGGCCGGCCGCCTCCGCCGGCAGGTTCGCCGGGCGCAGGATGCGGTCCGAGGTCTTCAGCGTCGGCACGATCTCCTTCCGCCGGTACACGTGGTCGCCCATGGTGACCACGTCGACGCCCTGGTCGCGGAGTTCCTTGAAGATGGGCGGCGTGATGCCGGAGCCGCCGGCGGCGTTCTCGGCGTTGACGACGACCACGTCGATGCTGTGGGCCGTCAGCAGGTCGGGCAGGGCCGCCCGGACGGTCTTGCGGCCGGGCCGGCCGACCACGTCGCCGACGAGCAGGGCGCGGAATTGCATGATCCCTCCCAGGCGCGACCCCAAGTTCGCTGGTGTGCCACAACCATGGCGCGATGTCGCGGGGCACATTCAGCCGCCGAGTTTACTCGGCGCGTGCCGTTCGCAGCGCACGGCCGGACAAGGCCGGCCGTGGCACGTGGCGCAGCGCACGGCCGGACAAGGCCGGCCGTGGCACGTGGCGCCGCTCGTTTACCGGGCGTACTCCACGACGCGGCGCTCGCGGATGAGCGTGACCTTCACCTCGCCGGGATAGGTCAGTTCGTCCTCGACGGCCTTGGCGATGTCGCGGCAGAGTGTGATGGCCGTATCGTCGCTGACCTTGTCGGCATCGACGACGACGCGGACCTCGCGTCCGGCCTGGATGGCGAAGGCGTTCTCGACGCCCTCGAACCGGCCGGCGACGGTCTCGAGTTTCTCCAGCCGCTGGACGTACTTTTCGAGCGTCTCCCGCCGCGCGCCCGGCCGGCTGGCGCTGACGGCGTCGGCCGCCGCCACCACGGTCGTGTAGAGCATGTCCGGCACGTTCGGCTCGTGGTGGCCGCCGATCGCGTGGACGACCTCCGCCTGCTCGTTGTAGCGGCGGGCGAGGTCGGCGCCGATCTCCGGGTGCCCGCCTTCCACCTCGTGGTCGACGGCCTTGCCGATGTCGTGCAGGAGGCCGGCCCGGCGTGCGAGTCGACCGTCCAGCCCCAGTTCCTCGGCCAGCATCCCCGCCAGGGCCGAGACCTCGATCGAGTGCTTCAGCACGCTCTGGCCGTACGAGGTCCGGAACTTCAGGCGGCCGAGCAACTGGATTTCCTTCGGGTGCAGCCCGCGGACGCCCGTGTCCAGGGCCACCTGTTTGCCGGTCTCGACGATTTCCTGCTCAACCTCCTTTCGGCACTCGGAGACGGCCTGCTCGATGCGCGGGGGCTGGATGCGGCCGTCGGCGATGAGTTTGTCCATGGCGCGGCGGCCGACCTCCCGCCGGACCGAGTCGAACGAGGACAGAACCACCACGCCGGGCGTGTCGTCGACGATGACGTCCACGCCGGTGGCCCGCTCGAAGGCGCGGATGTTGCGTCCCTCCCGGCCGATGATGCGGCCCTTCATTTCATCGTTCGGGATGTCGACCGTGGCGACGGTGGCCTCGGAGGTGTAATCGCTGGCCAGCCGTTGGATGGCGCCGGCCAGGATCTCGCGGGCTTTGGCGTCGGCGGTCTCCTGGGCGCGTTCGGTGGACCGCTGGATGAGGGCGGCGGCCTCGTGCTCGACCTCGGCCTCCATGCGCCCGAGCAGCACCGAGCGGGCCTCGTCCGGTCCCAGGCCGCTGATCTTCAGCAACTGCTCCTTCTGCTCGGAGATGGCGCGGTCGAGTTCGGCCTGCTTCGCCTTGAGGTCCTCCTCGAGACCGGAGATGCGTTTCTGTTCGGCCTCGACGGCCTTTTCTTTGCGGTTGAGGGTTTCGAGTTTCGCATCGAGGCTGTCCTCGCGTTTGACGACCTGGCGTTCGCGTCTTCGGAGTTCCTCGCGGGTGTCGGCGGCCTCCTTTTCGAACGCTTCGCGGGCCTTCATGGCCTCTTCGCGGGCCTCGACCCTGGTCTCCTTGCGGAGGCTGTCGGCGTCGCGGCGGGCCTGGGCGAGGATTTCCTCGGCCGCGGCCTTGGCCTCGTCGCTACGCTTCTTCAGCATCACGGTCGCCACGGCGATGCCGACGACTGCCGCCGCCACCAGGGCGATGGCGGCGAGGGTCTCGCCCCCCAGCGCCAACGGGGCATATACGTTCATCGGGAACTCGCTTTCCAGGGAGGCAGCCCGCCCGGCTACATGCGGCGCCGAGGCGTCACTGCAAAGGGGAGAACGGCTCCGACGTGGAGAGACCCCGGCCGGCCAACGGCCGAAAGGACGAACCGGGAAACCGCGTGAGGTTAAGGGCAGATCAGTCGGCGCAGCCCACTTCCGCCTCACCGCCTGCTGCGAAACGTTCTCGCTCTGCGCCGTCCACGAATGCCTTGTCTTTCCCGCCGCTCGGCGGCGTCGCGGTTCGCGCCCCGAAGGGGCGAACCGTGGGTTCCCGGTACCGTCCTTGACAATGCGGTCTAGACCGTCCCAGCCCCGCCGCCCCTTCGGCGACAGAAAAACCGGTTCCCGGCCTTAGGCTCAACCACGTGCAGAGCGCGTTCGCGCCCTGCGCTCCCACTGATGGGTTCTCGTGTGCGCTCCTGTTCGTTCGGCGGCCGGCAAGGGCCACCGCTTACG
Organism: Phycisphaerae bacterium; assembly: GCA_046483505.1. GTDB lineage: Bacteria > Planctomycetota > Phycisphaerae > FEN-1346 > FEN-1346 > BS750m-G62. The sequence goes on from JAWODB010000279.1 coordinate 3,358, forward strand.
TATCGGCCAAAAGTCGAATAACCCTGGAGTATGATTACGGGAGTTTGGGCGTCTGTCAAGGACAAATGGGGGAAACCCCCATTCTGGCCTTCCCAATCCCGCCCTGCCAGAATGGCAGGGGCGGCCGGCGGCGCCTGTCGGGCTTTGGCGCGGCGTGTCTCCGCCCCCCGCCCGCGAAACGGCGCCCGGCCCGCAAGCGGGCCGGCGACCATAAAACCCTTCGCGCAGCGCGGCGGCATGGCGCTGGACGCCACGTCCCCGGCGCCCCGTCAGGGCTTGATTTGCCTGCCCCAGCCGGTATCATGGCCCGTAACGAGAGCGAGAAGACGCGTCCCATGCAGCGCCCCATCGGCATTTTCGATTCCGGCCTGGGCGGTCTGACGGTCGTCCGGGCCGTCCGCCGGCGCCTCCCTGCCGAGCGAATCGTCTATTTCGGCGACACCGCGCGTGTGCCCTACGGCATCAAGAGCGCCCGGACCGTGACGCGCTTTGCCGCCGAGGCCTGCGGTCTGCTGGCCCGGCACGATCCGAAATGCATGGTGGCGGCGTGCAACACGGCCAGCGCGACGGCCCTGCCCGCCTTGGCCGAGGCCTTTGACGTGCCGATCCTCGGTGTCATCGAACCGGGCGTGGAGGAGGCGCTGGCGACCTGCCCGGAGGGACCCATCGGCGTCATCGCCACCGAGGCCACCGCCACGAGCGGAGCGTACCGCCGGGCGATCCGGCGCCGCGCCCCCGCCGTCCGCGTCCTGGAGCGGGCCTGCCCCCTGCTCGTGCCGATCGTCGAGGAAGGCCGCTCGCCGGACGACTCAATCGTCCGGGCGGTCCTGGCCGAGTACCTCGCCCCGCTGGCCGAGGCCGGCGTCGGAGCCGTCGTGCTGGGATGCACGCATTATCCGCTGCTGAAACCCGCCATCGCGGCGGTGCTCGGCCCCGACGTGCCGCTCGTTGACTCGGCCGAAGCCGTCGCCGAGCAGGTGGCCGAGCGGCTGCGGGCCGTCGGCTGCCTCGCCACCGGGGAGGCGGGCGGGTGGCGGTTCTTCGTCAGCGACAACCCGGACCGGTTCCGGGAAGTGGGCGGCCGGTTCCTCGGCGCACCGGCCGAGCCGGTCACTCTCGTGCCGGCGGAGAGCCTCTCGGCCGACCCGGCCCCGGTGGAGGAGGCGACGTGAGACGTTTTACGCGCCCAAGCGAAGCCGTTCGAGCCCGCTGCGAGCGCTGCGCGCCGTTTGAGCCGGCCGCGGAAGCGGCCGGTCATCCCCATATGCCATGGCACACGACATGCCGGATGAGGATGACCTGCTGCTCCCGCAGCGGGCTCCAGCACCGGCTCAAGGGGCGCGGCGCAGCGCTTGTGTGCGTCGCGGCCGCCCTGACCCTCCTCGCTGCCGGGTGTGAAGGTCCGCGGGCCAAGGTCGACGTCAACCGGTGGATCAAGGATTTGGTGTTCCCGCCGTCGACGGCGGAGCGGGTCATCGCGGTGCAGAGTCCGCTGGCCGACCGCCGCCGCGAGGCCCTCCAGGAAATCGTCGAGGACAAGAAGGCCCGCCAGGTCGAGTCGGTCGTCAAACTGTACTGCCTGGTTGCCCGGACGGACGCGGACCCGATGGTCCGCTCGGCCGCCGTGCGAGGCCTGGCCGTCCTGAAAGGCGAGGCGGTCGTGCCCACCCTCTGCCACGTCCTGGAAACCGACAAGAGTGGGTACGTGCGGTCGGACGCGGCCGCCGCGCTTGGGCGCCACGAGACCCCGTCGGCCATGGAGGCGCTTGTCGACGCCCTGGCGTCCGATGCGAGCACTGACGTGCGCGTCGCCGCCGCCGAGAGTCTCCGCCGGTTCCAGACCAAGCGTGCGGCCGGCGCCCTGGCCGACGCCCTCGACTGTCGCGACATCGCCGTGGCCCATAGCGCCTGGCGGTCCCTGCGGTACATGACCGGGCAGGACCTGCCCAGGGAAACGGAGCCGTGGACCCAGTTCC
>JAWODB010000298.1:0-7498 GCA_046483505.1 Phycisphaerae bacterium
GGTGCAGTCCCTCGTAGCGGCGGCGGTTCCGGACCGGCAGGATGGGCGGGCCGACGAGCGGCACCTGGACCTGCCCGCCGTGCGTGTGCCCCGACAGGATCGCCCCCGCCCCCGCCCGGGCCAGCGCCTCGGCCGCGTCCGGGTTGTGGCACAGGGTGAGGTTGGCGGCCCCGGCCGGCACGTTCGCGAACGCCTCGGTCGGGCGGCTGCGGCCGCTCCAGAGGTCCTCCGTGCCGGCGATCCAGAGCGCCTCGCCGTCCCGCTCCAGCCGCACCGCCTCGTTTCGCAGCAGCCGGACGCCTGCCCGCGGCAGCGTCTCGGCCACCTCCCGGGCCTCGGCCCGCCGCACCGGCCGCGTGACGCCGTAGTCGTGGTTGCCGAGGCACGCGAAGACGCCCATCGGCGGCGAGAGGCGCGGCATGAGGCTTGTCACGGCATCCGCGTCGCGCCGACCACGCGCCGTCACGAAGTCGCCGACCACGGCCACGAGGTCGGGCTCCAGGGCGGCCAGCCGGTCGATGCCGCCCGCCAGGTACTCCAGCGGCACGTGCCGGCCGTGGTGCAGGTCCGCCACCAGCCCCACGCGGACGCCGTCCCAGGCGGCCGGCAGGCGGGGGACCGGCAGGTCGCGCTCGACCACCTCGATCCAGGTCGGCTCGATCCAGCGGGCGTAGACGGCCGCCCCGGCCGCCGCGGCGGCGCCGGCGGCGCCAAGCCCCCCGGCCGCCGTCAGCAGTCGCCGCCGGGTCGTGCCTGCCACGGGTCACTCCTCCGGCTGCACCTCGCCGAGGACCGTTTCCAGCCCCTTGATCCACCCGTGGGCCGGGTCGTCGAACGGGCACATCGTCCGCCCCGTCCCCGCCATCAGCCACAGGTAGTACACGCGGTAGCCGGGGGCGGCCGCCACGGGATGGTACCCGCGCGGCAGGACGACCACGTCGTCGTGCTCCACGGCGCAGGCTTCGTCGAGGTCCCGGTCGTCGGTGTACACCCGCTGGAAGCCGAAGCCCTGCGGCGGGTCGACCTGGAAGAAGTACACCTCCTCCAGGTTCGCCTCCACCGGCAGGCGGTCCTCGTCGTGCCGGTGCGGCGGATAGGACGACCAGCACCCGGTCCGGTTGAACGTCTCGCCGACCAGGAGCCGCCCGGCCGCCAGGCGCCCGTCCACGATGTCGTGGACCTCCCGCTGCCAGTTGTACGCGCCCACCGTTTTCGTGCGGACGTCGTCGGGCGGGATCACGGTCGGCTCCGCGCCGCTGCCCGAGAGGGCCTGGGCGACGGCGAGGCGCGCGGGCGCCTGCGCCTCGATGCGGCCCTCCGTGCCCGGCGGCAGGTAGACGGCCGAGGCCTTGCCGTCGAAGACGGTCTTGCGGCCGCCGAGGGGACCGGTGGTCAGTTCCGCGTTGCCCACGTACGCCCGCACCGCGCCGGAGAGGACGACGACCGTCCACTCGCACCCTTCCGTCGCAACGGGCATCGCCTCGCCGGCCGCGAGGCGGGCCAGGCCGAACCCCAGCGCCTCCAGCGGCTCCTCGCCCACCGGCACGACCTGGCGGTAACCGGCCTCCGGCATGCACGATTTCGAGAGCAGGTTGGCCATGGGGACCGCCTCCAGTCTGTGTGGTCCGTTCCGCATTCCGCGCGGTGGGTCTCCCGACCCACCGCGCTCGTGTGGCCCGGTTGGCTTGTCCAACCGGGTCGATGCCCCAACCCGGCCGGACAAGCCGGCCGGGCCACACGCCATAACGGCGTTCGCGTTTCGGCGCGGCGGGCCGGGAGACCCGCCGCGCGGGAAGTGGCGTCGTCGTGCTAGTTCCGCGGGAAGAGCGGGTTCAGCGCGGACGCCAGGTGCTTGACTTTCGCAAGCCCCGCGTCGTCCATCGGCCGGTAGTCCATGCCGGCCGTCACGGCCTTGCGCCAGAGCGTTTCGTCGTGCGGCGGCATGAGCGACGTGATCGGGTGGCTGAGCGCCCACCGGATCGAAAGGTCCCGTTCCTCGGCGTCGCTGACGGGCTGGTACCACATCCACCCGTACGTCTCGTCCTTCCGTTCCTTCCGCGGACGGGTCCACGCCTGCCGGGCGAGCGGCTTGATCGCCAGCGGTTGGATGCCCTTGCGCTTCGCCTTCTCCAGCACCTTCGGCCCGAAGCCGGCCTTGAACCATGCGGCCGGGTTGATGGGCAGGAGGAACGAGTCGAAGTCGTAATGGTCCATCGCCGCCAGGGCCGTCGCCTCCGTGTGGGCCGAGAAGGCGACGTGCCGGATCCGCCCGTCCTCGAGGGCCGGCCCGATGACCTCCCACGCCCCGCCCTTGGCGAAGACCCGCTTCACGTCCTCCTCCACGTCGATGAGGCAGTGGAGGTGGTAGAGGTCGAGGTGATCGGTCCGCAGGCGCGCCAGCGACCGCTCCAGTTCCGCCTTCGCGCCCTCGGCGTCGCGGCGTTTCGTTTTGGTCGAGAGGAACACGTCCTTGCGGTACGGCTCCAGGGCGGGGCCGAGTTTGACCTCCGCGTTGCCGTAGGCGGCCGCCACCTCGAAGAAGTTGCACCCGCGCTCCACGGCCCAGGCGACGAGGCGGTCCGTCCGGTCCTGGTCGATGCGGGCCAGCGTCAGGCCGCTGAACCCGATGACCGACAGGTGCTCGCCCGTCTTGCCGTACGGCCGCCTGGGAAGGGCGGCCCGGTTCGACTTGGGCGCCTCTTCGGCGGCCGGGATGCGAGGACCGGCGGCGATGACCGCGAACGTCCCCGCCGAGACTTTCAGAAAATCGCGCCGTTTCACAGCGGGCTCCTTTGCGCACGTACCCCTCTATGCTACGGCGTGGCGGCGGGCGTGGCAAGACGGCAGGTGCCTGCGTTGAGCCGGCGAGGGCACGTCGCCGGTTGTTAGCCGTTCACGTACCCCAAGGTTGTCGGCACGTCGCGTCGACCTGCGGTCGACGGCTAAACGGGCTATTCGACGAACGGCGCCAGGTGCCGGCCGATGTGGCGCGCCAGCGCCGCCTCGTACGCCGCCTCGTGGGTGCGGAGGGCGTCGAGCAGCCGGCCGCGGAACCGCTCGCCCTCGCCCGCCGTCAGGACGGAGCCGTACGTCACGTGCAGCACCTGGCGGGCGTCGAAGTCGTCGAGCAGGGCCGGCAGGGCCGCGTCGGCGAGGCCGTCCGGCGCCGGGACCTTCCCCACGTCCGCCGACACGTGATAGGTGGCCTTGTCCGTGTCGTACCGCTCGCGGGCGAAGCCGAGAATCTCGCGGAAGAGGCCCGTCTCCCGCTCGGCCAGCACCCGCAGGGCCTCCAGGTAACTCGTGCCGGCCGTCTTCACGTGGACGCGCTCGCCGCCGTGGCGGGCGGCCATCCGGTACACGCTGAACTTGTCGCTGCCGGAGTGGAGGCTGATCTTGTAATCGCCCAGCGCCCGGGCGATGGCCAGGTGCCGGACGAACGTCCGCTCCAGGTCCTCCAGGTCGCCGATGTAGTCCACGCCCTTCTCGAACCGTCCGACGAACCGCGGCGCCAGGCTGACCCACCGCACGCCCAGGCGCGCCAGTTCCGACGCCACGTACAGGTGCTGGGCGGGCGTGGTCGGCGAGTCCGTCTCGTCGACCGAGACCTCCAGTTCAAAGCCGCCCTCGCCGAGGCGGTCCACCAGGTATCGATACATTGCGGCCGTGTGGGCGACCGCCCGGCCGTACTTGACGGCGGCCCGCAGAAGGGCCGGCTCGTCCAGCGCGAGGCGTTCGCCGCTGCCCAGGTCGACCGCCGTCCGACCCGCGGCGGCGCGGGCCTCCGCCGGCGAGGATTCCAGCGCGTCCCAGGGGAGGGCGTCGAACGCCGACGCCAGGGCCGGGCCGTCCATCGTGTCCGCGGCGTTGTTGACATGGTCGCCCGGGTCGATCGTGTAGAAGGTGAAGCCCACCTCGGCGCACCGGTAGATATCATGGTCCGTCTTGAGGTGGTCGGCGTCGGCGCCGAATCCGTCGCGGAAGCCCGTCTGGACGACGCCCCACGTGGCGTCGTCCATGACGTCCTGCGGGCTCCGGCCCGTGCGGGTCATCTCGCGGATGGACTGCTGGGCCAGCATCGGCACGTAGCCCGTGCCCCGCACCGCCCGCACGTGGCCGGGGGTGGCGAGGCCCAGGCGGTCGCCGAGGCCGAACGAGGGCCGGCCGGCCACCGGCTGCGGGGCCGTCCAGGCAAGGAGCGGCCGCACCGCCGCCGCATTCGCCGACGAGCACGGCGCCAGGACGGCCCCGGCCGTCGCCGGGCCGAGGTCGAGCGTCCGGCGGTCGCCGTCCAGCGCCTCGGCGGCGCGTGCGGGACGGTCCTCGGGCCAGGCGGCCAGGAGGACCTTGCCGTCCCGGCCCCGGGCCAGGGCGTAGAGCGCCCCGCCCTCGGCGACGATGGATTCGGCGTAAACCTCGGCGCCGACGGCGCTTGTGAGAGCCTCGGCGACGCGGCGGGCCTGCGCGTCGTCGGACGGCGCCGCGGCTTCGCCGCGGGCCACGGTCTGCCAAAATGCCTCCATGAACGGCCTCCTTCGTGCCGATGAACAGGGGCATGCTACGCCCAAACGGTGTGCGCTCCAAGGGGAATCCGAAGGATCGCGGGCCGGTTTTCGGGGCGGTTTTCGGCCGTGTACGGGACGCCGGCCGCAGGGCCCGCCCGGAAATCGCCCGAAACGGGTTGCTGTAAGCCGTTCTGCGACAAAGGGTTACGCGCGGGGAATGGGATCGGGACGCCCGGACGGCCCAGGCGACTTGACGCCGGCCCTCCGGCAGGCATCCTTACAGGTGAGCCTGGCAGCGCCCCTGGGGGGACGCCATCGCCCCGGAGAAAGGTCAGGTGCAGGTCATGCGGTGCACCGCCAGGGCGTTTACGCTCGTCGAAATCCTGATTGTGGTCATTATCCTGGCGATTCTCGCGGGCGTCGCCATCCCGCAGATTGCCGGCATGACCACGGTCTCGCGCGAGACGAACCTCAAGGAAAACCTCTCCAAGATCCGCGCCCAACTCCAGGTCTATCGCAACCATCACGACGACTTCCCGGACGGCGACGAGTTCGCCGACCAGATGACCAAGTATACGAACTTCGAGGGCGAGGTGGCCGACGCCGGGGACCAGGAATACCGGTACGGCCCGTACCTGGAACAGATGCCGCCCAACCCCGTGACCAAGGACGCCACCGTGCGGACCGCCGCCCAGGCCGACCAGCACCATCCGCCCGGCGACGCCGACGCGGGCTGGTGGTACAACGAGGTCACCGGGGAATTCTACGCCGACCTGACCGACGAACACGCGGACGAGGACGGCTACCCGTACAATCGGTTCTGAAAAGAAGTCCAAAGTCCAAAGTCCAAAGTCCAAGGTCCAAAGTCCAAAGTCAACGGCGGGCGCGCGGGGCGTTGTCTGTGTCTTTGACTTTGGACTTTAGACTTTGGACTTTGGACTCCTATCCCAGCAACCCCGTCGGCGCCGATTCGCCCGTCGAGCGGCGGATCAGCCAGTCGATGCCCAGGTACAGGGGGACGGCCACGAGCGGCGCGCCGGCCGGGACGAGCAGGTCGGCCGCGTCGCTCGCCAGGCGGGTCTCGTACGCCAGCGCCCACACCAGGTGACCCAGGCAGGCCAGGCCCACCGCCGTCGGGGCGCCCCATTTGCCGCGCAGGATGAACCCGCCGCCCAGCACCGCCGCCGACAGCACCTGCGGGTACGCGGCCTGGATCTCCTCGGCCGACAGGTGGGCCGCCTTCGAAAGCGACGCCAGGGCACACGTCACGGAGGCGAGCACCCACGCGGCCACCAGTCCCGGCAGGCCGCGCCATCCCGTCCGGATGATCGGCGGCATGTTGGGCAGCACCACCAGGCCCGTGGCCCCGAGGATAGCGGCCCCGCCGGCCACGACCGCCAGGACGAGCAGCAGCGCCCACGGCCAGGGCCAGGGGCCGGGCCCCGCGCGGGGCACGTCCATCACCGTCAGCAGCAGCCACAGGCTGAACGCCAGGATGCCGGTCCAAAGGGCGCTGGAGATCCGCCCGTACCACGTCAGCAGCGCGCTTGCCAGCCCCAGCCCCGCCGCGATGAGGCACGTCGTCAGGAGCGGCACGAACGGTTCGCCGACGACGATGTACCGCTTCGTCTGGAACGCCAGGGCGAAGGCCAGGATCATCGGCAGGGAAAAATCGATCCGCCGGCACGCCAGCATCAGGCCCATCGCGGCCGAGACGGGCATCACGCCGAGGGCCAGCGTGTCGGCGCTGAGGCTCGGCAGGGCACCGCCTTCGAGCGACCCGTAGACGAACACGCCGAGCGCGAGGGCGATGTTGACCGCCGCGATGGCCATGACGCGGGCGGTGTGCCCGCTGACGGCCGGGCCGCCCCGGGCGGTCGTGCCGCTCCGTGTGCCCTCGGCTTTGCCCACTCGACGGTCCCCCTGGAACCCGGCGGCTCGCGCCGCGTCTCATATTCTGGAGCGCCCTGCGGACCGGCACAAGCAAAATGGCCTGTGCCGACGCGGCCCCGGGTTTCGTATAGCATGGTGGAACCACAGGCATCACGGGGAGGCGACCGGATGAAACGGACCTGTCCCATCGTCCTCGTGCTGGCGGCGGCCCTTGCGGCTGCGGCCGAGGCGGCGCCGACGGACGACGACTACGCCCGGCACCTGGCGGCCCTCGAGAAGAAGGTGCCGGAGGGGTTCACCATCGTCGTCCAGCGGCCGTTCGTCGTCATCGGCGACGAGTTGTCCGCCATGGTCCGCCGGCGGGCGCGCGGCACCGTCAAGTGGGCCGTCGACCGTCTGAAGCGCGACTTCTTCGAGAAGGACCCGGACGCGATCCTCGACATCTGGCTCTTCCGCGACAAGGCCAGTTACCGCAAACACGCCCGCGACCTCTTCGGCGACGAGCCGACCACGCCGTACGGCTACTACTCGCCCGAGCACAAGGCCCTGGTCATGAACATCGCGACGGGCGGCGGGACGCTCGTCCACGAGATCGTCCACCCGCTGATGCGGGCGAACTTCCCGGCGTGCCCCGCCTGGTTCAACGAGGGGCTGGCCTCCCTGTACGAGCAGTCGGCCGGCCGCGACGGGCACATTGTGGGCCTCACGAACTGGCGGCTGGCGGGCCTGAAGGAGGCCATCCGCAAGGGCGCGGTCCCGCCGTTCAAAGAACTCACCGCCACGTCCGACCACCAGTTCTATCGCATGGACAAAGGTATCAACTACGGCCAGGCCCGGTACCTCTGCTACTGGCTCCAGGAGCACGGGCTGCTCGTCCGGTACTACCGCGCGTTCGTGGCCAATCACAAGGACGACCCGACGGGCTACGAGACGCTCAAACGCGTCGTCGGGACCGACGACATGGAAGCGTTCAAGAAACGGTGGGAGGCGTGGGTGCTGGGGCTGACCTTTCCTTGACGGCAGGGATCGAGGGAGCGAGGGATCGAGGGATCAAGGAAGGGCATTGCGCGGCGGGTACGGAGACCCGCCGCACCTACGCG
>JAWODB010000331.1:0-19243 GCA_046483505.1 Phycisphaerae bacterium
GATCCTATCTGGCTGCATGGGAAGCGCATGTGCGGCGAACTCGGGACCTTTTTCCCGATGCGCGGGTCTGGCTCACCGGCGGGGATGATCTTGTTCTTCACCACGCCGATGGCCATCTCGTCGGCGATGATGCCCGCCAGCGTCGCCGCCGGCGTGTCGCCCGGGACGGCGATCATGTCGAGGCCCACCGAGCACACGCTCGTCATCGCTTCGAGTTTCTCGAGGGTCAGGTGCCCGTCGGCGACGGCCTTGGCCAGGGCGGCGTCCTCGCTCACCGGGATGAACGCGCCGCTCAGGCCGCCCACGCTCGAGGAGGCGAACGCGCCGCCCTTCTTCACCGCGTCGGTGAGCATGGCGACGGCGGCGGTGGACCCCGGCGCGCCGATCCGCGCCAGGCCCAGCGTCCGCAGGATTTCGCCGACGCTGTCGCCCACCTCCGGCGTGGGGGCGAGCGAGAGGTCCACGATGCCGAACGCCACGCCGAGTTCGTCGGCGACCTCGCGGCCGATGAGTTCGCCCACCCGCGTGACGCGGAAGCAGGTGATCTTGATCTCCTCGGCCAGGTCGCCGAGGGTCAGGCTTTCGCCCTCCAGTTCGATGCGGCGGCGCAGGGCGCTCCCCACCACGCCGGGCCCGGAGACGCCGATGTTGACGGTGGCTTCCGGCTCGCCGTCGCCGACGTAGGCGCCCGCCATGAAGGGGTTGTCCTCGGGGATGTTGGCGAAGGTGACGAGTTTGGCGCATCCGAATCCGCCGGCCGAGGCCGTGGCGTCGGCGATCTGGAGGATGACCTCGCCCATCCGAGCGACGGCGTCCATGTTGATGCCGGCCCGGTGACTGGCCACGTTGACCGAGGCGCACACCCGCTCGGTACCCGCGAGGACCTCCGGCAGGCTGGCCATGACGATTTCGTCGGCGGGGGTGATGCCCTTGTGCACCAGGGCCGAGAAGCCGCCCACCAGGTCCACGCCGCACTCGGCGGCCGCCTCGTCCAGGGTGCGGGCCACGGTCATGGCGGTGGCCCGCCCGTGCCCGGCCAGCAGGTGGGAGGCCGGCGAGATCGCCAGCCGCTTGTTGATGACTGGAATGCCGTACTTGCGGCCGATGCGGTCGCAGGTGCTGACGAGCCGCCCCGCGCACCGGACGATCTTGGCCCGCAGTTTCCGCCCCACCTGTTCCATGCTGGTGGCGGAGCAGTCGTCCACGTTCAGGGCGAGCGTGACCGTCCGCACGTCGAGATGCTCGGCGTGGAGCATCTGGATCGTCGACAGGATTTCGTCAGTCCGTAACATGGCGGGGTTGGGGGATGATGGGGGTCCGCGTCAGCCGCAACTGGTTCGTGGCCACAAACACGTTCTCGTGCTGGAGTTTGACCGTGAAGCCCTCCTCGCCGGCCAGTTCCTCCAGGTCGGCCTGAAGGAGTGCCAGGTCGAGCCGCCGGGGCACCTCCAACTGGCTGATCATCGTAAAGTCGTCGTTCGAGCGGCTCCAGAAGAAGTCCGTGATGTTGATGTCCTTGCCGGCCAGGTATCCGCTGAACCGCGCGATGATGCCCGGCTTGTCTTTGCCGAAGGCCGTGATGACGAACCGCTCGATGGGGTCGCCGCCGGCGTTTTCGGCCGCCGCCCGATACGGCCGGGCTACGACCTGGAAGGGGTCGGCCTGGGGCCCGCCCGCCGCCACCTGGGCCGCCAGGTCGCCCGGGTCCGTCGGTTCGGGCAGGCTGACGACCATGAGCAGGGTGAAGTACCCGCCCACGACCGTCTGGCTGGCCGTGTCAATGTTCCCGCCCAGTTCTGTCACGGTGCTGCTGACGGCCGAGACGATGCCGGGATGGTCGTCGGCCATGATGTTCAGGACGTACGCGTTGGGAAACTGTGTCTGCACGGATCCGCCTCGACGGTCGATCGCCATCCTCAATCTCCGCAAGTAAATCGTAATTATACGCTCCATTCCCTTCCAAGGCAACATCTGCCCGGCTGAAGTGACGGCTTGCATTCGGCCCGGGCGGGGCGTAAGGTCGGGCGTCGCGCGGCCGCCGTGCCACGGCGGGCCTTGTCCCGCCGTGATCTTATTCGGCGGTGGGCACGGCCGGACAAGACCGGCTGTGGCACATACCTGTGACGCTATCTGGGCCGGGCGCGCGGTGGGCAGGATTGCCCACCGCGCCATCTATGGGTCAAGTCTGGAGAGGAACCGCCGTGTCCCGCTTCACCCGGCTGATGGCGATCACCTTCGGCGAGTCGTTCGCCACCATGCTCATCGAGCGGGGCATCTACTTCTTCGCGCACGAGCGGCTCGGCTTCGACGACATCGAGAACCTGGCCCTGGCCCTCGGCTTCGGCGGGGCGTACGTCGTCGGGGCCCTCTCGAGCCACGCCGTCGCCCGCCGCCTGACGGAGAAGCGCGTCCTGCTGCTGGCCCTGGTGTGCCAGGTGGTGGCGTTCGGGGTGCTCTGCGTCCGTCACGGCCCGTATGCGGTGGCGATTCTGAACGGCGTCATCGGGTACCTGGCGGGGACGAAGTGGCCGATTGTCGAAAGTTACGTCAGTGCCGGCCGGACGCCGCGCGAGCAGGTGCGGTCGGTCGGGCGGTTCAACCTGGCGTGGGCGGGGGCCATTCCGCCGTGCATGGCGGTGGCCGGGTCGCTCATCGCCTGGCGGCCGGAGGGGCTGTTCCTGGCGGGCCTCGGGCTGACCGCGGTCAGCCTCGTCCTGGCGACGGGCCTGGCGCGGCGGCCGGTCCATCTGCGGGCGGACCATCCGGAGCGGCCGACGCCCGTCCAGATGGAGCGCCTGGCCGGCCTCCTCGCCGCCAGCCGGTGGTCGATGATCTCGTGCTACTCCCTCATCTGGATTCTCGCCGCCCTCTTGCCCGGCGTCTTCGACGACCTCGGCGTGCCGGTGACCGTGGCGACGGCCCTGGCCGGGCTGCTCGACGTGTTCCGCCTGACGGCGTTCGCGGTGCTCCAGGTGTGGCACGGATGGCACAGCCGCGTCTGGCCGCTGGCCCTCGTCGTGGTGGGGCTGCCGGCCGGGTTCTTCCTGGCGGTGTCGGCGGCGGGGCTGCCGCTGGTGCTGGCGGGGGAACTCGTGTTCGGCCTGTCGGCCGGCATGACGTACGTGGGCTCGCTCTACTACGGGATGGTCGTGAAGAACGCGGCCGTGGAGGCCGGCGGGGCCCACGAGGGGCTGATCGGCACCGGCTTCGCCCTGGGCCCGTGCATCGGCCTCGTGGGACGGAAACTGGCCCCCGTCCTGGGCGGCCCCGTGGTGGGGATGGCGGCCGGCGTCGGGCCCCTGCTGGTCCTCACGTCCGCGGGGACGCTGGTGGCGCTGCGCAAGGTGGTCCGCGCCGACGGCCTCGCGGCCGATCGAGAGCTGTCGGACGCCGAGAGGGGTTGAAGGCAAACCGTTTCTTGATATACTATGCCACTCTGCCCGATGGCCGTATTTCTGCGCGATGGGTGCGGAGACCCCCCGCGCGGAAGCGAAATGAGTTCCGCGCGGTGTATCTCCTGATGCACCGCGCAGACGGATGATACCCTGTGGAGGTAAAACCGTGGCACAGACGCTCAGCGACATCGAGAAGGCCTGCCTGGCCGGCCGGGCCGACGAGGCCGAGCAACTCCTTCAGCAGACCCCGGACGGCGAGACCGACACCGCCGCCTACCATTACCATCTGGGGATGGTCCGCGAGACCCAGGGCCGCTACGAAGAGGCCCTCGACGCCTACGAGCGGGCCCTGCAACTGGAGCCGGCCCATCGCGGCACGCTGTTCCGCATGGCGTATCTGTACGACCTGCGGGGCCAGGAAGACCTGGCCATGGACTATTACAAGCAGTGCATCCAGCAGCCGCCCGTCCATGAGGGGGCCCTGGTGAACCTGGGCGTCCTGTACGAGGACGCCGGCCAGTACGACGAGGCCATCGAGTGTTACGAGCGGGTGCTGGCCGTCAACCCGAACCACGCGCGGGCCCGGCTGTTCCTCCGCGACGCCGAAGCCTCGCAGACGATGTACTACGACGAGGAGCGCGAACGCCGCCGCGACAAACGGAACCAGGTCCTCGAGATTCCCGTCACGGACTTCGAACTCAGCGTCCGCAGCCGCAACTGCCTCAAGAAGATGAACATCCGGACGCTGGGCGAACTCATCCAGCACACCGAGCAGGAACTCCTGTCGTACAAGAACTTCGGCGAGACGAGCCTCCAGGAAATCAAGGAGATGCTGGCCTCGAAGGGCCTGTACCTGGGGATGGCGGTGGAGGAGCAGGGCCAGCGGCAGGCGCTGCCGCAGCCCGCCCCCTCGAGCCGGCCGGAGCCGGCACGGTCCGGCGCGGAGGAGACGCCGCTCGGGGACATCGAACTCAGCGCCCGCAGCCGCAAGGCCCTCGACCGTCTCGGCATCGAGACCGTGGGCGAACTGGCCCAACTGACCGAGGAGAAACTCCTGGCCTCTAAGAACTTCGGCGAGACCTCCTTGAACGAGGTCAAGCAGGTCCTCCGCCGGTACGGGCTGACGCTCGGCGAATGAACCCCCCGCTGCTGGTCCACGCGTGTTGCGGCGAATGCGCGGCGGCGGTCCTGGAGCCGCTGCGGCGCCGGACGCCCTTCACGCTCTTCTTCTGCAACCCGAACGTCATGCCGCTGCTGGAGTTCCGCCGGCGGGCCAAGAGCCTCCAGGTCCTGGCCGACGCCGAACGCCTCGACCTGCTCGTCGACCTGACGTACGATCCCAAACGGTTCCTCGGCAGCGTGCCGTGGGACCGGCCGGAGCGGTGCGAGGCCTGTTACCGTTTGCGCCTCGCCAGGACGGCCCGCATCGCCGCCGAGCGCGGCTTCGAGGCCGTCACGACCACCCTGCTTGTGTCGGTCCACCAGGATCACGAGGCCGTCCGCCGCATCGGCACCGAGGAGGCGGAGGCCCGCGGTCTGAGGTTCGTCTACGAGGACTGGCGTCCCCTGGCCGAACGCGGACCCGCCGAGGCGAAGCGCCGGAACCTCTACCGCCAGCAGTACTGCGGCTGCCTGTTCAGCGAGCAGGAACGGTTCGCGCCCACCCGCCGGCACCTGTATCGCGGCGAGGGCGGCGGGGAGATCCTCCATCCGGAAAGGGATGCATGACCGCCCCCGGCCGACGCCCGTCCCGTCCGCTCCGTCGCTTCGCGGTCATCGCCATGCTGGCGGGGGGCGTGGCCGTCCTCGCCTTCAGCGGCTGTGCCTGCGAACGGCCGCGCCGGCCCTGGATGACCGAGGACGTGCCGCGGGTCCGCGTCAAGATCGGCCGGGACGCGCCGGCGGTCAGCGTGGCCGTGGGCGGCGCGTGGCGGCTGGCGGGGGCGGACGGCGACCTTGCCCACGGCGATCGTCTCGACTGGACCGGCGTCCGGGCCGCCGGGGCAGGGCTCGCCGTCGGTTCCCTCGTCACCGTCAACGGACCGGTGGAACTCCACGCCACCGGCGCGGATCTCGTGGTCGTCGACGTGCCCGGCCGCGGGCCACGGCGGTACCGGGGCTACCTGCGGCTGGAACCCGCGCGCGGCCAGGTGCGCGTCGTCAACGTCGTGTCGATGGAAGCGTACCTGGCGGGCGTGGTGGCCAGGGAACTCTACCGCACGTGGCACGTGGAAGCGTTCAAGGCCCAGGCCGTCGCGGCGCGGACGTACGCCCTGCGGCAGCGCAATCGCCGCAGGCGGTACGCCTACGACCTCTACGACACGCCGATGAGCCAGGTCTACGGCGGCGTGGAGGCCGAGACGCCCAGGGCCTGGGAGGCCGTCCAGGCCACACGGGGTGTCGTCGCGACGTACGAAAGCGGCGGCCGGCACGTCCTGCTCCCCACGTACTACCATTCGACGTGCGGCGGCGACACGGTACCTTCCGGCACGGTCTTCGGCGGTTCCACGCCGCCGCCCCTCCGCGGCGGGACGGAATGCACCTACTGCCGCGGCTCGTCCCGATTCCGATGGAAGAAGGACGTGGTCCTCTCGAAGGCGGCGATCGCCGCGGCCGTCCGGCGAACCGGCAGCCGCGTGCTCCGCGACTTCGGGAACGTCGTCCGCGTGGAGGTGGCCGAGCGAACCGGCGCCAAGGGCCGGGCCCGGCGGCTGCGGCTGGTCGACGACGCCGGCCGGTCCGTCCTCGTGCGGGCCTCCGACTGGCGCATCTGGGTGGGCGCCGGCAAGGTGCCCAGCACGTGGTTCTGGATCGAGGACCGCGGCGACGCCATCGCGCTGACGCACGGTCGGGGTTTCGGGCACGGCGTCGGCATGTGCCAGTGGGGCGCCCAGTTCCTGGCGACGCACGGCCAGACGGGCGAGCAGATTCTGCGGTACTACTATCCCGGCGTGGAACTCGTTCGCGCGTACTGAACGGCAGATGTAGGCCGCGGCGTGCCGCGGCTGGGGGCTTCATGGCCGATACGTTTTCCTGGCAGACCCTCGCCGGCGACGCGGCGGCCGGGCCGCGCGCGGGGCGCCTCACCACGCCGCACGGCACGGTCGAGACGCCGGCCTTCATCCCCGTCGGCACGAGGGCGACCGTCCGCGGCGTCCTGCCCGAGACGCTCCGCAAGGTCGGCGCCCAGATCGTCCTCGCGAACACGTATCACCTGATGCTGCGGCCCGGGGAGGAGGTCGTCCGCGACCTCGGCGGCCTGCACGCCGTCATGGGCTGGGACGGCCCCGTCCTGACCGACAGCGGCGGGTACCAGGTCTTCAGCCTGGCCGACCGGCGCGAGGTGACCGACGACGGTCTGACGTTCCGCAGCCACATCGACGGGGCGGAAGTGGCCCTGACGCCGGAATCGGCGGTGGCGGCCCAGAACGCCCTGGGGGCGGACGTCATCATGGCCCTGGACATCTGCCCGCCGTACCCGTGCCCACGGGCGGAGGTGGCGGAGGCCGTCCGGCGGACCCTCGCCTGGGCGCCGCGATGCCTGGCGGCCCACGCGCGGGACGACCAGGCCCTGTGGGGCATCGTCCAGGGCGGCGTGGAGGAGGACCTCCGCCGGCACTGCGCCGAATCGCTCGTTGACATGGACTTCCCCGGCTACGCCGTCGGCGGCGTGAGCGTCGGCGAGGGACACGAGCACCTCTGCCGCGTCCTCGACTGGACCGCGCCGCTCCTTCCGGCCGATAAGCCGCGGTACCTGATGGGGGTGGGCGAGCCGCGGGACGTCATCGCGGCCGTCGAGCGGGGCGTGGACCTGTTCGACTGCGTCCTGCCGACCCGCAACGGCCGCAACGCCTCGGCGTACACGGACCAGGGAATGGTCCGGCTGCGGAACGAGCGGTTCAAGACGGACGCCCGGCCGATCGAGCCGGGATGCGACTGCCCGGCGTGCGGCGGTTGTTTCGATACCCTCTCCCCTGGCGGGAGAGGGCAGGGTGAGGGGGACCCGGCGCTGGGTTCACGGCATTCACCCTCACCCCGTCTCTCTCCCATCGAGGGAGAGGGGGTGATGAAACAGCCCTTCAGCCGCGGGGCGATCCGCCATTTCTTCCAGGCCGGGGAAATGCTCGGGCCGATCCTCGTCAGTATCCACAATCTGCGGTTCTTCACGCGCCTGTTCGGGCGGTTGCGCGAGGCCGTCCGGGACGGCCGTTTCCGCGCCGAGGCCGAGGCCATCCTTGACAGATACGCCGGAACCGACTAAAAGTATGACTCTTTGGGCGGGTGTAGACGAGCACGGCGCGGCCGGTCTCCGCATCGACCGTCCACCGACCGCCTGAGGGCGTGAGCCGTCGCGGCGGGTGCGGAGACCCGCCGCGCAAGCGCTTCTGGAAGGGGCTGACCGTGAAAACCTACGCCATCGTGGCTGCCGAACCCAATGAAACGCCGCCCGAGGGACAGGATCAGCAGCAGCCGTGTTCCTGGCATTCGCTGATCCTGCTGGGCGGCATCTTCGTCATCTTCTACTTCCTGCTCATCCGGCCGCAGCAGAAACGGCGGAAGGAAGAAGAGCAACGCAAGAGGGAGATGCTGGACAGTCTGAAGAAGCACGACCATGTTGTGACCCTGGGCGGAATCCACGGCATTGTCGTGTCTGTAGGGGACGAAGAAGTCACCATCAAGATCGACGAGAAGGCAGACGTGAAGATGCGAGTTGCTCGCGATTACATAAGCCGCGTGGTGCGCGAAGACGAGAAGGATGGAGCGTTGCCAGAAGGTACTAAAGGGGATGCGCTCCCTCCAGGGCAATAAGCACGTAGGCCGCGGCGTGCCGCGGCTTATCCCCCGCGGCGGGTACGGAGACCCGCCGCATTCAACACACAAAACGGGGCCGCGCCACCCTAGGCACGAATCGAGGCTGCAATGAGTCGATGGGTTTACTGGGTCAGTCTGATCGCCATCGCCGTCATCGTCGGGTTCCCGCTGTATGGGGTCATCTCGGATCCCCAGGCGGACCTGCGTGACCTGTTCCGCCTGGGCATCGACCTCCAGGGCGGAACGAGCCTGATCTACCAACTCCGTGCGCCGGAAGGCGCCGAGGCCCCGTCCGCCAAGGAGGCGAAGCGCGTCATCACCGGCCGCATCGATCCCCAGGGCACGCGCGGGTACACGGTGCGCCCCATCGGCGAGCACCGGTTGGAGATCGTCCTGCCGGGCCGCCGGACCCGCGTCCGCATCGACGCCGGGCCGGTGGCGCTGGAGCACGTGGCCTCGGCCATCGAGGACGCCCGCCGCCGCGGCGAGACGATGACCCTGGAGACCCTCGAGACGCACCGCGAGGCGCTGCTGGCGGGCACACGCCTCGTCGTGCATCTGAAGCCGGCCCTGTGGCTCGACGACGTGCGCAACCGCGTCAGCGAGAACGTCCGGCTTCTGGAGGCCGACGAGCGGGTCCCGTACGCCGTCGTGGGCCTGGAGCGCGAGGACCAGCGGTGGGAGCAGGTGGCCGTCTTCGTGGCCGTCGACCCGGAGGATGAGGCCGCCCTCGACCTTTGGCGGCGGGTCCTGACCGACGCCCTCGCCACGCAGCGCGACGTGACGCGCGTGAAGCGGCTCGTCGGGCAGGCGGGGTTCCTCGAGTTCCGCATCATGGTCAACCGCCAGGAGGACCGCGACAAGGCGAACTTCGACCGCATCGTCCGCCGCAAACAGGCCGGCCAGCCGCCCGGCGACCCGCGCTTCAAGTGGTATCCGCTCCGCCAGGACAAGGGGTGGACGTGGTACAAGGAGGGCCTGCTCGACGCCTGGAACTGGGTGTACGTGGTGGACGAGGAGGCCCGGACCGTCGAGGCGCTCGTCGACGTCTCCGACCGGCAGGACGTGAGCGGCCAGGACCTGTCGCGTGCGGCCCCGTCCACGCAGAACGGCGAGCCGATCGTCGTCTTCAGCCTCAAGCCGGAGGCCGGCGCCCGCATGGCCCGGCTGACGCGGCCGGAGATGCGGGGCCGGCACATGGCCATCCTCCTGGACGGCGTCATCCAGTCCGCCCCCGTCCTGAAGGCGACCCTGTCCTCCGGCGGCATCATCGAGGGCTACGACACCCTGCGCGAGCGCGACGAGGTCGTCACGGTTCTGAACTCCGGCCAACTCGCCGCCAGCCTCGGCGACCCCGTGACGGAACGGACCGTCGGGCCGGAACTCGGGGCCGACAACATCCGGCGCGGCTTCCACGCCAGCCTCATCGGCTTCGGCCTGGTGGTCGTGTTCATTCTCATTTATTACCGGTTTGCGGGCCTGGTGGCCGACTTCGCCCTCCTGCTGAACCTGGTGCTCATCGTGTGCATCATGTCGCTGGTGCGGCAGGCGTGGACCCTGCCGGGCATCGCGGGCCTGATCCTCTCGCTCTCGATGGCCATCGATGCCAACGTCCTCATCTTCGAGCGCCTGCGCGAGGAGAAGGGCAAGGAGGGCAGCCTTCCGTTCGCCCTGAAGCGGGCGTACCACAGTGCGTTCCGGACGATTCTCGACGCCAACATCACGACCCTCATCCCGGCGTTCGTGCTGCTGTACCCGGGCCTGGCCACCGAGGAGGTCAAGGGCTTCGCCGTCGTCATGATCATCGGCATCATGGTCAGCATGTTCACGGCGGTGGTCGTGACGCGGATCGTCTTCGAGACGGGCATCCGGTGGGGCGTGGTCCGCGACATCGGCATGTTCCGCCTGTTCAGCCACCCGAACATCGACTGGATGCGGTTCGTCCGGCCGGCGGTCGTCGTCTCCGGTGCCGCCGCCGCCATCGGGGCCATGCTCTTCTTCGCGCGGGGCGACGAGAAGTACGACATCGAGTTCACGGGCGGCACGCAGGTGGAACTGGCCCTCAAGGTGCCCGAGGGGCAGGACGCCGTCTCCATCGACGCCGTCCGCGACCGCGTGGTGGAGGCCCTCGGCCCCACCGCCACGGTCCAGGAACTCGAGTACGCCTACCAGCCCATCGGCGAGAAGGTGGACCGGTTCCTCATCAGCGTGCCCGCCACCGGCGAGGCCGGTGCCGACGAAGCGCTCGTCAAGGACGCCCTGGCCACCGCGTTCGCCGACATGCGCCCCGAACTCGGCACCAGCCAGGCCACGGTGACGGCCTCGCCGATTACCGAGGACGTGATCCGCGACCGGATGCAGTCCGAGGGGTCGCTGCCCGCCGCCGGGGCGGAGGGCGAGGCGGCCGAAGCCGGCGAGGCGGCCCCGGCGGGTGAGCCGACGCCGGAAGCGGCCCAGACCGCTCCGCCGGAGGAGAAAGAAGCCGACGGCGCGGCCGATGCGCCGTCCGCCGCCGAGGAGAAACCGGCAGAGGAGGCCGCGCCGCCCGAGGCGGCTCCCGAAGGCGTGCCCGCGGCGCGGCACATCCCGCGGGAGTATCGCCGCTTCCTCGGCATGACCCGCATCCAGGCCGAGGTCACGCCGCCCCTGCCGGTGGGCGAGGTCCAACGCCGCATCGACGTCTTCCTGCGCGACCGGTACCCGGACATGGTGGGCACGCTGTTCGAGGTCAAAGGGACGGTGCCGGCCGAGCGGGCGGGCGAGTTCAAGGCCTTCGACATATGGGTGGAGCAGCCGTTCGACGCGCAGCGCGGCCCGCAGGCGATCCCGGCGTTCTGGTCGGAGATCGTCGAGCGCGCCCTCGGCACCGAGCAGACGTTCGCCTCCACGACCTCGTTCGAGCCGACGATGGCCTCCGAGGCGTGGGACAAGGCGGTGATGGCCATCCTCCTCTCGCTCGCGCTCATGATCGTGTATGTCTGGGTCCGTTTCGCCCAGTTCTCTTCGGGCCTGGCGGCGGTGGTGGCCCTCGTGCACGACGTGCTGATCACCCTCGGGGCGGTCACGGTGGCCGCCCTGGTCGCCGACACCGTCTTCGGCGACTGGCTCATGCTGGCCGATTTCAAAATCAACCTGCCGGTCGTGGGCGCGTTCCTGACGCTCGTCGGCTACTCCATCAACGACACGATCGTCGTGTTCGACCGCATCCGGGAGAACCGCGGCCGGCACGGCGAGATGTCCGCCTCGGTGGTCAACAACAGCATCAACCAGGTCATCTCGCGGACCGTCCTGACGAGCACCACCACGTTCCTGGCGGTCATGGCGCTGTACATCTTCGCCGGCCGCGCTTCCACGGTGCACGGGCTGGCGTTCGTGATGCTGTTCGGCACGCTGGTGGGGACGTACTCCTCGATTGCCATCGCGAGCCCCATTCTGGTGCTCCGCGAGTACCTGTTCCGTGTGTATGTGTGGGTGTACCCGATCGTGGGCGTCGGCCTGCTGGCCTACTACGTGTTCGTGTGGAAGACGCCCGGCGCGTTCTTCGGCACGTGGCAGGGCTGGGTGTGGGCGGTGCTCCAGGTGGGCTGGGTGGCCGTCACCTGGGGAGCCGTCCGGGCGCGTGCGGACGGCCAGACCTGGCCGCTCGCCGAGAAGTCCTCCGTCCTCGTGAAGGCCCTGGCGGCGGTGAGCCTGCTGGCGCCGGGTGCGGCCGTCGTGCTGGGTCTGCTGGCTGCCCTGGCACGCGTGGAGGCCCGGGCCGCCTGGGCGGGCCCGGCGGCCGTCGGCGCCCTGGTCACGGTGCCCGTCACGTGGATTCTCGTCCGCATGGCCTGGGGGAAGGCGGCGGAGAAAAGTTAATCGCATCACCGCCCGACGCCCGATAATATCCGTTGGGAGAGGGTTCGTCCGAAACGCGGACTGCCGCGAGGATGCCGCATGCGGCCGCTGACCAAAGTCATCCTGGTCCTCTTGCTCGTGGCCATGGCGGTGGGGGCCCTGTTCATCGCCAGCCGCGACTGGAGCGACCTGGGCACCTACCAGTCGCCCGGCCCGTCGGAGGTGACGCGGACCGGCGAAGGCCAGCGCGATTACAGCGACCCGGTGGCGATGTATCAGCGGTGGCGCGACCGCCTGGCCCGCGCCGCCGAAGAAGAAGACGCTTCGCCGAAGCCCGCGCCCGGCCTGCCGCGCCCGCCTGCTTCCTCCGATGCCGGCACCTCCGACGCCCGTGCGTCCGACACCGCCCGCCGCGAGCCCGCCGACACGATCGACCTCACGTCCACCTC
Source organism: Phycisphaerae bacterium (assembly GCA_046483505.1). Lineage (GTDB taxonomy): Bacteria > Planctomycetota > Phycisphaerae > FEN-1346 > FEN-1346 > BS750m-G62. The sequence goes on from JAWODB010000331.1 coordinate 12,494, forward strand.
CCGCGACGAGGGCACCATCGTGGCCGGCGGCACGGGCGACGAAGTGGCCGGCGCCGACCCGCCCGGCCCGGTCCTGCGGCCGGAAGGCGTCGAGGGCGAGGTCGTCGACCGTCCCCTCGTCCGCCGACGGACCACCGAGCCGGACAACACCTACGTCATCGCCTCCGGCGACACGCTCTACGACATCGCCATGCAGAAGTACGGGGACCCGAAGTACGTCCAGACGATCCAGGAGGCGAACCCCGGGCTGGACCCGTCGCGGCTGCGCGTCGGCGACCGCATCATCCTGCCGAAGCCGAAGCAGGCGCAGCCCGCCCGGGCGCAAAAGGCGAAGCGGCAGAAGGTCTACGTCGTCAAGAAGGGCGACACGCTCATCGGCATCGCCAGAAAAATGTATAACGATGCGGCAATGTACCCGAAGATCTACGAGGCCAACAAGGACGTTCTCTCCTCCCTGAACGCCCGCCTGTACGTGGGCATGCGCCTCCGCCTGCCCGAGGCGGAGTGAGGCCGCGACACCAGGTGACGCGCGGCGGGCCTCCGCTCCCGCCGCGCAGCCGTTGAGCCGTCGACCGTAGGTCGGCGGTTTTTTCCCTCTTCGGGCGGTGGCTTGCTTCCGCGCGCCGCGAACGGTACCCTCGCCGGCGGTGCGAGGATGACCGCCGAATCGAGTGAAACTGCGACCTCCATCCGCGTCGGCACGTCCGGCTGGTCGTACGACGACTGGCACGGCCGGTTCTACCCGGAGGAGGTGCCGTCCCGCTTCGACCGCCTGGCGTACCTGGCCGGGTTCTTCGACTGCGTGGAGGTGAACTCCTCCTTTTACGGTCCGCCGAGTCCGCGGGCCGCCGCCTCCTGGCTTCGCCGCACGCCCGAGGAGTTCACGTTCACGTTCAAACTTCACCAGCGGTTCACGCACGAGCGCGAGACGCCCTGGATGCCTGAAGAACGGGACGCGTATCTGCGCGGCGTGGAGCCGGTGCGCGAGGCCGGGCGCCTCGGGGCGGTCCTCGTCCAGTTCCCGTGGTCGTTCCGGTGCGACGCGACGGCCCTCGGGCACCTGGAGGCGATTCGCAGCGACTTCGGCCATCTGCCGCTTGTCGTCGAGGTCCGGCACGTCAGTTGGACCGACGAAGCGGCGGCGGCGTTCCTGCGGGAGCGCGGCCTGGGGTGGGCGAACATCGACCAGCCCCGCAGCCGCAGCGGCGTCCCGCCCATGAGTCTCGTCACCTCGCCCGTCGGGTACGTGCGTCTGCACGGGCGGAACCGCCGGGCGTGGTTCGACCCCAAGGCCGGCCGCGACGCCAGGTACGATTACCTGTACCGCGAGGACGAGTTGGAGGAATGGATCGACCGCATCCGCGACGTCGCCCGCCGGAGCGAGAAGACGTTTGTGTTTACGAACAACCATTATCGCGGACAGGCGCCGGCGAACGCCCTCCAGATTCTGTCGCGCCTCGCCGGCCGGAAGGTGCCCGTGCCGTCGCCGCTCGTGCGCGCGTACCCGTTCCTGGAGCGCGTGGCGGAGGACGGCCTGCCGCCGGGGGAGCAGGGGACGCTGTTCTGATTTCGGATTTCGGAATGCGGATTTCGGATTGGCGATGCCCTTTTAGCCGCGGCCCGAAGGGGAGCGCGCCCGGGCCGCCTTCGGTGACGCCTCGCCCGCCGCAACCGCCGCCGCCGCCCGCTCCAGGTCCGACACCACGAGCGAGACCGCCCCGAAATGGTCCTCCACGGTGCCGGTCACGAGGTACGGCCCGCGGTCGGTCAGGCGGCCACCCAGCCGCTGGTATGCCTCCGGCAGGAGGACGCCCTCGACCGTGCCGGTCGGATCCTCGAGGCTGATGAACTTGAGGAACTCGCCGGTCTTCGTCCGCGCCCGCCGCTCGGCGAACAGGAGGCCGGCGACCGTCACCTCCTCGCCGGCGTGGCCCGGCACGTCGCGGACAGGGCAGATGGGAGTATCCCTCTGCTTACGCAGAGGGCTCGAACCAGGTTTCCGATTTCCGATTTCCGATTTGCCGTTTGTTAACTCCGCACTCCGCACTCCGCATTCCGCAATCGCCAACGGGTGCGCCGTCGGTGTCATGCCGCCCAGCAGGTGGGCCTCCAGTTCCACCTTCCGGGCGAGCGGGTAGTCGGCCAGGTCGGGGCAGGGCGGCGACTCGGGCGGACCGGTGCCGGCGAGCAGCGGCCCGTCCGGACGGGCCGCGCCGGCCAGGGCGTGCACCTGCCAGAGGGCCTGCGGCCGGTTCGCCGCCAGCGCGTCCATCGCCCCGGCGAGGGCGAGGTGCTCGGCCTCCTCCGTCGACAGGCGGACCCGGGCGAGCAGGTCCGCCACGGAGCGGTACGGCCCGTCGGCCTCGCGGGCCCCGACGAGCGCCCGCATCGCCCGGACCGAGAGGCCCCGCACGTCCGCGAGCCCCAGCCGGACGGCGACGCGCCGGGGCGATTCGCCCGTTGGTGCGCGGCAGGTCTCCGCACCCGCCGCGCGGGCCTCGGAGGGTTCGGCCTCCGCTTCGGCGGCGCGCCGGGCAAGCCCGGCGGCTAAATGTGCCGATTCGCCGACGACCTCCGTCGTCGCCTCCACGCCGGAGGCGTTGACGTCCGGCCCGAGGACGGGGCACCCGCGGCGGCGGGCGTCTTCCAGGTACGTCCGCCGCTCGTAGTACCCGGCGTCGTTCGCGAGGACGGCGGCGGCGAACTCGGCCGGCCACCGGGCCCGCAGGACGACCGTCCGGTACGCGATTTCGCCATACGTGCACGCGTGGGCCTTGCAGTAGGAGTAGGCGGCGAACTGGGCCACGCGGTCCCACAGGGTCTCGGCGTCGGTGCGGCGGGCGCCGCGGGCCAGGCATCCGCGGACGAACCGCGTCCGCCACGCCGCCAGCGCCGCGTCCGAGGCGCCCTTCGCGAGGTCCTTCCGCAGACGGTCGCCCTCGGCCAGGGTGAACCCGGCGGCCGCATGGGCCACGCGGATGACGTCCTCCTGGTACAGCATCACACCGTAGGTGTCGCCGAGCACGTCGCGGAGGGCGGGATGGAGGTACTCGGCGGGTTCCAGCCCGCGGCGGCGGCGGATGAACCGCTCCTTCATCCCGCTGGACGCCGGCCCCGGCCGGATGAGCGACAGGCCCAGGATCACGTCCATCCGCCCGCGGGCCTCCATCTGCCGCAGCAGGTGCCGCATGCCCGGCGACTCGATCTGGAAGCAGCCGAACGTGTCGCCGCGCTCGAGCAGGCGGCGCGCCGCCGCGTCGCCGTCGGCGATTGCCTGCGGGTCGAGCCGGACGCCGTGGTTCTTCTCGATCTCACGGACGGCCGTCTCGATGATCGAGAGCGACCGCTGGGCCAGCAGATCCATCTTCACCAGACCCAGCGCCTCGACGGCGTCGGCCTCCGGCTGGGTGATGACGACGCCTTTCGCCGCGACCTGGAGCGGCAGGTAATCGGTCAGCGGGCGGTCGGCGACCACCAGGCCGCCCACGTGCACGCTCAGGTGCCGGGGCAGGGCGTCGAGGGCGGCAGCGATTTCCAGAATCCGGGCCACGTCCTCCCGCCCCACCGGGAAATCCCGCAGTTCCGGAAACGAGACGACGGCGTCGCGGATGCCCGTGGCCGAATAGTACGGCAGCCGGCGGGAGAGGCGGTCCACCTCCTCCGGCGGCAGGCCGTGCGCCTTGGCCGTCTCCCGGAACGCGCTGCGGGCCTGGAACCGCTGGTGCGTCGAGATCATCGCCACCCGCCCGGCGCCGCAGGAGTCGTAGACGTGGTCGATGACCTCGTCGCGGCGGCGCCAGCAGATATCGAGATCGATGTCCGGCACGTCGGCCCGTTCCAGGTTCAGGAACCGCTCGAACAGCAGGCCGTAGGCCATCGGGTCCACGCCCGAGAGGCCGAGGCACCAGGCCACGAGGCTCCCGGCGGCCGAACCGCGGGCCACGCACGGGATGCCCCGCTCGCGGGCCCACGTCACGATCTCGTGCATGATGAGGAAGTAGTCGGCGAAGCCGAGTTGGTCGATGATGGCGAGTTCGTGCTGGAGGCGCCGGACGGCCTCCGGCCGGAGCGGTGTCTGCCGATGCTCCAGGCCCGCGAAGGCCCGCTTCGCGAGGTGCGAGTAGGCGGTCTCGCCCGGCGGCACGTCGGCGGTCGGCAGGGCGGGCCGGCCGAGCGGCAACTCCAGCCGGCAATCCGCCGCGATGCGGACCGTGTTCGCGACGGCCTCCGGGTACCGGCGGAAGAGGGCGGCCATTGCGCCGGGGCCCTTCAGGTGGGCCTTGGGATGGGCGAGTTCGCGCCGCGGCACGTCGGCCACGGTCGTCCGCAGGGCGATGGCCCGCAGCGTCCGATGGGCGGCGAAGCGGCCCGGGGCGTGGAACGCAACCGCCCCGCCGGCGACGAGCGGAATCCCGCGCTTCGACGCCGCACGGGCCAGGCCGTCATTCGCCAGCCGCGTCGACCGGTCGCCGAATGCCTCCACGAGGGCGAAGAGGCGCCCCTCCGGCACCCGGCCGGCCAGGTCCGCGAGCAGCCGCGGGTCCGGCACCAGGACGTACACGTCCTCGTGGTCGGCGGCGAGGGCGCCCGCGAGGCGGAAGTCCGGGTTCAGGTGCCGGGCGGTCACGAGCCGACAGAGCGTGCGGTAGCCGTCGAGGCTGCGGGCGAGGAGGACGGCGCGCGTGGGCCGCGCCGGACGGACGGTGGGAGGGTTGTCATTCTGAGCGAGCGGCGCGAGCGAAGAATCTCGCCGTGGCTGTTGGCCGTTTTCCCGGCCATTCGCTTCGCTCATGACCGGGCGTTGAGCCGGTGCGCTTGTGCTGCTCAGTTCCAGCCCGATGATCGGCGTAAGGCCCGCCGCGCGGGCGGCCCGGTAGAACTCGACCGCCCCGTACAGGCCGTTGCGGTCGGTCAGGGCGAGGTCGTGGTAGCCGAGGCCGGCGGCCGTCCGGACGAGGTCGCCCACGCGGCTCGCGCCGAACAGGTGCGAGTGCTCGCTGCGGACGTGCAGGTGCACGAAACCGGTGGACCCGGTATGCCTGGACGTCATGCCTCATATCCCATCCCCGTGCCGTCGATACAGTCCGCAGATGGGTTTTTAACGCAGAGCCCGCAGAGAGCGCAGAGAACAACGAGAAAGACGGTCACAGCAAAGGCAAAATCCGGCCAGACGGCCCGATGTTCATCTTGCCGCTGTTTGAGTTCTCATTGTTTTCGAGCGTGATTGTCTGTTTGTTTTTCTCTGCGTCCTCTGCGATCTCTGCGTTAAAACACTCATCTGGACAGGCACGCCGTGCGCAGGCGGAAACCGCGCGCGTCGCGCTCGTGCGTCGCCAGCAGGTCGATCGACCGCCCCGTCACCAGGGCGCTGAAGCCGAAGCGGTCCCGCACGCGGTCCACGCTGCGGTAGAACGCCCGGCGGCGCCGGCGGTCGGCCTCGTCGAAGAGGTCCATCTGCCGGCCGGTCGGTGCCAGGTGCGACAGCCGCGCCCCCACCAGCCGGACGCCCACCCGCCGCGTATGCACGCGGCGGAAGAGGTCGCGGGCCACCGGCCAGAAATCGTCGTCGTGGTCGGAGAAGGTCGGCAGGCTCCGGCTCCGGCCGACGGTCTTGAAGTCGGCGTACCGGACCTTAACGCCCACGGTGCGGGCGAGCAGCCCGTCCTCCCGCAACTGGCGGCAGGCGCGCTGGAGCAGGTAGAAGAGCATGGCGGTGATCTCGGTGGTGTCGATGAGGTTGGTCTCGAAGGTGGTCTCGCGGCTGATGGAGCGGGGATCGGCGGCGCCCGCCGTGACGGGCGTGGGGTCGATGCCGCGGGCGCGTTCGGCGAGCGTCCGGCCGGCCGGGCCGAAATGCTCGACGAGCATCCGCTGCGGGATGCGCGCCAGGTCCCCGATCCGCTGGAGGTTGTACCGGGCGAGGCGCTCGGCCGTCCGGGGGCCGATGCCCGGCAGGTCCCGCAGGGGCAGGGGGGCGAGGAACCGGGCCTCGTATCCGGGGCGGACCCACGCCACGCCGCGCGGCTTGGCGCGGGAGCACGCGATCTTGGCCACCAGCCGGTTCGTCGCCGCGCCGATCGTGACCTCCAGGTCCAGGTCGCGGCGGACGGCCCGTTTCAGATGGTCGGCGGCCTGGAGGGGCCACGCCGGGCCGTCGCCGTCCACGATGCCGCCCATCGCCAGCAGCCGCCGGCAGCCGGTGATATCGAGATACGCCTCGTCCATCGAGGTAGGATCGACGAGCGGCGTGTACCGCCGGCAGAGGTCCATCATGCGGCGGGAGAAACGGGCGTAGGCGTGGAAGTCGCCACGCAGGAACGCCGCCTCCGGGCAGAGGCGGCGGGCCTGGGCGATGGGCATGGCCGTCCGCACGCCCCGGGCCCGGGCCTCGTAACTCGCCGAGGCGACGACGCTGCGGTCGTCGGCCCGTCCGCCGACGATGACCGGCCGGCCGCGCAGCTGCGGCCGCAGAATCTGCTCCACCTGCGGGAAGAAGGCGTCGATGTCCACCAGGAAGATGGCGGGTTGGACGTCGGTGCGGGTCATGGGAACGGCCGTTCTTTCCCATGGGCTCCAAGGGACCGCGGCGCCCGGCTTCGGCCGGTCCGCCGCAAGAAGCATAACCTAACATCGGCCTAACGTCCAGTGAGAAATCGGGTTTTTTCGGGTCGGAAACCCCCTCTTTTTGCGCATCCTTAGCTGGACCGCAACGGATGGGGTGGGTGGTTGATTTGCGGCCCAAGATCCGCT